>RECN01000148.1 GCA_007694005.1 Spirochaetaceae bacterium
GAGAACAGGAACGCTCTTTCCGAATACGCGGAATCGGTTCGCGAGCGTGGCGTGTTTTCCGACGGCCTCCGGTCGTTCTGAGCGTACACCTATATGGCGCAGTTTGATGTGCACCTGAACGCCGACGCACGATCGTGTGACCAGACTCCATCTCCCGCTTACGGTGTGTGAAACTCCGTGCGTCGTGGTCGTTTCAGAGATCGCTGCCGTCCAGACCTCACTGCTCGGCGAGACCGTCGGCTCTGCAGCGACTATCCGCAGCGAGCTCATCGCTGCGGTCGATCTGCTCGTTACCGGGTTCTGATTCCCGTGCGTACACACTCCGCCACCTCGGTCCGAGACGCCTGAGGCGAGGGGGCAGAAGCGATACGCAGGTTATGAGACGCCTTAGCGGGCACGCATTGCATTTGCTTCGTCGTCATCGATAAAAACTTCGTTGTCCGGGTCCCAGTGCAACGGGCGCTTGAGCTTCATGGCGATGTGAGCAATGAGGCACGCACTTCCTGAGCGATGCGCGATCTCAGGTGGTGCGGCGGTCTCTGCCCGCGTGGTAATGCATCTGATCCAGTTGGCGTGCTGCTCTTCGCCGTCGTACAGGTGAACCGACTGCGGCTCTTCGGACTCTGCCAACAAGGCCTGACTGCTCGCCTGCAGGGGCGAATCGGGGTTTCCTGCGTCAGGCTCGTTTTCCACCACGCCGCTTCCCCGTGTCACGAAGATCCAGCCTTCATCTCCGATGAACCTGACACCGTTGGGGTAGTCGCCCGAAATACGCATGACCACGCCAGTGTCGTACGTAGCGGTGACCTGAAAATCACCATGGACATTCCACAAACCGGAGTATTCCGGGTCATCGGTCGGGAAGTGTGCGGTCGCTTCGATGAGCGTGGGTCCGGTGTACTCAGTACCCATACCCCAGTGTGCGGTGTCGATGTGGTGCGAACCCCAGCCGGTTATCATTCCTGCCGAGAACTGCTCACACCGTAACCAGCCCGGTCGGTCGTACCCTGACTGCGGATGCACCAGATCTTCGGTGTACGGAACCTTCGGAGTGCTTCCAAGCCACGCGTCGAAGTCCAGGTGTGGAGGAACGGGCATGGGAGCCGGGTTGCCACCGCCGGGGTCACCGGGCAGGCCAATCTCCACTTCCCGAAGCGTTCCGAGGCGACCATTTCGAACAAGACTGCACGCTCGCCTGAAGTGGGGCCACGGAGAGCTTCCTCGCTGCTGGCTTCCCAACTGGAACACCGTGCCGTTCGCGCGAAGCTGATCGCTCATGCGTCTGCCTTCTTCCAGGGTAAGCGACATGGGTTTTTCCATGTAGATGTCCTTGCCAGCGTCAGACGCGGCCAGACAGGGACCGATGTGCGCATGATCGGGTGTACTGATGATCACTGCATCGAGATCAGAACGGGCAAGCATATCGCGGTAATCGGAATAGACATGAACGTCCGGGATACCCCCGTCGGTGCCACGGTCCCGATACCATTGCTCAATGAACCGCTTGCCGTCGGCCATCCTGTTTCTGTCGACGTCGCACACTGCGATGACGCGAACATTCGAGTGCGGAAGCACATTCGGAAGGTTGTGTCCCTGCGCGATCCGACCGAACCCGATCTGGCCAATCTGGATAATGTTGTTTTTCATACTATGTCCTCCTACTCGTCTTTTGACACACGCCCGAGCCTCGGCAGTAGTACCGCGATATTGAAGCCTGTCTTGGGCGTGTAGCCGCTATTCGGTATTGGGTTGTCTCCAGGGTTTAGAATGCGAATACCATATTTTCTGCCGTACGATTCTACGAGCCGGGAGTGAATGGCAGCAAGACCGATCCCATCGCTCCAGTCGATATCCGGATCATTCAGGCTGTCGAGAACGGATAACCGTCGTTCTTCGTTGATGCCGGGCCCGCTATCGGACACGACCACCGCAATCGTCGTCTCGTCCAGCGCCTGTATGTAGAGGGCAATATCAACGGGATCTGGAGAATCTGGTATCGCATGAGTGAAGCAGTTCTCGACCAGAGGCTGAATGCAGAATCGTGGAATCAGCTCATAGCGTAACTCCGGTTCTATGGAGAGTTCTATCTCGAACCGTCCGTGAAATCTGAATCCCTGCAGTTCTAGATAACTCGACACGTATTCCATTTCCTGTACGACGGTGACTTCACTCGCCACATTCCGCATCGCGCCTTCGAGCTGTATCGTTAAAGCCATGAGACCACGCATGAGCGTTGACTTTTCGCCCTGCGACGCGAGACCGACGATGGTGTCGAGCGAGTTGAACAGAAAGTGTGGGCCCAGTACCGCCTGAGTGGACCTGTTATACATTTCCACCCGCTTCTCCTGTGCGGCCGAGAGTTTGCGAATAGACCGAAGCAGCAGGAGCCCGAGCACGAGGATGGCAGCGATGTTCAGGACGCCGATCATGACGATCTGCGAGGACAGAACGTTTACCCTTCGCGTGATAGCCGGTTCTGCGATACTCCCGGCGAGGAAGAACCCGGTATCCGCATCGTACACGATCTCGGTGATACGGTTCTCCCGATAAATAACTAGTGACCGTGGGTCCACCGATGGTACACGGGGGAAATCCGGGTCCCATGAAACCCGAGCGGCGGTAGAGCTGTCCAGAATCAGGTGCCGTTGTCGCAGATTGTTCAGTGTTGTCGCGAGCAGCATTCCGTTACGGTCGTACAGCGCAACGTCCAACGGCCAGTTCCGACCGTCGAACTTCAGAACGAAGTTCGTCATGATTGAGTACAGTATGTGTGTAATATCGACCGCAACGATAGCCGACGTCGATCCCTGAATTCCCTGAAAGTCAGATACTGCGATCGGTACGATACTGCGTAGTTCGGACGCGGAGCGAAACGCGTTTCCTACGTACCAGCCCCCGGCTTCCCGGAAGTCCTGAATCGAAAACGGTAGCTGTGACCTGGGACGTTCAGGACTGAACGGTGCGTAGAGTCCCTGAAGGTCGGACACGAGGTGAGCCGGAGCGATCACTGGTTCTCGACCCCGGAAGAACACGGCCGAAGACTGTGCCGCTTCAGACTCCCAACTGAAGCGGCGTTGCATACGCTGTATGTCGTCAGGCTCCATGGACGGTGTCGTTGCCAGGGAACGGAGCAGAAACGTCTTCGAATCAGCAATGGTTCGTAGCTGTTGAACAAGCAGTTGTTGTTGCGCCCGCAGATGATTTTCGACAGTACTGACCGTCTGGCGCCGGAGTTCGGTGTTTACCTGAATGTACGTTGTGGTAACGACTGCGGTTATACCGAGCGTGACAGCGACGACCGAAAGGAGAATGAGTGTTGATATACGTCGGTTATGGATTGTCATAGCACGTCACTGAACGTCATCGAGCAACCGCCGAGGGCCGTGGAGTTTTTGTCTCCGATAGTCCCCGGGGGTCTGTCCGGTTACTCGCTTAAACACTCGACTGAGATAGGATTTATCCGTGAGACCGCTCTGTTCAGCGACGTCGACCAACGACAACTCCGGACGCGACAGCAGTTCCTTGGCCCGAGCAACCCGTACGCGATGGAGAAACTCTACGAAGGACATGCCGCACTCGCGAGTAAAGGTCGAGCTCAGATATGCGGGGCTGATACAGGCGACTTCTGCAACTGAGGACAAAGACATGTGTTCGGACAGGTGCTCCTCTGCGTGCGCAATCGCTTTCTGTACAAATGAAGGCAGGAGTTCTATCTCGACACCTTCCAGCGCATCGGAAACCAGGTGGCCCTGGTTTCCGAGAAACGAAACTTCGATCCGTCTGAGTAGTCGTTCAAAATCAGCCGGAAACACGGGCTTCAAAAGATAGTCATAGACACCAGCGCGCATTGCATCCTGTGCAAGTGAGAACTCACCGTACCCGGAAATGACTACGGCCATACCGTCCCATCCATCGTGACGCAGGCGTTCGATCAGAGAGATACCGGTCATACGTGGCATTCGAACGTCAGTAAACACCAGATCCACGTGAACGTATGTCCGCTCGCAAAGAAGTGCATTCGCTGACTCGTACACACCCGACACGACGAACGGCTCGCCGTAATCCCGTACAGATTGAGCGTATCGAGTGCCGGTGGACGGCTCATCTTCCACGACTACGGTACGAATCATGCGAAACTCCTATTCCCTGAGCTAACCCTTGGTTCCCTGTAAGGCTACTCCTTCAATGAAGTACTTCTGTGCAAAAAGGAAAAGTATAACGAGCGGCGAAATCGAAAGAATGGTTGCGGCCATGACAATGTTCCATTGAACGTCGAAATCTCCGGCCAGAATCGCCAGCCCCAGCGTGAGTGTTCTGTTTAACCGGGACTGAATGAAGACCAGCGGAAACAGGTAATCGTTCCAGATCATTATGAGCGTCACGATCAGAAGGGTCACGAACGCTGGCTTCGACAATGGAACAATGATAGACGTAAATCTCCGTCCATACCCGCAACCGTCAATTATCGCGGACTCTTCGAGTTCTCGTGGAATACCCATGAAGAACTGCCGCATAAGAAACGTACCTAAGGGCAGAAACGCCCGGGTTAGTATCAGGGCAAGCAGGGTGTCGAGCAGTCGCAGTTCCCGAAGCAGGATAAAGTTCGGCACAAGCACCACGTGGACCGGGATTATGAGCATGGAGAGATACAGGACAAACACGGTTTCGCGGCCCGGCCACTTCAGGCGCGAAAACGCGTACGCTGCCATTGCCGATGTAATAAGCGTGATTGCTATGACTGCGACAGAAACAACCAGCGTGTTCACAAAGTAGCGACCGAAGGGTGCAAGGTCGAAAATATCGACATAGTTTCGCCACTGGGGGATTTCCGGAAACAGGGAGCTTGCCCGGATAATCGTTTCGGGGTACGTCTTAAGCGATGTCCCAATGACCCACAGGAGCGGAGCAAACACGAGAACGGATACGGTAGCCAGTACGGCGTAGAGAATTGTTGTGCTTGTGTAGCGACTTATTTGATAACGAGTCATGACCGTTCCTTATGTCAGTAGTGAACCCAGCGGGACGAGATCTGCTTTTGTATCACTGTCAGAGTCAGAACAATGAAGAACAGAACGACACCGAGTGCAGCAGCGTATCCCATTCGGAAGTTCTGAAACCCTTGCTGGTAGATGTACATGACCAGCGTATTTGTTGCGTTCCGGGGACCTCCGCCGGTAAGGACCGTTGTCAAGTCGAATATCTGGAATGACCAGATCATGGCGACGACCGAAATGAAAAACGTGGTCGGTGATACCAGCGGAATGGTGATCCGGAGAAACTGCTGTACACCGGATGCGCCGTCAATTCGAGCGGCTTCGTAATAGTGCGAAGATATAGACTGGAGCCCGGCCAGAAAGATCACCATGAAATAGCCGATTTCTCGCCATACACCAATCATAATGATCGTGGGCATCGCGTAGCGTGAAGAGGTAATCCAGGGAATGGGGCCGATACCCACCCGTGCCAGTATCTGGTTCAGCACGCCGCTCGACATTACAAGCGGGCGCCACATGATCGCAACGGATACAAGCGAAAGAACGACAGGAATAAAGAGCAGCGTACGAAAGAAGTTGCGCCCTCGTATATTCTGGTTTAGCAGTACGGCGAGTACCAGCGAAATAAGCACGTTGATCGGTACTCGAACGAACACGTAATAGGCGGTGTTCCGAAGCGTAATCCAGAATCGGCTATCGTTCACAAGCCGTTGAAAGTTCGCCAGCCCGGTAAACGAAGGATCGTTTATCAGCGCCCAATCCATTGTTGATATAAAGAAGGCGCCGATTGTCGGGCCAACCAGAAACAACAAAAAACCGGCAAGGTTCGGTAACAGAAACAAGAAAGCAGCAAGCAGTTCTTTTCGATTTGTGTGTCCCATAGGTCTGAGCCTTCCGTGTCTATCAAACGTGGCGAAGTCGCCCCCGAGACGGCGTCGAAACGCCGCATCGGAAGGCGACTGTCGTCAGATTATCTTCCGTCGAGAATTGCCTGTGCGTCGGCGGCAATTCCGTTCATGGCATCCCTGGCAGAAACTTCTCCCAACAGGATACCCTGTATTTCAGGCATTACAAGGTTTTCCAGCTCCAGCCACCCCGTTCGCAGCGGCATAAGCCGTCCGTAGCGCTGGTTAATGAGCTCTGTCTGCATTCGGACATCGGAAGGATAGTCCCCTGCGCCGGAGTATATCTCCCACAGTTCCGGGACGTTCATGGTCGGAGGCATGCGACGCGCTGCCATGTACAGCTCCTCTCCGGGCTGTCCAGGGGCACGCAGGAACTTCATGAACTCCCACGCCTCATCAACATTTCTGGTGTTCGCATTGATACCTATGACGTTGGATTTGTTCACCGTGGTATCGTCTACCACGCCGGTGGGCATGTTAATCGCCTCAAAGCGCTTGCCCGCTGCCTGCATGGACAGGATTTCCGCTGCCGAACCCATGCGCATCGCAAGCCTGTCGTTCACGAACAGTTCGCTCAGCAGTTCGGCATCGCCGATAATTCCGTCACGGGGCATAATACCGTCAGACAGAAGTCGCGCGAGCATCTCCAGTCCTTCGATAGCTTCGTCGCTGTTAAGCGTAAACTGCGAGCGATCGGAACTGAGGATGTCACCGCCCATGGCCCAGATAAACGGAAAAACCTGTGAGAGGTTCTGGGTCGTCATTCCCCAGCCATACTGGTTACCGCTTGTCAGTTCCCGCGCGATTCGTTCGAAGTCGTCGAGTTTCCAGTCGTTGTCGGGGACAGGAATTCCGGCTGCGTCAAACATATCGAGGTTAATGATCATGTACAGTGGCGCCGTGCCCCAGGGAAGGCCATAGATCTCTCCCTGAAAGGTGTTTTCGATTACACCAAGCTCGTAGTAGATGCTCATATCTATGTTGTCGCGCGCGATCAGATCGTCGATTGGCCGTAGTGCACCGAGTTCAGCGAAGTCCGCGAAGTAGTACGAGTCAACGCGCATAACGTCCGGACCGGAACCTCCCGCAAGCTGCGTCAACAGCATATCATGGAAACCGGCGTAGCCGGAGACCACCGGCGCGACACGAATCCTGTCCTGCGACGCGTGAAACTCGTTCAGGATATCTTCCTCAACACCAATCGCAGTCGGGTTTCCCCAGAATGCGTAATCGATTACCTGCGTACCCGCTGCAGGTTGTTCTGACCCGCCACCTGCGAACGCTGCAGGCACAATGAGAACCGATAGTAAAAACATCAGTATCTTCGCCATAACTTCCTCCTGTTCTGGCTGTAATTCAACTGAGAGAAAGTGTAGGACCGGAAAACTCAGCACACAATGACGAATCTTTTTAGACTGTTGGACTATCTTTCGGTGTTTATGGATGGTAGTGCGTCGAAGTCACCGACCGGCACGGTATAAATGTTCGCGTATCCGGTGGCGTCAGATACAAACAATACGTGGCTTCGGTCCGGCGAAAACCGGGGGTGGCAGTGGGAGTGCTGGTGATTGAACGTACACCGGTGAACGGCAAGGAGTTTCGGACCGTTGTAGGTATTTTGCTCCTTGCGGAACAGTTGAATATACGGCTGGCTTGTTACCGACCAGTGAGCACCGGTCGGAAGCGCCGGTGTACCATCGCCGACGATAAGGTCAGCATCGTTACCCGCAAAATGAGTCGAGTGGAAGGGGAACTGCGTTTCAAAGTGTGTCGCATTGTCCCAGGTAGCATACCCGTATACGTGGAGATTCTCGCCTTTGCTCCTGTCCCGGGGCATACCGTGATATCCGACATGTAACCCGTCGGTAAACCAGTACTCGTGACCTATCGCAATACCATCATCTTCCTGCGATCGGATTTTCCAGACCGAGCCATTTGCAATGTTCAGTCCCCAGATTCGCTGTTTCACGAGATTCCATGGACCTTCGTGGCAGAATGTGAGGATATCCGGCAGCGTCGGTGAGTGATTTACGTGCGTAATAAATCGGTCGTCCTCATGTATCACGTCCATTTTGCCGGTGGCCACCTCGACCCGAATTATTTGTGTACGGGGCTGACCCGGGTGTAGCTCAGGAAATTTGAAGTACGGGTACTCGAGCTCTGCCTCGTCGCTTTCGATACGATCGCGCATAGCGTTGCAGATGTACCTGCCGTCCGCGGACGTGTTCGCGTGAATACCCAGGATCTTCTTCGGATCTGCCTGAAACACGATCCGGCTGTCCAGCGTATCCAGGTTCAGTTCGTACAGTATGTTCTGCCACCAGTAGTAGTAGCGCTTGTTCGCGGCACTGTAGGCACCCTGGGGGCGGTGGTCAAAAACCCGCTCATTTTCGTAGTTTGCACCGGATAGATCGGTAAGCTGGGTGATGATTCCCCCGGATTTGTACGCGTCGGGGAAATCGTAGCGATACAGGTTACTATGTCCATCGCGATCGGAGATAAATACGAAGGCCTTCCCCTTGTCGAGCCAGCACGGGTCGGTAAAATACGGATGGTTCGAGTGTCCCCGGTAGTTCGTGAGCCGGTGCACGACACGCCCGCTTACCGCATCAAGGTATTCGAATGCCCCATCCCTGTACGTTCTGCCTATAGACATTGTGTGTTCTCCAATTACCGAGTGCTGTTACACAGAGTACGACAGGAAACAGTGTTCGTCCAATCCGAAGTGTCCGCTGGTCTTTCAGTCGTTTCATTTCGTTGATGTCTACCGTGAACTCTTTTTTGAGATGTCTTCGCGGCATAGCCGACAAGGGGACATTTCTATCGAGTCTTGAAAACACTGGGGAATCACCTTGTAGGTACGATCAAGACGGTATAAAATATATACCGTATGGAGTTCGAGTATGATCCGCTCAAGAGTCAATCCAATCAAGAGAAACACGGAATCGACTTTGAGGAAGCTAAGCTTCTCTGGCAGGATGAAGATCGTATCCAGTTTCCCGTCCGTAGCGATACTGAGGAGAGGCACGTTCTTCTTGCAAGGAAGGGGGATAAGGTATGGGCGGCTATTTTCACAATGCGTGCCTCGGCAGTGAGAATTATTTCGGTGAGGCGAGCTCGCGAAAATGAGGAACGGGCATACTATGACAGCTGAACAACTTGACGAGATTTTCGATAAAGGCGAGCAGGACATTCTCCCCTACGCGGACCTGGCAAAGGCTGTCCGACCAGGCCACACGGCGAAAAGGGTCAACGTGGACTTTCCGTCGTGGATGGTCGCGCGTCTCGATTTTGAGGCTGAGCGTCTTGGCGTGCCTCGCCAGTCACTCATTAAGGTGTGGATTGCCGAGAGACTTGCCTCAAAGTCCAGATAAACCGCAAATCATGAGGATTACACCTGTCGTGTGCACTGACCGCGCCAGCCCGTATCAAAACCTTACCCGGTAAAGCTCACAGTCAGTTTCTGCTCGTGCAGCCCCGTCGCATCGATAACGAGGGGGTAGGCCTGCAGTCCGGGGATAACGTTGTACGCTCGAGCGTCTTCCGGAAGCAGGGCTTCAAGCGGGTAACTCGATTCAATGCTCAGGGTGCCGGTCGCGTTCGTACGACTGAAGCGGGTGCCGCTTAGAGCAACACGGTCTTCGGCCGAACAGATCACCGGCAACACGAACTGCAGGGTGCCCTGTGGGGCAGGCCTGTCAATCGAGACCTCCATGGTGAACTCGCCGTTTCTGATTCTGTAATCCGTGAAGACGACGGGCATGTCGTCGCGAGGTTGCACACGGTCGCCTTCTGTCAGGCGCGAAACCGCGGAGATCGTCAGTTCATCATCATTCTCTAATGCAGAGAGTGTTGCATTGTAATCGCAAATATTCCTGTAGACGCGGGCATCGGCTGTCCTCAGTTCAAGGCGCGGCGTGAGGCTCATGAAGTTCTCCACCGCGCTCTCGTCAAGCGTGTTATGAGCTTCCCACCGCTGGTATTCGGTCATGCTGGCAGCGCTCACCACGTCGTGCTTCATGTGGTAGAGCAGGGTCATGGCGCCGCCGCTGGCATGGCCCCTTGTTTCGGTCTTGTAGCCCACGTTGTACGCGGTTACGGTACCTCGCCACTCGCCTCTGGAAAACAGCACGGTATTGATGCTGTCGAATTTTTTGATACCGTATTCTGTTTCGCGTGGTAGTACGCGTTGCGGGGCAGAGAGGTCCGGAGTTGCCAAATGCAGCAGACTCACGAGGGCTTTTGCATGACTGAAGGTATGATGGATGGACGGTGCTACGCCGTGTACGACCTCGTGCGGCCCGCCGTGGAGCAGGTTGTTGGCGGTGCAGGCTTCGAGGCACTGCAAATTGCGGTACACGGCCTCGGCAAATACCGGTGAAGCACCGGCCAGTGCGTAATATCCCGGGTGGCACCCGTCTGAGGTGCGGCTCCCCCAGAGCGTCCACTTAAAGCTCCTCGTTCCCCAGCTGTTGTCCCAGCCACCGTTTGGCAGCATGAACTCCAGGTGCGTATGGAGCGATGCCTGCACCGTTTCGAGCAGATCACTGTTGCCTGTTCGCTGCGCGTAGAGCGCCAGGGCCGGAAGGCTTTCCTCCACGTTGTAGCCGAGGTCGATCGGGTATTGCCCGTCGGCGTTTCCGGTGCGGCCACCTTCTCCATAGAACAGTCCGTCGGCTGTGAAAAACGCCTGTATCTGCGTCGCAAGCTCTTCGGCCTTGTTCGTGTAGCGTTCCTCATTGAACAGCTCGCCCAGACAGGAAAAGACGAGTGTGCCATACGCAGGGTAATTGATGTTGCCGAAGTCTATGGTAAGTGTCTGATACAGGAACTCCGCGACCCGGATCAGGCGCTCTTTCCACACTGCAACGGTCTTTTCTCCGAGAAGATCCGGGTAATGCACGATCGCGTCGTACTTGGTCATGACCGAAAACACATTGATGCCTTTCCAGCTGTCTGGCTGGTTGGCATCGTTGTACCAGCACCCCAGTTCCTCTGACCAGCAGTTGCGCTGCTCCCAGTCGTATACGAGCCTCGCCGCCTCGACGTAGGACTGATCACCGGTATGTCTTGCCATCCAGAGCAATGGATACAGTGCATCTGCACAGCGGCCGGGATACGCACGATCGCCTGGGCTGTAGATGCCCCCGTGGGTTCGTTCGTTTCCCGGGTCGTGTGTCTGGTGCGCGACCAGGCCCTGGCACCATGTTTCAAGCAGCTGAGTCGATAGACGTTGAATCGAAGAAATTGTGTCGCTCATAATGGTATGAAATCGAAGGTAGTGGAATTCATGTGGAGGCGCAAGCGTATGGTATGGACAGGAGCTATTCTGCACCTTGTCGTACGCACTACGTGTGCGTATACTCGTACGCATGAATCGTAAGACGAAAGTTCGGACGAATCTCACCGTCGACCCGGACTTGCTCAAACAGGCACGCGAACGAGGCGTGTCGTTGTCTGCCGTTTTCGAACACGCGTTGCGCCAGACAATCGCCGAGCACGAGGCGCGCGGGTGGCAGGACGAGAACAGGAACGCTCTTTCCGAATACGCGGAATCGGTTCGCGAGCGTGGCGTGTTTTCCGACGGCCTCCGGTCGTTCTGAGCGTACACCTATATGGCGCAGTTTGATGTGCACCTGAACGCCGACGCACGATCGTGTGACCAGACTCCATCTCCCGCTTACGGTGTGTGAAACTCCGTGCGTCGTGGTCGTTTCAGAGATCGCTGCCGTCCAGACCTCACTGCTCGGCGAGACCGTCGGCTCTGCAGCGACTATCCGCAGCGAGCTCATCGCTGCGGTCGATCTGCTCGTTACCGGGTTCTGATTCCCGTGCGTACACACTCCGCCACCTCGGTCCGAGACGCCTGAGGCGAGGGGGCAGAAGCGATACGCAGGTTATGAGACGCCTTAGCGGGCACGCATTGCATTTGCTTCGTCGTCATCGATAAAAACTTCGTTGTCCGGGTCCCAGTGCAACGGGCGCTTGAGCTTCATGGCGATGTGAGCAATGAGGCACGCACTTCCTGAGCGATGCGCGATCTCAGGTGGTGCGGCGGTCTCTGCCCGCGTGGTAATGCATCTGATCCAGTTGGCGTGCTGCTCTTCGCCGTCGTACAGGTGAACCGACTGCGGCTCTTCGGACTCTGCCAACAAGGCCTGACTGCTCGCCTGCAGGGGCGAATCGGGGTTTCCTGCGTCAGGCTCGTTTTCCACCACGCCGCTTCCCCGTGTCACGAAGATCCAGCCTTCATCTCCGATGAACCTGACACCGTTGGGGTAGTCGCCCGAAATACGCATGACCACGCCAGTGTCGTACGTAGCGGTGACCTGAAAATCACCATGGACATTCCACAAACCGGAGTATTCCGGGTCATCGGTCGGGAAGTGTGCGGTCGCTTCGATGAGCGTGGGTCCGGTGTACTCAGTACCCATACCCCAGTGTGCGGTGTCGATGTGGTGCGAACCCCAGCCGGTTATCATTCCTGCCGAGAACTGCTCACACCGTAACCAGCCCGGTCGGTCGTACCCTGACTGCGGATGCACCAGATCTTCGGTGTACGGAACCTTCGGAGTGCTTCCAAGCCACGCGTCGAAGTCCAGGTGTGGAGGAACGGGCATGGGAGCCGGGTTGCCACCGCCGGGGTCACCGGGCAGGCCAATCTCCACTTCCCGAAGCGTTCCGAGGCGACCATTTCGAACAAGACTGCACGCTCGCCTGAAGTGGGGCCACGGAGAGCTTCCTCGCTGCTGGCTTCCCAACTGGAACACCGTGCCGTTCGCGCGAAGCTGATCGCTCATGCGTCTGCCTTCTTCCAGGGTAAGCGACATGGGTTTTTCCATGTAGATGTCCTTGCCAGCGTCAGACGCGGCCAGACAGGGACCGATGTGCGCATGATCGGGTGTACTGATGATCACTGCATCGAGATCAGAACGGGCAAGCATATCGCGGTAATCGGAATAGACATGAACGTCCGGGATACCCCCGTCGGTGCCACGGTCCCGATACCATTGCTCAATGAACCGCTTGCCGTCGGCCATCCTGTTTCTGTCGACGTCGCACACTGCGATGACGCGAACATTCGAGTGCGGAAGCACATTCGGAAGGTTGTGTCCCTGCGCGATCCGACCGAACCCGATCTGGCCAATCTGGATAATGTTGTTTTTCATACTATGTCCTCCTACTCGTCTTTTGACACACGCCCGAGCCTCGGCAGTAGTACCGCGATATTGAAGCCTGTCTTGGGCGTGTAGCCGCTATTCGGTATTGGGTTGTCTCCAGGGTTTAGAATGCGAATACCATATTTTCTGCCGTACGATTCTACGAGCCGGGAGTGAATGGCAGCAAGACCGATCCCATCGCTCCAGTCGATATCCGGATCATTCAGGCTGTCGAGAACGGATAACCGTCGTTCTTCGTTGATGCCGGGCCCGCTATCGGACACGACCACCGCAATCGTCGTCTCGTCCAGCGCCTGTATGTAGAGGGCAATATCAACGGGATCTGGAGAATCTGGTATCGCATGAGTGAAGCAGTTCTCGACCAGAGGCTGAATGCAGAATCGTGGAATCAGCTCATAGCGTAACTCCGGTTCTATGGAGAGTTCTATCTCGAACCGTCCGTGAAATCTGAATCCCTGCAGTTCTAGATAACTCGACACGTATTCCATTTCCTGTACGACGGTGACTTCACTCGCCACATTCCGCATCGCGCCTTCGAGCTGTATCGTTAAAGCCATGAGACCACGCATGAGCGTTGACTTTTCGCCCTGCGACGCGAGACCGACGATGGTGTCGAGCGAGTTGAACAGAAAGTGTGGGCCCAGTACCGCCTGAGTGGACCTGTTATACATTTCCACCCGCTTCTCCTGTGCGGCCGAGAGTTTGCGAATAGACCGAAGCAGCAGGAGCCCGAGCACGAGGATGGCAGCGATGTTCAGGACGCCGATCATGACGATCTGCGAGGACAGAACGTTTACCCTTCGCGTGATAGCCGGTTCTGCGATACTCCCGGCGAGGAAGAACCCGGTATCCGCATCGTACACGATCTCGGTGATACGGTTCTCCCGATAAATAACTAGTGACCGTGGGTCCACCGATGGTACACGGGGGAAATCCGGGTCCCATGAAACCCGAGCGGCGGTAGAGCTGTCCAGAATCAGGTGCCGTTGTCGCAGATTGTTCAGTGTTGTCGCGAGCAGCATTCCGTTACGGTCGTACAGCGCAACGTCCAACGGCCAGTTCCGACCGTCGAACTTCAGAACGAAGTTCGTCATGATTGAGTACAGTATGTGTGTAATATCGACCGCAACGATAGCCGACGTCGATCCCTGAATTCCCTGAAAGTCAGATACTGCGATCGGTACGATACTGCGTAGTTCGGACGCGGAGCGAAACGCGTTTCCTACGTACCAGCCCCCGGCTTCCCGGAAGTCCTGAATCGAAAACGGTAGCTGTGACCTGGGACGTTCAGGACTGAACGGTGCGTAGAGTCCCTGAAGGTCGGACACGAGGTGAGCCGGAGCGATCACTGGTTCTCGACCCCGGAAGAACACGGCCGAAGACTGTGCCGCTTCAGACTCCCAACTGAAGCGGCGTTGCATACGCTGTATGTCGTCAGGCTCCATGGACGGTGTCGTTGCCAGGGAACGGAGCAGAAACGTCTTCGAATCAGCAATGGTTCGTAGCTGTTGAACAAGCAGTTGTTGTTGCGCCCGCAGATGATTTTCGACAGTACTGACCGTCTGGCGCCGGAGTTCGGTGTTTACCTGAATGTACGTTGTGGTAACGACTGCGGTTATACCGAGCGTGACAGCGACGACCGAAAGGAGAATGAGTGTTGATATACGTCGGTTATGGATTGTCATAGCACGTCACTGAACGTCATCGAGCAACCGCCGAGGGCCGTGGAGTTTTTGTCTCCGATAGTCCCCGGGGGTCTGTCCGGTTACTCGCTTAAACACTCGACTGAGATAGGATTTATCCGTGAGACCGCTCTGTTCAGCGACGTCGACCAACGACAACTCCGGACGCGACAGCAGTTCCTTGGCCCGAGCAACCCGTACGCGATGGAGAAACTCTACGAAGGACATGCCGCACTCGCGAGTAAAGGTCGAGCTCAGATATGCGGGGCTGATACAGGCGACTTCTGCAACTGAGGACAAAGACATGTGTTCGGACAGGTGCTCCTCTGCGTGCGCAATCGCTTTCTGTACAAATGAAGGCAGGAGTTCTATCTCGACACCTTCCAGCGCATCGGAAACCAGGTGGCCCTGGTTTCCGAGAAACGAAACTTCGATCCGTCTGAGTAGTCGTTCAAAATCAGCCGGAAACACGGGCTTCAAAAGATAGTCATAGACACCAGCGCGCATTGCATCCTGTGCAAGTGAGAACTCACCGTACCCGGAAATGACTACGGCCATACCGTCCCATCCATCGTGACGCAGGCGTTCGATCAGAGAGATACCGGTCATACGTGGCATTCGAACGTCAGTAAACACCAGATCCACGTGAACGTATGTCCGCTCGCAAAGAAGTGCATTCGCTGACTCGTACACACCCGACACGACGAACGGCTCGCCGTAATCCCGTACAGATTGAGCGTATCGAGTGCCGGTGGACGGCTCATCTTCCACGACTACGGTACGAATCATGCGAAACTCCTATTCCCTGAGCTAACCCTTGGTTCCCTGTAAGGCTACTCCTTCAATGAAGTACTTCTGTGCAAAAAGGAAAAGTATAACGAGCGGCGAAATCGAAAGAATGGTTGCGGCCATGACAATGTTCCATTGAACGTCGAAATCTCCGGCCAGAATCGCCAGCCCCAGCGTGAGTGTTCTGTTTAACCGGGACTGAATGAAGACCAGCGGAAACAGGTAATCGTTCCAGATCATTATGAGCGTCACGATCAGAAGGGTCACGAACGCTGGCTTCGACAATGGAACAATGATAGACGTAAATCTCCGTCCATACCCGCAACCGTCAATTATCGCGGACTCTTCGAGTTCTCGTGGAATACCCATGAAGAACTGCCGCATAAGAAACGTACCTAAGGGCAGAAACGCCCGGGTTAGTATCAGGGCAAGCAGGGTGTCGAGCAGTCGCAGTTCCCGAAGCAGGATAAAGTTCGGCACAAGCACCACGTGGACCGGGATTATGAGCATGGAGAGATACAGGACAAACACGGTTTCGCGGCCCGGCCACTTCAGGCGCGAAAACGCGTACGCTGCCATTGCCGATGTAATAAGCGTGATTGCTATGACTGCGACAGAAACAACCAGCGTGTTCACAAAGTAGCGACCGAAGGGTGCAAGGTCGAAAATATCGACATAGTTTCGCCACTGGGGGATTTCCGGAAACAGGGAGCTTGCCCGGATAATCGTTTCGGGGTACGTCTTAAGCGATGTCCCAATGACCCACAGGAGCGGAGCAAACACGAGAACGGATACGGTAGCCAGTACGGCGTAGAGAATTGTTGTGCTTGTGTAGCGACTTATTTGATAACGAGTCATGACCGTTCCTTATGTCAGTAGTGAACCCAGCGGGACGAGATCTGCTTTTGTATCACTGTCAGAGTCAGAACAATGAAGAACAGAACGACACCGAGTGCAGCAGCGTATCCCATTCGGAAGTTCTGAAACCCTTGCTGGTAGATGTACATGACCAGCGTATTTGTTGCGTTCCGGGGACCTCCGCCGGTAAGGACCGTTGTCAAGTCGAATATCTGGAATGACCAGATCATGGCGACGACCGAAATGAAAAACGTGGTCGGTGATACCAGCGGAATGGTGATCCGGAGAAACTGCTGTACACCGGATGCGCCGTCAATTCGAGCGGCTTCGTAATAGTGCGAAGATATAGACTGGAGCCCGGCCAGAAAGATCACCATGAAATAGCCGATTTCTCGCCATACACCAATCATAATGATCGTGGGCATCGCGTAGCGTGAAGAGGTAATCCAGGGAATGGGGCCGATACCCACCCGTGCCAGTATCTGGTTCAGCACGCCGCTCGACATTACAAGCGGGCGCCACATGATCGCAACGGATACAAGCGAAAGAACGACAGGAATAAAGAGCAGCGTACGAAAGAAGTTGCGCCCTCGTATATTCTGGTTTAGCAGTACGGCGAGTACCAGCGAAATAAGCACGTTGATCGGTACTCGAACGAACACGTAATAGGCGGTGTTCCGAAGCGTAATCCAGAATCGGCTATCGTTCACAAGCCGTTGAAAGTTCGCCAGCCCGGTAAACGAAGGATCGTTTATCAGCGCCCAATCCATTGTTGATATAAAGAAGGCGCCGATTGTCGGGCCAACCAGAAACAACAAAAAACCGGCAAGGTTCGGTAACAGAAACAAGAAAGCAGCAAGCAGTTCTTTTCGATTTGTGTGTCCCATAGGTCTGAGCCTTCCGTGTCTATCAAACGTGGCGAAGTCGCCCCCGAGACGGCGTCGAAACGCCGCATCGGAAGGCGACTGTCGTCAGATTATCTTCCGTCGAGAATTGCCTGTGCGTCGGCGGCAATTCCGTTCATGGCATCCCTGGCAGAAACTTCTCCCAACAGGATACCCTGTATTTCAGGCATTACAAGGTTTTCCAGCTCCAGCCACCCCGTTCGCAGCGGCATAAGCCGTCCGTAGCGCTGGTTAATGAGCTCTGTCTGCATTCGGACATCGGAAGGATAGTCCCCTGCGCCGGAGTATATCTCCCACAGTTCCGGGACGTTCATGGTCGGAGGCATGCGACGCGCTGCCATGTACAGCTCCTCTCCGGGCTGTCCAGGGGCACGCAGGAACTTCATGAACTCCCACGCCTCATCAACATTTCTGGTGTTCGCATTGATACCTATGACGTTGGATTTGTTCACCGTGGTATCGTCTACCACGCCGGTGGGCATGTTAATCGCCTCAAAGCGCTTGCCCGCTGCCTGCATGGACAGGATTTCCGCTGCCGAACCCATGCGCATCGCAAGCCTGTCGTTCACGAACAGTTCGCTCAGCAGTTCGGCATCGCCGATAATTCCGTCACGGGGCATAATACCGTCAGACAGAAGTCGCGCGAGCATCTCCAGTCCTTCGATAGCTTCGTCGCTGTTAAGCGTAAACTGCGAGCGATCGGAACTGAGGATGTCACCGCCCATGGCCCAGATAAACGGAAAAACCTGTGAGAGGTTCTGGGTCGTCATTCCCCAGCCATACTGGTTACCGCTTGTCAGTTCCCGCGCGATTCGTTCGAAGTCGTCGAGTTTCCAGTCGTTGTCGGGGACAGGAATTCCGGCTGCGTCAAACATATCGAGGTTAATGATCATGTACAGTGGCGCCGTGCCCCAGGGAAGGCCATAGATCTCTCCCTGAAAGGTGTTTTCGATTACACCAAGCTCGTAGTAGATGCTCATATCTATGTTGTCGCGCGCGATCAGATCGTCGATTGGCCGTAGTGCACCGAGTTCAGCGAAGTCCGCGAAGTAGTACGAGTCAACGCGCATAACGTCCGGACCGGAACCTCCCGCAAGCTGCGTCAACAGCATATCATGGAAACCGGCGTAGCCGGAGACCACCGGCGCGACACGAATCCTGTCCTGCGACGCGTGAAACTCGTTCAGGATATCTTCCTCAACACCAATCGCAGTCGGGTTTCCCCAGAATGCGTAATCGATTACCTGCGTACCCGCTGCAGGTTGTTCTGACCCGCCACCTGCGAACGCTGCAGGCACAATGAGAACCGATAGTAAAAACATCAGTATCTTCGCCATAACTTCCTCCTGTTCTGGCTGTAATTCAACTGAGAGAAAGTGTAGGACCGGAAAACTCAGCACACAATGACGAATCTTTTTAGACTGTTGGACTATCTTTCGGTGTTTATGGATGGTAGTGCGTCGAAGTCACCGACCGGCACGGTATAAATGTTCGCGTATCCGGTGGCGTCAGATACAAACAATACGTGGCTTCGGTCCGGCGAAAACCGGGGGTGGCAGTGGGAGTGCTGGTGATTGAACGTACACCGGTGAACGGCAAGGAGTTTCGGACCGTTGTAGGTATTTTGCTCCTTGCGGAACAGTTGAATATACGGCTGGCTTGTTACCGACCAGTGAGCACCGGTCGGAAGCGCCGGTGTACCATCGCCGACGATAAGGTCAGCATCGTTACCCGCAAAATGAGTCGAGTGGAAGGGGAACTGCGTTTCAAAGTGTGTCGCATTGTCCCAGGTAGCATACCCGTATACGTGGAGATTCTCGCCTTTGCTCCTGTCCCGGGGCATACCGTGATATCCGACATGTAACCCGTCGGTAAACCAGTACTCGTGACCTATCGCAATACCATCATCTTCCTGCGATCGGATTTTCCAGACCGAGCCATTTGCAATGTTCAGTCCCCAGATTCGCTGTTTCACGAGATTCCATGGACCTTCGTGGCAGAATGTGAGGATATCCGGCAGCGTCGGTGAGTGATTTACGTGCGTAATAAATCGGTCGTCCTCATGTATCACGTCCATTTTGCCGGTGGCCACCTCGACCCGAATTATTTGTGTACGGGGCTGACCCGGGTGTAGCTCAGGAAATTTGAAGTACGGGTACTCGAGCTCTGCCTCGTCGCTTTCGATACGATCGCGCATAGCGTTGCAGATGTACCTGCCGTCCGCGGACGTGTTCGCGTGAATACCCAGGATCTTCTTCGGATCTGCCTGAAACACGATCCGGCTGTCCAGCGTATCCAGGTTCAGTTCGTACAGTATGTTCTGCCACCAGTAGTAGTAGCGCTTGTTCGCGGCACTGTAGGCACCCTGGGGGCGGTGGTCAAAAACCCGCTCATTTTCGTAGTTTGCACCGGATAGATCGGTAAGCTGGGTGATGATTCCCCCGGATTTGTACGCGTCGGGGAAATCGTAGCGATACAGGTTACTATGTCCATCGCGATCGGAGATAAATACGAAGGCCTTCCCCTTGTCGAGCCAGCACGGGTCGGTAAAATACGGATGGTTCGAGTGTCCCCGGTAGTTCGTGAGCCGGTGCACGACACGCCCGCTTACCGCATCAAGGTATTCGAATGCCCCATCCCTGTACGTTCTGCCTATAGACATTGTGTGTTCTCCAATTACCGAGTGCTGTTACACAGAGTACGACAGGAAACAGTGTTCGTCCAATCCGAAGTGTCCGCTGGTCTTTCAGTCGTTTCATTTCGTTGATGTCTACCGTGAACTCTTTTTTGAGATGTCTTCGCGGCATAGCCGACAAGGGGACATTTCTATCGAGTCTTGAAAACACTGGGGAATCACCTTGTAGGTACGATCAAGACGGTATAAAATATATACCGTATGGAGTTCGAGTATGATCCGCTCAAGAGTCAATCCAATCAAGAGAAACACGGAATCGACTTTGAGGAAGCTAAGCTTCTCTGGCAGGATGAAGATCGTATCCAGTTTCCCGTCCGTAGCGATACTGAGGAGAGGCACGTTCTTCTTGCAAGGAAGGGGGATAAGGTATGGGCGGCTATTTTCACAATGCGTGCCTCGGCAGTGAGAATTATTTCGGTGAGGCGAGCTCGCGAAAATGAGGAACGGGCATACTATGACAGCTGAACAACTTGACGAGATTTTCGATAAAGGCGAGCAGGACATTCTCCCCTACGCGGACCTGGCAAAGGCTGTCCGACCAGGCCACACGGCGAAAAGGGTCAACGTGGACTTTCCGTCGTGGATGGTCGCGCGTCTCGATTTTGAGGCTGAGCGTCTTGGCGTGCCTCGCCAGTCACTCATTAAGGTGTGGATTGCCGAGAGACTTGCCTCAAAGTCCAGATAAACCGCAAATCATGAGGATTACACCTGTCGTGTGCACTGACCGCGCCAGCCCGTATCAAAACCTTACCCGGTAAAGCTCACAGTCAGTTTCTGCTCGTGCAGCCCCGTCGCATCGATAACGAGGGGGTAGGCCTGCAGTCCGGGGATAACGTTGTACGCTCGAGCGTCTTCCGGAAGCAGGGCTTCAAGCGGGTAACTCGATTCAATGCTCAGGGTGCCGGTCGCGTTCGTACGACTGAAGCGGGTGCCGCTTAGAGCAACACGGTCTTCGGCCGAACAGATCACCGGCAACACGAACTGCAGGGTGCCCTGTGGGGCAGGCCTGTCAATCGAGACCTCCATGGTGAACTCGCCGTTTCTGATTCTGTAATCCGTGAAGACGACGGGCATGTCGTCGCGAGGTTGCACACGGTCGCCTTCTGTCAGGCGCGAAACCGCGGAGATCGTCAGTTCATCATCATTCTCTAATGCAGAGAGTGTTGCATTGTAATCGCAAATATTCCTGTAGACGCGGGCATCGGCTGTCCTCAGTTCAAGGCGCGGCGTGAGGCTCATGAAGTTCTCCACCGCGCTCTCGTCAAGCGTGTTATGAGCTTCCCACCGCTGGTATTCGGTCATGCTGGCAGCGCTCACCACGTCGTGCTTCATGTGGTAGAGCAGGGTCATGGCGCCGCCGCTGGCATGGCCCCTTGTTTCGGTCTTGTAGCCCACGTTGTACGCGGTTACGGTACCTCGCCACTCGCCTCTGGAAAACAGCACGGTATTGATGCTGTCGAATTTTTTGATACCGTATTCTGTTTCGCGTGGTAGTACGCGTTGCGGGGCAGAGAGGTCCGGAGTTGCCAAATGCAGCAGACTCACGAGGGCTTTTGCATGACTGAAGGTATGATGGATGGACGGTGCTACGCCGTGTACGACCTCGTGCGGCCCGCCGTGGAGCAGGTTGTTGGCGGTGCAGGCTTCGAGGCACTGCAAATTGCGGTACACGGCCTCGGCAAATACCGGTGAAGCACCGGCCAGTGCGTAATATCCCGGGTGGCACCCGTCTGAGGTGCGGCTCCCCCAGAGCGTCCACTTAAAGCTCCTCGTTCCCCAGCTGTTGTCCCAGCCACCGTTTGGCAGCATGAACTCCAGGTGCGTATGGAGCGATGCCTGCACCGTTTCGAGCAGATCACTGTTGCCTGTTCGCTGCGCGTAGAGCGCCAGGGCCGGAAGGCTTTCCTCCACGTTGTAGCCGAGGTCGATCGGGTATTGCCCGTCGGCGTTTCCGGTGCGGCCACCTTCTCCATAGAACAGTCCGTCGGCTGTGAAAAACGCCTGTATCTGCGTCGCAAGCTCTTCGGCCTTGTTCGTGTAGCGTTCCTCATTGAACAGCTCGCCCAGACAGGAAAAGACGAGTGTGCCATACGCAGGGTAATTGATGTTGCCGAAGTCTATGGTAAGTGTCTGATACAGGAACTCCGCGACCCGGATCAGGCGCTCTTTCCACACTGCAACGGTCTTTTCTCCGAGAAGATCCGGGTAATGCACGATCGCGTCGTACTTGGTCATGACCGAAAACACATTGATGCCTTTCCAGCTGTCTGGCTGGTTGGCATCGTTGTACCAGCACCCCAGTTCCTCTGACCAGCAGTTGCGCTGCTCCCAGTCGTATACGAGCCTCGCCGCCTCGACGTAGGACTGATCACCGGTATGTCTTGCCATCCAGAGCAATGGATACAGTGCATCTGCACAGCGGCCGGGATACGCACGATCGCCTGGGCTGTAGATGCCCCCGTGGGTTCGTTCGTTTCCCGGGTCGTGTGTCTGGTGCGCGACCAGGCCCTGGCACCATGTTTCAAGCAGCTGAGTCGATAGACGTTGAATCGAAGAAATTGTGTCGCTCATGATTGATCAAAATCGAAGGTAGTGGAATTCATGTGGAGGCGCAAGCGTACGGTATGGACAGGAGGTAGTCAGGCGTTTACCCGATAATCTCATTCAGACCTTCTGTAACCTGGTTCAGGATATCGTCCGAAACGTGCCCTATGGACGCTCCGATTCGTTCGACGGAAAGGGTCCGAATCTGGCTTATCTTAACCCAGGACGGCTTTGGTAGTTTTACACCTTCCAGCGACAGTGTCAGTGGAAACCCCGCCCGCTCGTGACCGATGGTTGGATTGAGGTCTGCCCATCGTATCTGGCCTCTTAATATTCGGGCCACTGGTCGGCCTCAAATCCGAGTCCTTCGTCGGCGAATCTCTTCTCCTCGATGGGGTCGAGCTTGGCACATTCCTGATCGAGTCTGCGTTGCTCAATCGTTCCGATCTTGTCTTCCAGCGCCTCCTGAATCAGACGACTTCTGCTTGGGTTTTTTTTTCTCGCACTAGACGATCAAGACGTGTGAGCATCGCTTCTTCGATTGTGATAGCTATCTTTGACGATGCCATGTTTCCACTCCTGCAGTATGATAATGTGTCATACTTTTTGTGCATGCAAGGCTCCGGAGGAAAGCCGTGAATGGAGATGATGAGGCATTAGAGACGTTTCTTCTCCGAGATACGGCATCGAAGCGACGATTTCCTGTATCTGCTGCTCTATCAGCTGTTT
>RECN01000139.1 GCA_007694005.1 Spirochaetaceae bacterium
CGCAGAATTCCCGTGTGTATCGGGAAGTGCTTCTTGAGGCCGTCGACGACAAGAAGCGCACGATCGTCTCTCCCTCGTTCGTCCATCATGCGTGCGCATCCGGTTTCAGAAGCCAACACGCCGCGCCTCTATCATCCGATACCTTGAACGAAGGTGGAGACATTTCGCGACACACGGCCATCGCGTGTGGACAGCGCGGCGCAAAAAGGCAGCCTTTCGGAAGGTCAAACGGATCAGGCGTCGTCCCGGCTATCGGTGAAATCCGCGTCCGCCGACCGATCCGCGGAACCGAACTCAATAGTCCCTGGGTGTACGGGTGCGCCGGCCGATCGAACACCTCGACCGACTTTCCCGACTCGACAACCCTGCCCATGTACATCACGACGGTACGGTCGGCGAGCTCGGCGATTACTCCCAGATCGTGCGTGATGATCGCGAGAGCCATCCCGGTATCGGCCCTGAGCCGTTTGATCAAATCGATTATCTGAGCTTCGAGTGTCACGTCGAGCGATGTCGTCGGTTCATCGGCAATGAGTAACGCGGGCCCGCACGAGATCGCCATCGCGATCATGACGCGCTGCCGCATCCCGCCGCTCATCTCGTGCGGGTACTCACGAACCCTCTGCCGTGGTGCGCCGATCCCGACCGTATCGAGCAACTCGACCGCGCGTTCGTTCGCTTCCTTTCGTCCAACACCGTCATGGGCCCGCATCGCCTCGGAAATCTGCCTACCGACCGGAACGATCGGGTTGAGCGACGACATCGGATCCTGAAACACCATCGCGATGTGTTTCCCGCGAACGGACCGCATCGCCCTTCCGCGCGGATCGAGCGTGGCGATGTCGACCGGCGAACCACCGACGGGTGAGTACACGATCGATCCACCGACGACGCGACAAGCAGGACGCGGGAGCAGATTCATCACCGACAACGCGGTCACACTCTTCCCGCAGCCGGACTCACCGACAATGCCGACCGACTCACCCCGTCGGAGCGAGAACGTCACACCGTCGACAGCCCGGTTCACGCCGTTTTTGGTCTCGAACTGTGTTTGTAGATCGTGCACGTCGAGCAGATTGTCGATCGTTATCTCCCCGCACCGGTTTGACGCGGTAGGTTCCGATTGTCTGGGAGGACGGCGAAAAAGAGACGATACTTCACACCCGGCATTTTATACCGACGAGCAAGAAGGTGAAAGCGCCCCTGGTGCGAGAGCGGATCGATACGCCATCAACACTGTACTCAGGCCCACGCGAGAATCAGAGTTCATTTTCGATTAAACGCGTTCCTCTATGCCGAATTCACACTGCCGATTGGCGGATATTCTAAGAACCAACGCTCTTGCCGGATGCGGGCGAAGGTTGGATACTATGGAAGACGGCGGCCCATACCGACCCCAAATTGACCACCCTCCTGAGTGGTTTGGTTTTCCCGGATGCCGTCGGAGGGAGTAAATGGAGAAACCGAATATCGTTTTTGTGTTCGCCGACGAATATCGCCGGCAGGCGGTGGGATTCATGGGGCAGGACCCAGTTCTGACGCCCAATATAGACGGGTTGGCCCGTGAGGGGGTGGTGTTTACCAACGCGGTGAGTAACTTCCCGGTGTGCAGCCCCTACCGGGCTATGCTGATGACCGGGAAGTACCCTTTCCGGAACGGCGTCCCGGGCAACTGCAACAACGAACGCCCCGACTGCTACTTAAGACCCGATGAGATTACCCTGAGTGACACACTCAACTCTGCCGGCTACTCTCCCGGGTATATCGGTAAGTGGCACCTCGAGTATCCTGAGGAAGAGACTTGGCCGTTTACAGAGGGACCGAGGAGCGACGGCCGAGTTTGGGACTCCTATACCCCGCCGGAGCGGCGCCACGGGTTTGACTTCTGGTACGCCTACGGCTGCTGCGACAGCCATCTGGATCCTCACTACTGGACCGGCAATGCGCCTATCGAGGAACGCATCGACCCGGGTGAGTGGTCGGTAAAGCACGAGACCGATATCGCCTTATCCTATATCAGGAACGAGAAGGGGGAACGGGATCCCGCGAAGCCCTTCGCTCTGTTCATGTCCTTCAATCCGCCACATATGCCCTTCGATCAGGTGCCGGAGGAATATCTACGGCTCTATGAGGATCGACCCGTGAGTGAATTATTGAATAGACCCAACGTGGTCCTCGAAGGAAAGGGAGCGGATGCTGCAAAAGATGTGTACGGCTACTTCGGTGCGGTCAGCGGCATCGACGATCAGTTCGGCAGGATCCTGAAGGTCCTGGACGAAGAGGGGTTGGCCGAAAACACCATCGTCATCTTCACCTCCGATCATGGAGAGATGATGGGATCTCACGGGCTGATGAACAAAGTTGTATGGTATGAAGAATCGTTCCTCGTTCCCTTTATCCTCCGTTGGCCGGCGAGATTAGGGCATAGAGTCGACGATCTCCTGATCGGCACGCCGGATATCTTCCCAACTCTGATGAATATGATCGGGAGTCCTGAGCTGGTGCCTGCGGGTGTGCAGGGGAGGGATCTCTCGGGCTGGGTGTTGAGTGATCAATCGGATCAAACTATGGTGTCACGGGCAACCGGGGAACCTCCTGCCCCTGTCGAAGACACTCCCCGTCCCGACGAGGTGCTCTACCTGTCGATACCGTTCCACGCCTCCGGCGCCGACAGACGGGGTGCGCGAACCGGCCGTTACATGTACGTGGTCGAACGCATTGACGGAGAGCAAAACCGATACCTGTACGATTACCGAGAGGACCCATACCAGATGACCAATCTGATCGGCACAAAGCCGGAGGTAGAACGGGATCTTGATCTGCGACTCGCCCGACTGCTCCACGAGACGGGAGATCCCTGGCACGAAACCCGAGGCGATGACATCTGAGGACACGTTTCTTGTCAAACCGAAACGTTGGGAAAATAATGACACGGTTTCTCTTGCGCGCGAAACTGTTTGGGTAAGTCTTTGTCATGGATTGGCCCACCGTCGTATCTTTCGCGGATTGTGCCGTTCCTCGACAAGCCGCACCTCTTCGTAGATGAAGTTCAGGAAATTATCGACTGGGAGCGCGTCGTGAACTCACTACTTGCCGATGGTCTTGCGGACGTGACCATAACGGTGCCCAATGCGGGATTGCTATCGTCGGAGCCGGCAACGCGTATTGCCGGGGGCTACGTACAGTTCGCTGTTCTTTCGTTTACATAAAAGCGTTTTTGGAGTTTTATGACAATAATTCCAAGACTGTTCTCAGTCTGGACGAATTTCAACGCGTTTCTCGCGGCGGCATTCGGCATGAAAACCTCCGGGAATGGTTGTTGCCCTGACCCGCGGTCGTCGATCTCCCCGGTCGCTGGGGCCGGGAGCATACGCGCTCGATTCATGAGCCTCCACCGGATACCGCATACTGAGTCGGCTCGAAGATCGGTTTTCTACCTGTCCCAAACCGGCTGGTTATTGCTATACTGACAGCGAACCCTATGGCACACCGAGTTGAAGGAATAAACCCGACCATCCTCATCCAGTGTCGCGAACAGATCGGCTTGACCCTCTCTGAGGTCGAGGCGAAAGTGCCCAAGATTCGCGACATCGAGCACGGAGAACTCAAGCCAACCTTCAAACAGATTGACGCGCTCTCGGCACTCTATTCGGTCCCGCGATGGGTGTTCATCTCTGATGAGATTCCAGCCGAGTACCGGTTTGACCGCGCCATCCCCGCCTTCCGGCAGTTTTCCCACAGCGGCACAGCAACGTTTGGGGACGCACGGCTTCGCAGAGTAGTTGCCCGGGTGGAACGGTATCGGCAGCTGATGCTCGATCTCTCGGAAGACGTGGAAGACTCAGGCATCTTCGAGACCGACCCGCCGATGATCGACAAATCGGAGCCGGCGGACCAGGCAGCACGGAAGACCATCGAATGGCTCGCGCCTCCGCGGCCGCACCTCGGTTTCGAAGAATGGAGGGAACTGATTGAGCAGCGCGGGGTCTTTGTCTTCGTTACCTCGAAGTATCGGGGATGGTCGAACATCGATGATTTGAATCTCCGCGGCGTGAGCCTGTACCACGACCAGTTGCCGGTAATCATCATCAACGATTCTGACGCAAAGAAGGCCCAGTCATTCACGTTGTTTCATGAGTTGGGACATATTCTCCGGCGCGAAAACGCTCTCGACAAATGGGACGGCGAGTCCAGCCGGACGATTGAACGATGGTGCGACGCGTTTGCCGGCAGCGTGCTCATGCCGGTATCGGGAGTCTTGGCGGCCGTTCCTGCGCGAATTGATCTCGACAGTATCAACCGCGTTGCGCGGTCCTTCAAGGTGAGCTCGTACGCGATGCTTGTTCGGTTCCTTCAACTCGGAATCGTGAATCGTGGCAGTTTCTACCGGATGCAGAACGCAATACTCGAGGATTACGCGCAACAAAAACTGCGCTTGAGCCGGAGCGAAGGAGGTCCGACGCGAAACGTTCCGAAGGAGGTGCTGACCCAGTTCGGTCGAATGTTCACGAGCGTCGTATTCCAGGCGTACAATGACCGTGAGATCGGATTGCACAAGACATCGACCATACTCGGTCTGAAACGACCATCCCAAGCGATGGAAGTGAGGGCTCTGCTCTGAGCGGAATGTTCTGCCTCGACGCGAATGTGTTCATGGAAGCATGGAACTTCACGTATCCGCCGCGAATCTTTCGGCCTCTTTGGGAGCTCATCGCTGTACACGCCGACCAAATGGTTCTGATACGGCCTGTCTTCGAAGAGATCGAACCGATATCATCCTCTGATCGCCAACTCTCGCGGGAACAGCGTGCCGCCAAGTATCCCGTGCGCACGTGGATCGAGGATACCGGATTCAACATCCCCGATATTGATGAGACGGTTTCCAACCTGTCGATTCGGTTGGAGCGTTCCTACGAGATAATCCCCGAATCCAAGGGAGCCGGCCAGGTGGACATCACACTTATTGCGTACGCCAAGATCGCGGGCGGAATAGTCGTAACCATGGAGGCGGTTCAGCATCAGGCCCCAGCAAAGCGGTCAAACTACAAGATTCCGCTGGTCTGCAGTGAAGAAGGCGTGGCCTGTATCGATTTCGTCCAGTTACTCGATGCTATCGGAATCAACATGTAATGTAGTAGTGGACCAATCGTGGTAGACCGATCCCTACGAGTCCAAGGCAGAACCTTGTCATCGTGAAGAGCTCAAACGACACGGTCGATATCTCGCGAGTCGCGCAAGGCGCTGACCGCCGCAGCCGGGGGATCTACACGAACGCGTTACCGCCATCCTCACTCCGACAGATCGCACCAACAATCGCTCTTACGCCTGTCGCACGACGTCGGTGTGTGA
>RECN01000086.1 GCA_007694005.1 Spirochaetaceae bacterium
AAGGAGGTATGATAAAAAGCAAACCGTGAGCCGGTGGGTTAGAATACCGCCTGAAATCAAATGATTTGAGGCGGACCGGGAGCTGCTCGTCATGCTTGATAGCCTGCGAGGCTGAGAAGGAGAATGAGGAGCGGTTACCGCAGCGTGCAATGACCTGCGAGGTCGAATAGGAGAGTGGCACGATCCACCGCAAAGGACTCCGGCTCAAATTGAGAGAGGAGAGCGAGATGCGAATGAGTGTAGGAGTAGATCTTCACAAGAGTCAGTTCACGGTGTACTGGCGAAGCGACGACGGGATTACCGGGAGGCACGAGCGGTATGGGACTACCCAAGACGGGTATCGGCGATTTGAGATGGCGGTGCAGTCGGTGATGGAGACCGGGACAGCGGTAGAGGTTGCCGTGGAGTCCACGGGAAATACGCGGTACTTCAAACAACGCCTTGAGCGATGTGGCGTACCGGTACGGGTGGTCAACACGGCGAAGTTCAAAGTGGTGACCGAGTCGGTGAAGAAGACCGACCGGCACGATGCGGCGACGCTGGCGGAGTTCCTGGAGAAGGACATGTTGCCGGAGGCGCATCTGTGCTCACCGGAGAGTGAAGAGCTGCGGCGGGTGATCAAGACGCGCAAGACGCTGGTGGAGACGATCGTCACGGTGAAGAACCAGCTGCATGGGCTGCTGTTGAGCCTGGGGATTGAATCGAAGCGCGGGCAATTGCAGAGCGCAAGAGAACGCCGGCGCGTGAAAAGCGTGCTCGCGGCACATCACGTCGCCGGCAACGCGGTAGAACCGCTGTTTGAAACGATAGACCGACTGTCGGCGGAGGTCAAGACGCTTGACCGGGTGATTGCGGAGATGACCGAGGACGACGAGGTTGTGCAGCTGATCAAGACTATCCCGGGAGCGGGATTGATTACCGCAGCGACGATCCGGGCGTTTACCGACGACATCAGCCGGTACCCAACAGCTGGGAAGTACGCTGCGTATGCCGGGCTGGTCCCGTGGGTACAGAATTCGAATGAGACGATCCACCACGGACGAATCACGAAGCGAGGTCCGGTGGAGCTGAGAACGGCACTGGTACAGGTCGTGCTGGGTATGGTGCGCGTCCGCCGACGTACCGGAACGTACCGAATAATTCAGCGGTATGACCGGATGAAACGAATCAAGGGGTCCGGGCGGAGCATTATCGCGACGGCTCGACAACTCAGCGAGATCATCTACCGGATGCTTACCGACGGAGTTCCGTTTGATGAGATGAAAATGGTTGATCCGGTGATTCATCGGAAAGTCGTGGAAATGCAGGCGGCGGCATACGACGTCGCATCGTAACCATGAGCCGGAGGTGGCTTACGGTTGACTTTTTATAGGAGGGAGTATGAGCGGGCGAGCCGTAGACATCATACAGACACAGACGGCGCCTGGGGCGATCGGGCCGTATAATCAGGCTGTTATTGCCGGTGATACCATGTATATCTCGGGACAGCTTCCGCTGACACCACAGGGCGAGCCCGTCTTTGACGCGATCGAAGAAGCAGCGGAACAGGCTCTTTCGAACCTGTGTGCCATCCTTGCATCTGCGGAGGGAAGCTGGCAGTTTGTTCAGGTGAGAATTTATCTCAGATCCATGGCCGACTATCCTGTCGTGAATGCAGTGTATGAGAAGCTGATTCCAGCGCCTTTTCCGGCCCGTGCTGTCGTAGAGGTTGCGGGTCTGCCGAAAGACGCGCCTCTCGAAGTGGAGGCGACGGCCATCCGTACGGGATGATGGCAGGAGGTACCCTCATGCAACTAAGATATGACCAGTCGGGGCTCGTGCCGGCCGTAGTCAGTGATTATCGAAGCGGCGAAGTCCTGATGCAGGCCTACATGAACGAAGAGGCATTCCGGAAAACGCTTGAGTCAGGTGAGGGCTGGTACTATAGTCGGAGCCGGCAGTCGCTGTGGCACAAAGGTGAGCAGAGCGGAAACGTGCAGATTGTGCACGAAGTGCTTGTTGACTGTGATGAAGACTGCGTGTGGCTGCGTGTTGAGCAGAAAGGCGGGGCTGCGTGTCATACCGGCTTTCGCTCGTGTTTCTACCGACGGGTGCGGATGGACGACGCAGGCAGGATTACTACTGAGAACCGGCTTGATACGCCGGTCATCGATCCCGATATCATGTACGGTTCTTCCCGACCGTGATGTCCCGGCTTAATGTCCCGGCTGCTCAAGCCCCGTAGATACTGTCGAGCTTTGCACGAATCGGAGCACTGTCGTAGGTTTCGGACACGTTCAGTACCATTTTCCCATTCGCATAGATGACGACAGCCGGAGGCTGAAACGCACCGAAACGTGCCGCTGCTGTCGGATGGGTATCGAGACAGACACTGAATGACTGCAGTGGCGGATACTGGCGGACAAGGCGTTGCATGCGTGCGAGATAGCGGTCTATCTCCGGATTGTTCTCCCGCCAGAGGACAATGAGAAAGGTGTTTTTCTGGTCAAGCTGATCACGAAGGACATGAAGGTCATCGACTGGTTCCATATGGAGGTGAATGTATCGCGCCCAACCCTGCCGTACAAGTGCAGTACCGTATAACAACCAGCCCCGGCCTGGAAGATCTCGCGGCGTTGGAAATATACCGCAGACTCGATGCCACCGGTTTGAGCGGCGAAGTCACCGAGAAGCCCTTTGGTCTTGCGGGCAATCTGCTGCTGCGCATACCCCCTGCGTCTGTACCCGATCTGGAACTGCACGCGCGTCTCACCGCCGTGCTTCATGAGTTGAAGCTTGCTTTTCACGTGGTGCATCACGTGCACGAAACCCTGCTTCCGGGATCCCCGGATCTTGCCTCTCTGTGCGATGCTGTCGCGGAGGTGTCTCTTCCGGGGTGCGGCCCCGAGCAGAGTTTCAGGGTCAGCTCTCTGCGTCAGGGTATGCACGAGTTCACCAGTCTTGATATCGAGCGCGAAGCGGGTTCGGTCGTGCAGAAAGAGACGGGGATGTCCGTGGATCTAGAAAAATTCGATAGACACGTGAGGGTTGATCTTCTTGACTCCCGTCTGCTCGTCGGTCTGCAGACGACGAGGCGCGGTCTCGACAAACGGTATACCTGGGTCTACAAACCCCGCGTCAGCCTCAAGACGGTTGTCGCCAGGGGCCTGCTTGAGCTCGCTTCACAAGGTCTCGACGAGGTGTCCCGCATCTTCGATCCCTTCTGTGGTTCGGGTACCATCCTTCTTGAGGCAGCGGACATGTTTCCGAAGGCGTCCATTGCCGGATCTGATCTTTTCGAGAAGGTCGTTGACGGCGCCCGTGCAAATATAGCGACAGCCGGACTCTCGGAGCGTGTCACGGTTCGACAGGCAGATGCCCGTGATCTCAGGCGCGAACTGCCTGCGGCATCGGTGGACATGATCGTGAGCAATCCTCCCTTTGGTGTACGTCTTGGCCCGCGGACTGACTTCAAACGCCTGTACCATCAGTTTCTCACAGGAGCGTCGCATGTGCTCAGACCCGGAGGTCAGCTGGTGTTTCTTGGCGGACGCAGACGACACCACGTGGTTCACGTCCTCCGGGAGGTCAGAAGCCTTTCCCTGAAGCACGTCAGGGTCATCGAGACCGGAGGAATATACCCGGCCGTGTATGTCATGACCCGGCTTCCCTGATCTTCATGTGCCTGAGTTTTCGCAGCATCTTGTGGAGTTTGGTAGCTTCATAGTCATTCAGAAGTGATCGTGAAAGAACGCTTCTCAGATACATGCGGGTTTCCTCCGGTACGCTGAGTTCAAGTGCGCCTATATCTTCAAGCAGTTCGTACAGGTAGGAAGCTATTTCATCGACCCTCTCAAGCGCGACGGTTTCTGTCGGCGAGTCGTCGACTCCGGCCTGGAAAAACTCATAACAGGCGATCTGTACGGCATGGCTCAGATTGAGACTCCCCTGATCGGGAGCGCTCGGGATCTCACAGCACATACTGCATACGGCAAGTTCTTCGGTTGAAAGGCCGCTTCGCTCATTTCCGAACACCAGGCTTACGGTCCCACTGCGCATGGAAGCGAAATGTTCGGCAAGTATACGGGGAGTAAACCGGTTGGTATGGCGAAACCTGCCGGATCGCCTGGTAAATCCGACGACTGCCGTAGAGCCCGATACAGCCTCTTCGAGGGACGCGGCAAAGTGGCATTCTGCGTATACGTCGGCTGAGTGTACGGCCACCATTTCCACGGCACTTCTGTCAAACACGGTATTACGCAAGGTTTCGGCAGCGGTGTCGCGTACCGGTGGAACGTGTTCGCAGTAGTCGCTTCGCTCGGGCGGAATAATGATCAGATTACGCATTCCCATCGACTTCATGGCCCTGCATACGGCCCCTACGTTTCTGCTTCCGGTCGGGCGCGCAAGTACGACCTGTGCATGCTCGTTCATCGCTGATATCTCCAGTGGGAGGAGTCTGCGCACGCGCATGGACATGGTCAAGAGCTTTGTTGACTACCAGACATTTGTCTGGTAGTTTCAGGATGATGAGCGGAGAAACACAGCGCAGGGTTTTTGAGTTTGTGCGGGATCGCATTCTTTCCGGGTCTGTACCGACGGTCAGGGAGGTACAGCGTGCAATGGGATTCCGTGCCGTTCAGAGTGCACAGGAACACCTCGATGCGCTTGTAGCCGAAGGACTGCTCGAAAAAATCCCCCGGATTTCACGCGGATACCGGCTTCCGGAACACCAGGCATCCGCCTTTATGATTCCTCTGCTGGGACGTGTGCAGGCCGGAGGGCTTGAGGATGCTGTTGAAGACCCCGAGGGCTATGTAGCGGTCGACGGCAATCCGTCCCGCAGCCGGCTTTTCGCACTCAGGGTGCGTGGGGAAAGCATGAAAAACGCGGCAATCCTTCCCGACGACATTGTCATAGTCAGACAGCAGTCGTCTGCGGAGCACGGCGACATTGTAGTAGCGCTGATTGACGATCAGGCAACGGTCAAGCGGCTCAAGGTGACACGCGATGCCGGCGGGTCAATACGGGCTGAACTTCATCCTGAGAATCCTGATTTTTTGCCCATTATCCCTGTGGGTGATCTTCACATTCTGGGAAAAGTCATCGAAGTGCGCAGACAGTATGAGGCCTCGGTGTTTTATGACAGCGATGTTTCCTGACCGGCCTGCCGGATTGATGCTGGCTCGAGAGCTTGTTCCGGAAGCAGGGACCCGTCGGACGTATGCTGCTTCAGAATGTCCCGATACCGAATCAGTGTGGAGCTTCAATTCGCTCTCCGGCAGTCTGGTGGAGTTGTACGGCAGTTCATCGCTGACAGCGCTCATGCCGGTACTGCGGGATGCGCAGAAGCAGGGGGAAGATGTGTGCTGGATACAGACTGACACCACGATTTTTTTTCCTCCCGACGCGCATGCCCACGGAGTCGATGCAGGCATGATCTATGTTGTTTGCGCGGTCGCGGGCAATGAACCTGAAAATCCCTACGCTATTGCTGCCGGAAAGGCAGCCGATACGCTGCTCAGGCTGCGCGCCTTCCGCTGCGTGGTTATCGATCTGGGACCACGAACTCTTCGCATGGCTGTGCTGTCGCGTCTGCTTCGCTGCGCGCGTCTGTACAATGTCGCGGTGATCTGTCGCACAGACGGAAACGGTCTGCTTGGGTCGCTCGTCAGCGTACGCGTTGAGGCAAACTTTGAAGGTCCCCCCGATGAAGGCCACGGGGCAGGGGTGCTGGCATACAGGCTTCGTGCGGTGAAAGACAGACGGACATCCGTTCTGTGGGAACGGATACAGAGGTGTGGAAGTGCAGTGTGCCTGCGTTGAAATACCGGAACTGCGTCTTCAGATAATTACGCGCCGCGAGCAGACCGATACGTCTGTTCCTCTGGCAGTCATAGAAGAAGACAGACCGGCTGCACAGGTGCTCGAACTGAATGCCGCCGCCCGGGACGCAGGGCTGAGAACAGGGCTTTCCTATACCCTTGCTCAGTCGCTGCTGCCTGAACTGCACGCACACACAGTTACTGACACCGAAATCGCTCACTGTCGTTCCGACATACGCGATCGTCTGTATGCATTTTCCCCGGGTGTAGAGGCCTGGGAACGGATACAAGGCGTTTTCTGGCTCGATACGCAGGGCACAGGGCGACTGTGGAGCAGCCCTCAGGCATGGGCCTCCGAGGTGTACAGTGCTCTTGATGCATGCGGATACAGCGCCCGTATTACCCTGGGGTTCAGCAGATTCGGGACCTATGTGCTGGCCCGAACCATGAAGGAACGAGCGGGGATACGTGCGGTCAACACCGCAGATGAAGAGCAGCGTGCGGTCGATCATGCGCCGGTGACATGCCTGCCGCTCTCACTACGGTCACGAAAACGTCTGCGAAAACTCGGAATTACATCGATGCATGCTTTTCTTTCGCTTCCCGCCCCGGATGTTTCAGCACGTTTTGATCGATCTGCCCGTGAGCTTCACAGCTTTGCCTGCAAGGAAACCCCCGTACCCGTGCAGAACCATGTCCCCGAAGTCCCTGTCACAACACGCATACATCTGCCGGACCTTACAAACTCCGAGCAGGTTATGCGTTTTCTTGAAGACCCTCTGCAGCAACTCGTTCTTTCAGTAATGAACCGGGGACTGCTCGTGCGATCGGTAGAATTAACGCTTCACGATGAACATGACGGGCGGCACCATACCGAGCTCATTCCATCGGCGCCGTCATGCGATGTGAAGATGCTCATAAAGCTGATTCGCATGAGACTGGAGGCAGACCGTATCGGATCGCGTCTCGAACAGGCGGACATGCTGCTTCAGACCGTGCGGAGTGACTCCCGGACGCAGGATCTTTTTGACAAAGGAGCAGAGCCGGGTACAAAACGGGCTGTCGCCTTCGCGCTCATACGCGCCGAGTTTGGAAATGCGTCCGTGCGGCGCATTGCACTTCAGGACTCACACCTGCCCGAGGAAAAATTTGCGTTTTTTGACGCGCATAACGCCACTGACATACCGGTTCTGGCTTACGGATACGTTGATCAATCCGCGGCCGGGCCCGTCCGCCGCGTGTTTCTTGAACCCGTACCCTGCGACCCTCGTGAGCTGTTCAGTTCGGCGGACATTCTCCTTGGGCCGGTCCGTTACGCACCACGGTGGTGGATCGGAGGCAGCGGCAGGACCTATTACATTCTTGGCCACGGAGAGATTCCGGAGTACTGGTGTTTTACGGACGGTCCCTCATGGTGGCTGCAGGGGCTTGTGCAATAATCAATGAAGGATTTTGTTCCCCTCTGGGTGTTCAGCAACTACAGCTTCCTCGAAGGAGCCTCGCATCCGGAAGAACTCATGGAGCAGGCGGCAGCCTGCGGCTACGCTACCACGGGTCTGACCGACCGGGACGGCGTATACGGCATCGTCAGAGCCCACGTGGCAGCTCGTGAACAGGGCATACAGCTTCTTCCCGCGGCGCAGATAACGCTTGAGGAGGGAGGGCATCTGCTCCTGTATCCGGTAAGCAGGGACGGCTACGGTAACCTCTGTGCACTGATTTCCTGCGGGAGGATGCGTCATGAGAAGGGCAGAAGTGCCGTGTCACTCGAGGAGCTTTCCTCGCACTGCGCTGACATACTCTGCATACTCGTCCCGGATCCCCGCTATCCGTCGGACAGCATCTGTGCATCACTGTCCCGGATTTTCGCCGACAGACTGTATACCGGCATCGCGAGACACAGACGGACTGAGGATGCCCGACACGAGCGTCGTGCGCGGAAAATCGCGTCTGCATTCTCGCTCCCCCTGATCGCAACGCCTGCGGTCCGCTATCACGAAGTTGCGCGCCGGGTGCTGCACGACGTGCTGACCTGTATACGCTACGGCTGTACGCTCGATGAGGCAGGAAGCAGGCTTGCACCGAATGCGGAATTCTATCTTCCGTCCCGGACACAGATGCACGAGCTCTACGGAGATGTCCCCGAAACACTGTCGGAGACGCTGCGGTTTCGCGAGCGCATTCACTTCAGCCTTGACGAGATACGCTATCGCTATCCTGTTGAACCGCTTTCGCAGGGACAGACGGTTGACAGCAGACTTCGGGACCTGACCTTCGCCGGTGCATGTCTGCGATACCCCGACGGTACGCCTCCTGAGGTCAGGATGCAGCTTGAACGCGAGCTTTCGATTATTCAGGAGCTCGAGTACGGCGGATACTTCCTGACCATGCACAGCATCGTGACCTATTGCCGGGAACAGGGCATTCTCTGTCAGGGCAGGGGATCCGCTGCAAACTCGGCCGTCTGTTACTGCCTTGGAATCACTGCGATTGACCCGGTGCGCATGAATCTGCTCTTTGAACGCTTTCTATCAAAGGAACGGGCAGAGCCGCCTGATATCGACCTCGATATTCAGCATAACCGTCGCGAGGAAGTCATACAGTACATGTATACGCGATACGGAAGACAACACGCCGCGATGGTTGCCAACGTCGTGCGCTTCCGTACACGCTCGGCGATCAGGGAAGTCGGAAAGGCATTCGGCTATCCGGCTGTACTTCTCGATCAGATGTCACGCATCGCTTCGGGCAGAAGCAGCTCGCTCGCCGAATGTGCCGATGCAGTCGGGCTTCGTGACCACCAGCACAGGGTAAAGGCCTTCCTCCATTGCTGTGAGGCCATACAGCGCTTTCCCCGGCATATGTCCATACACCCCGGGGGTTTTCTGCTCGGAAGCGAACCGGTAAGCAGGCTCGTTCCCATAGAACCGGCAAGCATGCCGGGACGCACGGTCATACAGTGGGACAAGTATGATGTGGAAGAAATGGGCCTTTTCAAGGTCGATCTTCTCGGGCTGGGTGCACTGACGCATCTGGACATGTGTTTTCGCCTTCTCAGGGAGCACCGTAACACAGACCTAACGATGAGCCGCATTCCCGCGGACGACGCCGAAGTGTTTCGCATGGTTTCCCGGGGCGACACCGTAGGTGTGTTTCAGCTTGAGAGCAGGGCGCAGATTGCGATGCTTCCCCGCATGAAGCCGCGTTGTTTCTATGACATTGTCATAGAGATCAGTATCGTGCGGCCAGGTCCCATTTCGGGGGGGATGGTGCATCCATACCTGCGCAGACGTAACGGAGAAGAGCAGGTTGTCTATCCGCATCCGTCGCTTAAACCGGTTCTGGAGAAAACCCTCGGCGTTCCTCTCTTCCAGGAACAGGTCATGAAGCTTGCCGTCGTCGCTGCTGCGTATTCGCCCGGAGAGGCAGACCAGCTCAGACGCGATATGGCCGCCTGGCGAAGGGAAGGACGTATCGAACAGCATCGCAGCAGGATGATAGACCGAATGTGCGCACGCGGCATCGATGTGAGCTTTGCAGAGCAGGTTTTTGATCAGATCCGGGGCTTTGGTGAATACGGGTTTCCTGAAAGTCACGCGGCAAGTTTTGCCCTCATTGCCTACAGTACTGCCTGGATGCGGCATCATCATCCCGATGTATTCGTCTGTGCGCTTCTTAACGCCTGGCCTATGGGCTTCTACGCACCAGCCACGATTGTAGCTGATGCGCGGCGTGCAGGGATAGAAATTCGTCCTGTCTGCATACACAGGAGCGAGTGGTTCTGTACGCTGGAAGCCCACGATGTCCGCGGTAACAACGGTGCCGGCGCGATCCGTTTTGCGGTGCGAATGGGGCTTCGTTTTGTCAGGGGGGTTGGGCCGGAGGACTGGACACGTGTACTCGATGCGAGGCCTTTCAGTGATCTCGATGATTGCATGAGACGAACCCGGCTTTCCGAGGATGTCATGGTATCCCTCTCCGAAAGTGGAGCGTTTCGGGTGCTCGGGACGGGTCGCCGGACTGCTGTCTGGAAGTCATACGGAAGCCGGGATCGAACCGGCAACGCCATGTGTTTTCCGGAATACGTACCCGGATTTTCCGAACTTTCACCGTATGAGTACACCGAATGGGATTATGAGTCATCCATGCACAGCACCCGGGGACATCCTATGGAGCGTGTGCGTGATCTGCTCGCATCCCGGAGGATTTCTGATTCTGCTGCACTCATGCGTAAACCCGATGGGGCCCGGGTACAATACGCGGGCCTCGTCATTTGCCGTCAGAAACCGGAGACGGCGGGAGGAACGATATTTATGACCCTCGAAGATGAAAGCGGGTTTGTCAATCTCATTGTCAGGCGCGAACAGCAGCAGCAGCACCGGACCTTAATCATGACACAGCAGTTTCTCGGCGTGGACGGTATTCTTCAGACTCATCCGTCTAGCCCGTATATTCTGGTTTCCGCCCTCTGGCAACCCGATCTGTCGACGCTGCATCAGGTATCCGGGTACCCGGCGCAGAGGAATTTCATGTAGCGCTGTCCGATTGTTCTGCCGGAGGTGCTTTACAGGTTGGTAGCCGCTATGTTTGACTGGTGAAAATGTATGCAAACCGGAAGGTCTGCAGATACCAATAATTTCAGGAGCACCTATGCGTACCACAACGCGAATAACTCTTTTCCTTTCAGCAGCCGTTCTGGTCTTGTTTACTGCCTGCGGGAGTGGCGACACTCAGGCTTCCTCCGCGTCTGCGGCAGACGCTACCGACGATCCCATTGCCATTGTGAACGGCAGAGGCGTACCTCGAAGTCTGTTCGAACGTCAGTTGCAGCAGCAGCTTCAGATGTATCAGGCTCAGGGCATGGAGATCAACGCAGAACAGCAGGGCATACTCGAAGAGCAGCTCGTCGACCAGCTGATTGCCCGCGAACTCGTTCTGCAGGACGGAGCAGCACGGGGAATCGCCCCAACCGACGAGGAAGTCCAGGCTGAACTCGATGCAATCCGGGGGCAGTTCCCGAGCGAAGAAGCCTTTCAGGACGCACTCGCCCAGCAGAACCTCACCTTAGAGGAAATCGAGCGGAACATCGCCGAGCAGATCATTATTGAGGAAATACTCGAGTCGGATGTGCTTGCGGAAGCGAGGGTCGACGAAGCCGCTGCGCGTGAGTTCTACGAAGACAACCCCTCATTTTTTGAGACGCCGGATCAGGTCCGTGCAAGCCATATTCTGCTCCTGACACAGGGAGCTACGGAAGACGAGCGGGCCGAAGCGCGTGAGACGATAGAGACGATACTCAGCGAACTGCAGGACGGAGGCGACTTTGAGGCGCTGGCGCGTGAATACTCTGAGGACGGCACCGCAGAGCGGGGTGGTGACCTGGGCTTTTTCGGTCGAGGGCAGATGGTTCCGGAGTTTGAGCAGGCAGCATTTGATCTGTCCGTCGGAGAGACGAGCGGAGTCGTAGAAACACAGTTCGGTTTTCATATTGTTCGCGTCACCGATCGCATGGAGGCCGGAACACAGAGTTTCGACGAGGTCCGTGGCCAGATCGAGCAGTTCCTCGGGCAGGAAGTCCAGCAGGATGCATTTGAGTCTTATATTGAGCGGCTTCGTGAGGATGCCGAAATCGAGATTCTTCTGTAGACCTTCGATCCTTTAGACCGGCAATAGCGTATCCTGTACCGGGGGTGTCTCCCGGTACAGGGTATCAGTCGGCGCAGTGCTGCTCGACGTAGCGGCCAAGTATGAACAGATAGTCCGATACCCGGTTCAGGTAGCGCTGACATTCGTAGAGGTCGGTCCGATACCGGACGCGGATAAAAGAAACAAGAGTTCTCTCAGCGCGTCTGCATACCGAACGAGCCATATCGAGCCGGGCCGAGCCTTCGTGTTCACCGGGCAGGATGAAACGGTCACCGATGGCCGTTTTTGGCATAATCCCCTTCTGAAGGTCTTCGATTCTCCGCCAGCTCTTCTCGTCTATGGGTGGAATAAGCGCGTAGTTCTCGTGGCCTGGTGCCGTTGCTACGAGCCCTCCGACACTGATGAGATCCCGCTGTATACCTTCGACGATTTCGGCTAATCCGGTGTGCGGTGCTGCAGTGGCGAGCCAGGAGCGCGCTAGTCCGAGTGCCGACGAGAACTCGTCAATATCGCCAACAGACGAAAACGTGATATCGTCCTTACTGTAGCGTTCGCCGGAGTATATCGATGAGCTCCCGCCGTCACCACCACGGGTTGTGACCTTTTCAAACTCGAATTCGTCGGACATAGCGGTCAAGCCCCCTGTACATGTTTGGAATTACCTGTGGCACGTTCGAATCACGCGCCCAGAAGGATTCGAACCTTCGACCTACTGCTTAGAAGGCAGTTGCTCTATCCCCTGAGCTATGAGCGCAAAATGGATCCTGTAGACGATGTGTAATCGTCTACAGGACGGGATCAAAGTAACGGGGACAGCGCACAAAAATGCGAATGCACCCGCTACCAAAAATCGGCGGTACCTCCTACAGTTATGTAGCCGCCGTCCCGATGTTTCAGCCGGGGAATTGCACCCCGCCCGTAACGCGTGGCATTCACGAACTTCGGTACCGAACCACGGTGTTACGGATGTCCTCGCGCTGAAACACACGCTGTGTTCGCGTGTAGTCGGGATGAGAGGATTCGAACCTCCGATCTCCTGCTCCCAAAGCAGGCGCCTTAGCCACTAGGCTACATCCCGGTTTGCAATCTGCAGGGGGAGTATAGCTATGAGTTGAGGTCGGGTCAATGATATCGGTTTAAACAGCAGGTTTTGCGTAGACCTTTGTCTGCCGACCGCGGTAGGTTTTCGTCCGGACATACTGCAATGAAAACAGAAAGATCGCGATCAAGGGAATTTGTGCTCGAGGTTCACCAGCGGATGCTTCAGGAGTATCCGGTAATGCAGTCGTTTCTCACGTATCGAAACGGGTTCGAGCTCCTTATCGCCGTGATCCTGTCGGCACGAACGACAGATCAGTCTGTGAACGAAGTGACTCCGGAACTGTTCAGGCGGTATCCGGGTCCCGATGCCCTTGCAAACGCGGAACCGCCGGACCTGGAAAAAATTGTCCACCGGACGGGTTTCTACCGGGCAAAAGCCGCCAATATCAAAGAGACAGCGCAACGACTCGCCGACATTCACAAGGGTGTAGTACCGTCTGATATGGAGCTACTGACAGCTTTACCGGGGGTAGGCAGAAAAACCGCTCACGTAATCCGTGGAACATTGTTCGGGCTCCCTTCGATTATCGTGGATACTCACTTCGGTCGCGTTACGCGGCGTCTCGGTTTTACCGGGGAAACCGACCCGCTGAAAGTAGAACGGGACCTTGAGACACTCATTCCCCCTGAAGTGTCACATTCGATGAGCATGAGGCTTAACAAACATGGTCGGGTGTACTGCACCGCGCGCAGGCCGAAATGTGGAGACTGCCCGCTGAACGACATCTGCCCGAGTGCGCATTCGGAATCGAAGGTCTGAAGGCGCCGTTCACGGTTTACCGGTCGAGAAGCGAAGCAATCTCGCTTACCGCGGTCAGATTGTGCTGCGAGAGAAAGTTCCTGATGCCATCGAGAACACGGTCGGTTACCGTTGGATCTACGAAGTTTGCGGTGCCGATCTGAAGCGCCGAGGCACCGGCAAGCAGATACTGCAGGGCACTGTCTGGACCCTCAATGCCACCGATTCCAATAACCGGTATGGAAACTGCGCGCGATACCCGGTAGACGATGGCCACACCGACCGGCAGGACCGCCGGCCCTGAAAGACCTCCTGTCTTACCAGGAAGTACGCTCTGGCATGTGTCTACATCGATCACCATACCAACAAGCGTATTCATCGCGCTTAGGGCATCGGCTCCTGCCGCCTCGGCTGCCCGGGCGATCTCGGTAATATCGGTGACATTCGGAGTCAGCTTGACGATAACCGGCTTGTCCGTTACGGCACGCACGCGTTGAGTAACTGCCTCGACCATTCGAGCGCTTCCACCGATCGAAAGCCCACCTTCCTTTACGTTCGGGCACGAAACATTGAGTTCGTAGCCGGTCAGCGGAGCGTGTTCATCGAGCCACTCGACCGTTCGTGCATAATCATCTTCGGTGTTCCCTGCAACATTCACAAAGGTACTGCAGGCAAGTCCGGAGAGGAAGGGGTACTTCTCCTTCGCGAATCCTTCGCGACCGACGTTTGCCAGCCCGATCGAGTTCAGCAGCCCGGATGTGGTTTCTATGATGCGGGGAATGCGGTTCCCCGGCCTTGGCTCCCAGGTGACCGCTTTCGTGAAAAGGGCACCGATGCTCTTCAGATCGATGAGTTGCTCATACTCACTGCCGTACCCGAAGGTACCGGATGCAACCCCGACCGGGTTTGACACGACTACATCGCCGATCTTGACTGTCAGGTCCATGCGATCTCCTGCGAGTCGAATATAGGCCCTTCCGTACACACGCGTGCGTAGCCGTTGCCTCCATGCACCGGAATCACACAGCCCATGCACGCGCCAACGGCACAGCCCATAGTCTGCTCTATACTGACCCAGCATTTCCGTGATGTCTGTTCGGCGTGGACTGCAAGTGCCTGAAGCATGGGCATGGGACCGCAGGCAAAATACTCGACATTCATGTCGTTACCGTCTGCTTCGAAGCTGTGCAGGGCGTCGATTGAGGTGCCGTGAAATCCCCGGCTTCCATCATCGGTGGCGATGATTGTGTCAATACGCTCGAAAAGCGGCAGATCGGGTATGAGCGTGGAGTCGCGCGCACCGAGGATCAGGACGGGATTCGTGTCGCGGGAAAGCAGCGATGTCGCAAGAAAGAACATGGGACCCATGCCGATTCCACCGGCGAGCAGGACCGGCCTCGCGCTGCCCGTCGGCTCAGGAAAAGCCTTGCCAAGCGGAGCAAGAATATCGAGACTTTCCCCGGGACGGCAGGCCGCCAGATGACTGGTCACGCTTCCACGCCTTTCGTAGACGATTTCGATCTGCGACAGAAGCGGGTCGTAGTCGCTGACGGCAAAAGGACGTCGGAGCAGCGCACCTGTGCCAGGCGGCGGCTGTATGGTGAGAAACTGCCCCGGCAGCGGTGGTGCGAACTGGGGTGGCCAGCCGAGCTTCATGACGTGGTATCGCTCGCAAATGGGAGCATTGTGGACAATAGGGGTCGAAAAGTGTTCCATAGCGTGCGTGTTCCTGTCCGGCGATGGTAGTCCGAAGCGCTTGCGGCTGTAAATATCTCGTCCTATACTCAAGGTCAGGTAAGTCGATAAAGGATTATCAAAACGTGTCTTCTGAAAATCGTGGTGAACGTCTTAAGAACAGAATGCGGATACTGACCGAGAAATTCGTCGCGCAGTTGCCCGAACGTCTCGATGAGCTTCGGCTTCTGATCGACGGTGTGCTCTACCATCCTCTTGACGAGGACGGCCGGTTCAAAGCGAGGATGTCGGCGCACAAAATTGCGGGTGCCGCCGGTACATTCGGCTTCGAAGCTCTGGGTACTGTGTGCAGAGCCGTAGAAAGTTCGATCGATCGCTTCGAGGCAGAACGAGCAGGTGACAGCATGCGCGACGAACTGGAAGCCTTGAAGGGGCATCTGTACCGTCTGTCCGCTGAGCATCTTGAGCTTGATGCGCTCGAAAATCTTGAGGAAGTACCAAAGTCAGCTGAGGCAGATCCCGTGTCGTCGGAGGTTCTTCAGGAACGTATCCTCGTTCTCGGGAACGCCGAGAGCGACTCGGACGATCTGCTTGAGCAGCTCCGTCACTTCGGCTTACAGGCATCGTATCTCGAGTCTTTAACTGAGCTGGAAAACGAGCTCAATCCGTCGGAGTTGATTATTCTCTGTGCCGACATACAGGCGATGATGCCTGACTTTGCCGGTATCAGCCTGTCTGATCTGGTCGAAAAGCAGAACGGGCGTTTTGCCTGGGTGGCGGTGTCTCGAATCGATGACTTCCCGCTGCGACTCGCAGCCGTCCGGCACGGCGCCTCGGAGTTTTTTACGTATCCGGTGGATGTTCCCCAGTTACTCGATAAAGTCAGAGAAATCGCCGGATCGCTCAGGCCTGAGCCTATTCATGTACTTATTGTAGATGATGACATTGACCAGGTTTCAGCCACGGCATATACGCTTCAACAGGCTGGAATGATCACGTCCGTCGCATCCGACCCGCGTCAGGTGTTTGCTATCATGGTGGAGTCCAAACCGGAGCTCGTGATAACGGACATGTACATGCCCGAGTGTAACGGGATCGAGCTCTCCAGACTTATTCGGCAACAGGAAGCATTCGTAGGAATACCGATTATTTTTCTGTCGGTCGAAGAAGACAGTAACCGCCACATAGACGCAATGAGCGAAGGTGGTGACGATTTTCTCGTCAAGCCGGTCCGACCCGAATACCTGATCGCCAAGGTTCGAATGCGGGCTCAACGCGCGCGTGACATGCGGTTTTTCATGGAACACGATTCGCTGACCGGTTTACTCAATCACTCCCATCTCAAGCAACGGCTTGAAGAAGAGCTTCTGCGAGCGTCACGGATCGGTAACGAGCTCTCGTTTGCCATGATAGATATCGATCGCTTCAAGTCCGTGAACGATACATACGGACACCTTACCGGTGACAGGGTACTTAAGAGTCTCAGCCGCATGCTGCAGGATCGCCTGCGAAAGACCGACACGATCGGTCGGTACGGCGGTGAAGAGTTCGGGGTGATCCTCTTTAACGCATCGCTCGATGTAGCGACAAAAATCATGGATGATTTGCGGGAAGCTTTCTCACAGATTGTTCACCATTCGGCAAACGGAGACTTTCAGGTCACGTTCAGTTGTGGTCTATCCGGCTACCCCGAGCTTGAAGATGCGAAACTCATAGGTGATACTGCTGATAAGGCTCTGTACAGGGCAAAAGAGACCGGTCGCAATAAAGTGGTGAGAGCCTAGCTAATTCTTCTACAGGAGTACAACATCGCATGAAACCAAGAATCGACGCCGCACTACAGTACGTTTCCGGTATTGTGTCGCAGTGGCAGGCTGCCCAGTCACTGACGGTCATTGAAAATGAGATGGAGATAGACGACCCGTATTTCTACTTGAGCTTCGACGTGTTTCTCGATGGCGACATTCCCGCTTATGCCGAGCGCGAAGAAGCGTTTAGCGATTGTGCCGCTTTTGAGGCTACGAGACTGGGTACGAAGGACAGATTCCTGTTCGATAATCTACCGGTGCGACTTGAGTACAAGAAGACAGACCGTATCGAGACACTTCTCGGGACCGGCATGAACGCTTCCTTCGTAGCGTCGAGGGACAACGGAACGTATCTGTTCTATCGAATCATGAATGGCACCGTGCTGTTCGATAAGCCGGACTGGTTGAACAGCGTGCGGCCGAGGCTCAGATCCCTGCCGGATGAGTTCTGGAACGCTCTGCACGCAGGCTACGTGTCGAAAAGCGAACACGACCTGTCGGACCTCTCAGCTGCTCAGATCCGTGGTGACGAGCTGTTCTTTTTTCTTGCTCTTGCGGCATTTCTGAAGGACGCCATGAGCGCTGTGTTCGCAGAAAACCGCGAGTTTGAACCACCACCGCGGTTCGTGTGGGAAACACTGAAGACACTCCCCTCATTGCCGGAACAGTTCATTACCTTTTTCTCGAACCTGTACCGGATCCGGGACAAAAAAGACATGGCTCGAACGAGGGAAATCGCCGAACTCGTTGCCCGTTCACTCGTGCACCTGACCTGAGACGCTAAACCGGACGTCTCGGGTACCGGGCTTGTCAGATCGAGTAGGTGAGCTGTTGACCGTGCCTGGCCTGCTCGAGAGCCATATGATCCAGAGACATTTCCAGTTTTTCATGGAGCATCGCAGACATGTCATCCCAGAAAAACGAGAGCGTGTCGGCGCATGCGGTGTCTGGAGTGACCTCAAGCTTTCCTTCGAGATTCTGAAGAATCTCGAGAACGCTAATCTGGCTCGGATTTTTCGCCAGAGCGTACCCGCCGTGGGCACCTCGAAAACTCTCAACAAGTCCTGCTTTCTTGAGCGTCACGAGGATCTGTTCAAGATAGTGCTGAGGGATGCTGTGAGGTTTCGCAATCGCCTTGATCTGCGTAGAGCCCTGCTGCCATCGATGAGCAAGTTCTACCATCGCCGTAAGACCGTATACACCTTTTGCCGAGACACTGAACATCAGGGTTACTCCTTGTTGTGGCTTGCTGCCTGACCTGCGCGCAATAATCTTATGTTGATGCGTATAGTACACATGTACACGCCGCAAAGTCAAGGCTTGTAATTAGCTGATGTAAGGTATTGTCCGGAAAAAAATCCAAGGTTGTTATACGTGTGCGCTGAAAGCTTCGGAAACGTGCACAGTTGTCCAGTCCGAGAGACTGCCGAAACCCGGCAGACACGCGAGCTCAGGATACCGCATGGAGTCTCCCAGGGCGATTTTCACGGCCATTTTGTTGCCATATACGCGTTCCAGGGCCCTGATCTCTGCGGCGCACTCAGCTTCGGTCTGAGGGTAACCGGCACAGACATCACATCCCGCGCATCCTTCAGAGCTGGCCCCGAACGCCTTCAGTATTGATTCTCGCCGGCAACTGTTCCCGTGGATGAGTCCTTGCAGCCTCGCATCGTCCTGGTCTGCGGATGTTCTTTTGCATGATCTGACGGGAACGAACAGAACAGCCGAGGCTGCCTGCTTGTCTCGTCCCGCACGCCCTGCTTCCTGTACATAGGCTTCGATTGTTGCCGGTGGACGCGTGTGTATCACTGTGCGCACATTTTTTTTGTCTACGCCCATACCGTAGGCACATGTAGCGCAGAGTACCGCGCTTTCGGCATCAAAAAACCACTGCTCGGTCGCTGCCCGTTGTGAAACCGGTAAACCGGCGTGGTAATACCTGACATCCTTGATGCCTGTGTGTGAGCATAGATGTCGTGCTATACGCTCGGTCTCGCTTCGTGTCCGACAGAACACAATCGCGGGAAGCTGAAATGCATCTCCGGGTTTATGGACACGCGCATAATCAGGCTGGGGACACACCGAGGCCGTCTGAAAACCTCGTTCAAGGCTGCGAAGGACACTGCTCACCGGTATGACCGTATACCGGAGTTCGGGTCGATCCGGGTGTGCGACGATGCGATGAGCCCTGTGCCCGAGAAAGAGGATCTCGTTGAGACCGGCGAGGGTGGTTTCCGAGGCAGTTGCCGTAAAGGCTACAACGACGGGTACGGACTCAAGGTGTTCGCCGAGGTTCAGATACGACTCACGGAAACTCTGTCCCCATTCAATCACACAGTGAGCCTCATCCACTACGGCGAGACCGAAGCCGCAGCGCTGTACAGCCGTGCGTCCGAACGAACTGTCGAGAACCTCAGGACTCGCGAGTACGGCGTCGAGCTCCTGCTGCCGGCACTTCTGTACGATAGCCTCGCGCTCTGCACCGGTCTGACCCGCCCGAAATACCGCAACCGTCAGACCGGCTTCCCGCATTCGCCGTTCCTGATCGCTGATCAGGGAAAGGAGCGGATATACGATCAGGGTCGGAGCATCGAGGATCGCGGCCGGGAGCTGAAAACACAGGCTTTTTCCACCGCCGGTCGGAAGGACCGCGACCAGATTACGCGCATGGTCCTCAGTACCTCTGCATGCGTCGAGTATGGTTCCCGCGACGAGACGCTGGTAAGGGTACAGGACACTCGTACCGAACCTGCTGCGTGCTTCTTCAAGCAGGTAGTCATTCATGACCTTCTATACGCGCAGGAGTGTTGATTTGATTGCGATTTAAAAAACTGACCGATATAATCCATGCACACCATGGATGCACAACCGGATCTGTACTGGTCACGTATATACGAACGCCTTGCCCTGCGACTTGATACCGGCAGTCTCGCCTGGCAGAGCTTCCTTGAGCGTCTTAAAACGCACTTTACCGATCTTCTCTCGGTGTTTTTAACGCTCTATGGAGATCGTCCGGATGCATTATGGGAACTCGAAGAACTCATAGTCGTATGCTTTGATGCGTTCCAGCGAAGTTATACCGAGTCGTCATCAGTCGATCACGGATATCAGCAACCGTGGTATCTCGAAAAATCAGTTGTTGGTGCCATGTGCTACACCGAGCGCTTCGCGGGAAGCATCCCCGGAATCGTAGACAGGCTCCCGTACCTCGATGATCTTGGAATACGGTATCTGCATCTCATGCCCCCCTTTTTGTGCCCCGAAAAACGGAATGACGGCGGCTACGCAGTGTCGAGTTATCGGGAACTCAAACCTGGTATCGGACGTATCGATGACATACGGACACTCGCGAACAGAATGCACGATCTCGGTATGAAACTCGTTCTCGATTTCGTTTTCAACCACACCTCCGACGAACACGAATGGGCCAGAAGAGCGCTCTCCGGTGACCCTCGATACAGCGAACACTACTTCTTTTATCCGGACCGGAGGCAACCGGACCGCTATGACCGGAGTCTCCGTGAGATTTTTCCGGAAGGGAAGCGGGGAAGTTTTGTGTATCACGAAGAATCCGGTCAGTGGGTGTGGAGCACATTCAACCCCTATCAGTGGGACCTGAACTACCGTAATCCGGTGGTGTTCCGGGACATGGTAGGCGAAATGCTTTTTCTTGCAAACCTTGGAACAGACGTGCTGAGGCTCGATGCACTCGCATTTACCTGGAAGGAAGACGATACCTCCTGCGAAAATCTTCCCCGTGTCCACACGCTGATCCGGGCTTTCAAGACTGCTGCACGCATCGCGGCACCGTGGCTGGAGTTCAAGAGTGAGGCAATCGTGCATCCCGACGACGTTGTGAAGTATGTGGATGTGCGGGAGTGCGCCCTCTCGTACAACCCGCTCTTTATGGCACTGTCGTGGGAATCGGTCGCCACGCAGAACAGCGACCTGCTTCTCAGGAGTCTTCAGAGCCGGTACCGTCTCCCGAAAGATTGCGCGTGGGTGAACTATGTCCGCAGCCACGACGATATAGGCTGGACATTCGCCGATGAGGACGCAGACGGGCTCGGTCTGCACGCGCAGGATCATCGGTCTTATCTCAACCATTTCTACACAGACCGAATACCCGGAAGTTTCGCGTCCGGGCTTCCGTTTCAGCTCAATCCCCAGACCGGAGACTGCCGCGTCTGCGGCACGACAGCCTCACTTGCGGGGGTAGAAAAAGCTCTCAAAAGCAACGACGCCAGGCTTCTTCGCGATGGTGTACAGCGGATCCTACTGCTTCACTCGATGATGTTTTCCGCGGGGGGTATTCCGCTCCTGTATCTCGGCGACGAGTACGGGCAGCTGAACGATTACGGATTTATGGATAGCACGAACACCGCAGATGACTCGAGATGGGTCCATCGACCGTATTTCGACTGGGAAACGGCGACTCACCTGTCTGAGCATGCGACTCAGGAAAACTGGAACGCAGTTCTGTTTCAGGGAGTTCGCCGTTTGATACAGATCCGTTCAAGTGAGATGTTTCCCGACGACGCCGCTTCGGATTTTCTTGATATAGGTGACCCTCGAGCTCTGGCTATCCTGCGTTCCGGTACAGACGCGGTGTTCTGTGGCGTTTTTAATCTGTCTGTCGATACCATCGAGGTCCAGCTGCCGGAGATTCTCTCGGGGCTGGATGACATACACGATGCGTGGACTGGACGGAACCGGCCATTCACGCGTACATGCACCCTTGGATCGCTCGATTTCTTTCTGTTTACAGCGGCCTCTCCCCGCGACGAAACAATACAACCTGGTATAGGATGAGCACATGACGGATACCGTATATACCGCTATCGGGGAGCAGGTCAGTCCCGCTACCCTGCGTGCATTTGAGTTTTTTGGTGAGCTTTCCGGAATTCCACGCCCCTCCAGAAAAGAGGCGAAAGTCCGGGATTGGCTTCAGACGCTTGCTGAACGGTACAAGTGGGAGAGTCGATCCGATACAGAAGGAAATGTCGTACTGTACGTGCCAGCGAGTCCGGGACGAGAGCAGGAACCTGTAATCATCCTGCAGGGACACCAGGATATGGTCTGTGAAAAACTTCCTGATTCGCCCCACGATTTCGATCGTGATCCCATAGAGCTGACCGTCGCGTATGATTGGCTTACGGCAAAGGGAACGACGCTTGGAGCGGACAACGGCATAGCCATTGCGCTTGCCATCGCGCTCGCAACCGATCCCGGGTTGACTCACCCACGACTTGAGCTCCTGTTCACCGTCGACGAGGAGACAGGTCTTACCGGAGCATCCAGGCTTGATCCCTCGCTTCTGCAGGGACGGTCCCTGATCAACATCGACAGCGAGGACGAGGGGGTCCTGACGGTCGGGTGTGCAGGTGGTACCGACACCGGTATCAGCATCGATCTCTCGAGAGCCGGGCAGTCGGGTGGTGCGTGTTTCAGGCTGTCGGTGGGAGGTCTGCGCGGAGGACACTCCGGGGTCGACATTCACCTCAAACGGGCAAACGCGAACGTCGTTCTCGCGCACGCGCTTCGTAAGGTAGCCGACGCATACGGAATACGGCTCCTCAGTGTACACGGAGGAAGCGCACACAACGCAATTCCCCGTGACGCTCACGCGGTTTTTGAGGGGGAGATAGCGCTCGGTGCTCTCGAATCAATAGTACGCGAACTGAACGAAACCTTCAGAAAGCAGTATGGGTCGTGGGAGCCAAACGGGATCATCAGCGTTTCGCCAGCAGATTGCGGTGGCGGTAGCGCTGACGGTAAAAGCACGAACGCGCTCATTGATCTTCTGTGCGGGTTACCTCACGGGATAGTCGGTATGAGTCCCGATATCCCGGGACTCGTTGAAACCAGCGTCAACCTGGCAACAATCAAGACTGACGGTGACAAAGTCGAAATAGGGCTGAGCCAGCGAGGGAGCGTTCAACAGGAAATGTCTGTACTCAACCGCCGCATACACGCGATCGGCAGACTCGCCGGCGCGAAGGCCGTCGACCGGAACAGTTATCCCGGCTGGAAGCCCGATCTTGAAAGTCCTCTGCTTGCGCACTGCCGCGCGGTGTATCAGAAAACCTTCGGGCATGAGCCGGTAGTAGAAGCAATACACGCTGGTCTGGAATGTGGCGTCATCGGGGCCAAGTTCAAGGATATGGACATGATCAGTCTTGGCCCCAGCATCGAGAGCCCTCATTCACCGGATGAGCGGCTTCACATAAGATCTGTGGAGAACGTTTACCGCTTTCTCAGTGCAGTGCTGCAATCAACCCCTCTTTGAAGTAACGGGCAGAACGTATATAAAGGAAGATCCATGGCGAAGAAGATTCTTGTTGTTGATGACTCAGCGGCGATACGACAAAGCGTGACCTACACACTCGATCAGGCAGGGTACGAGACGATGACCGCCGAGGATGGCAAGGATGGTCTCGGTAAGCTCGCAGACGGACCGTTTGATCTGATTCTCACCGACGTGAATATGCCGAATATGGATGGTATATCGCTTGTCAGGGAAGTCCGCGCAAAAGACGACTACAAGTTCACCCCCATCGTGGTTCTGACGACCGAGAGTCAGGGTTCAAAGATGGATGAAGGCAAGGCTGCCGGCGCAACCGGTTGGATTGTAAAGCCTTTTGACGCGGAAAAACTTCTCGGCGTGGTCAAGAAACTGATCGGATAGGGACACATAAGGTAGACTGATGGGACAAATTGAAGTTTTCGTGTTTCTCTTTCTCGCCGAAGTTCTCGTCCCGGGTCTGCAGACCGCGAAAGCAGATGTTCTTGAATCGTACGTTACGGCCGGAAAAATGGAGATAACACGCGATGCGGAGGGTATCGTCGGAACGGTCGACAGTCAGGTGATTTTTCGCACCGAACAAAGCCGAACCCACGCAGCGCTGCACCTTGTTCAGTTCAACGCAGGGACTCCGGTTCTCGTTGACCTCTCGGAATTACTCGTGCGGTATCGGGGTCTTGAGCTTGTCGATACCGCGCACATCGAGTTCGAGACCGGCGAACAGTTGCCTTTTCCGGATTTACAGGGGCCTCTGCTCGTAAGCGCGGTCGGGGAGTTGTTGTACGTCGCGCTTCCCGAACACGAACTGCTTTTTATTGTCGAAACAGACTGATGTGGAATGTGTATGACGCGAATAATGTTTGTGTGTACCGGTAACATCTGCCGGAGCCCTATGGCACATGGTGTGTTTGTTGACCGGATCCGAAAGCGCGGCCTCGAGGACCGGTTCTCGGTTGAAAGTTCCGGTACGACGGCCTATCACCATGGCGAATCAATGGACGGAAGGGCGGTGTCTGAACTCAAACAACACGGTATACGGTTCCAGAACCGGGCGAAAGGATTTCACCGGACAGATGCTGCAAACTACGATCTGATTCTTGCCATGGATCGCAGCAACTACGCGTCGCTCATGCGCACGATAGACACCGAACACCAGAATCGGATCCGCATGTTTCGCAGTTTCGATCCTGAAGGCTCAGGCGATGCAGAGGTGCCTGATCCCTGGTACGGCGGTCGCGAAGGTTTTACGAAGATCTACGAGATGATCAGTCGCACGGTCGACGTTCTTATCGATCGCTACGCTGAATCAGAGGTCGAACCTTGACGTGCTGTTATGAACATACCCGTTCTCCCCGATACACAAAACCTTCCTGAACTCGAAAACTTTCTGAGTGGATCGACTATTGACCGCGATCTCATACACGTTAAACGGTCCGGCGATTCGTCTTCAGAGCGTATGCTCGCCTGCGAGTGGGTAGGTCTTCGCGCACTTGAGGAAAGCGGTGAAGTGCCCGTTCCGACGGTGTATGGGCTCTTTCGTGATCGGGGCGCAGTCTGTCTTGTAATGGATCGCATCCGCAGAGGTTCAGGATCGGGTGCCGCGTATCGCGATGCCGGCGCTATGCTCGCTCGCATGCATAGAAGCACAGCGTGCGAGACCGCAGGCTTCGAACACGACAACTACATCGGCCTTGGTCGGCAGACGAACGGCTGGATGGATTCGTGGCCGCGTTTTTTTGCAGATCGGAGAATATCGCCGCAGGTCGAGCACGCGCGAAAAGCCGGACTACTCGAGAAGGTCGATGAGCTGGCGTGTGAGAGACTCTGTGCGAGGATGGGGGAGATACTTCCTGACAGCGAGACGATGTCCCTGCTTCACGGTGACCTCTGGAGCGGCAACCTGATTCCCGGCGAAGACGAACGGGCGTATTTTATAGATCCGGCAGTGTACTACGGGCACCGCGAAGCGGACCTCGCGATGACCCGGCTGTTTGGGGGCTTCCCGGCAGCGTTCTACGATGCCTACGAACGGCAGTGGCCGCTGCTGCCCGGAAACGAAGAACGTGTACCGGTGTATAACCTGTATCATCTGCTCAATCACCTGAACATTTTCGGGCCATCGTACCGGTCGTCGGTTCGTTCGGTGCTCAAGCGTTTCTAGTGGCGCCTGAATACCCTGCTCAGCAATGAAAACACAAAGCCCATTCCGAGCAGACCACTGACGAGGAATCCGCCAAGACCAATAACCGAAAGGTCATTCCAGGTCGGTGGGAGGCCCGCCTGTGTAATGAGTGCGCTCGCAATCATGAGTGCTGCCAGGACAATACCAAACACAAGCCGGAAACTGATCGCGTCGAGCGTGTGCATAAGCGGGTCGAGCCCTTCCACCTTGAATCCAAGGCTCAGCTTGCCGCTTCGTGCCTTGCCTATGAGATCCTGGGCGTCGCGCGGAAGCGTGCGCAGCGTTTCAATGAGGTCAAGGCCCGTCGTTGCGGCATCTTTCGCGAGACGCTCGGGACGAAGCCGTTCGAGTACGATACGACGGGCAAAGGTCTTGAGCAGTTCTATCGGCTGAAACTCCGGGTCGAGGTTCCGTCCTACACCTTCTATCGTAATCGTTGCCTTGATCATGACCAGCAGACGGGTAGGTACGCGCAGTCCGAATGAAACGGCGAGCCCGACAAGCTGCTGAAAGAGCGTGCCCAGATCGAGGTCTTCGAGACTCGCGCTTGAATACTCGTCGATGAGATCAAAAACTGCGTCTTCGAGTCTGGCACGATTCAAGGCCGGATCACCTTCGGTGAGGTCAAGAAGCGCATCCGTGACGCGTACCGTATCCATATCGACGAGGCCAAGTACGGTCTCATTCAATGCCTGACGTTCACGCGGCCGAAGTCGTCCCATCGCACCAAAGTCGAGAAAGCATATGACGTTACCCGGCAGAACCATGAGGTTCCCAGGGTGTGGATCACCGTGAAAGAATCCGTGCAGGTATACCTGTTCCAGCATGATGTTCGCGCCTTTTCGGGCGAGTTCCTTCTTGTCAAACCTGCCGTCGTGCGAGCGTATGACCTCGGTCATGCGCGTTCCCTCAATGTACTCCATAGTAACGATGCGCTCACTGCACAGGTCACGATATACGACTGGTACTCTCACATCTTTGGACTTTGCGAACATGACGGTGAATCGACGTATGCTCTGAGCTTCAAGTGAGAAGTCGAGTTCCTCAAAAAGCCGCTCGCGAAACTCCTGGACAAAGCCTGTCGGGTTCAGAAGCCGGCTCGAGCGCACATATGCTTCGACAAGACGCGCAAGCCCCATGAGAATATCGAGATCCGTGTCGACAAGATCGCGCAGGCCGGGTCGCTGCACCTTCACCGCGACTACGGTACCGTCGTGCAATTGTGCCTTATGCACCTGGGCAATTGAAGCACTCGCTACGGCAACGTCGTCGAAGGACTTGAATACGTCTTGAACGGGTCGACCGAGGTCGCGTTGTATCGTCCGGTGCACATCTTCTACAGGAAAAGGTGGTACCCGATCCTGAAGGGATTCGAGCTCACGTATGAGTTCGGCGGGGAGAATATCGTTCCGGTTGCTGAGCAGCTGCCCGAACTTGATAAAGGTTGGCCCGAGTTCTTCGAGCGCAAGTCGCAGTCGCTCCCAGCGCGAGGTCTCCGGAGGAACGTCAATGTGAACTTTCTTAAGCAGGCGACGCACGCGCCTGAAGCTTCGATCAACTTTGATAAGCTTGAGAAGATCGGCGAGACCGTATCTGGCGAGAACACTGACCAGGTCCTGAAAACGTCGCGAGTACCGGATCGATCGCTGAAGACCACTTTGTCTTTTAAACAACACCATCGTATACTATACTTCATTCCCGGTTTACGTAAGCGCGTGCGCCGGTAACACGCAGTTAAGGAGCGTTCATGGCCGTAGAACTTCAAAAACTCACACACGAGAACTTCGATGAGTGCATTAGTCTCAGCGTGACGGAGGATCAGACAGGCTTCGTAAAGTCGAATCTGTTTTCGCTCGCACGCGCCCAGATCGACAATGACGTAACGCCGCTCGCGATATACGCGGACGGAACGATGGTCGGATTTCTCATGTATGGCGTGGATGATGAAGACGGACGATACTGGCTGCTTCGGCTCATGATAGACCAGTACCATCAGGGGAAGGGCTACGCCACACAGGCCCTCAAGGTGCTGACGGAGCGACTCCGGACACAGTTCAGCTGTCCTGCCCTGTATCTGAGCTTTTCGGACGATAACGAGCGTGCGCGTAAACTGTTCCCCCGACTCGGATGGACCCGAACCGGCGAACGAGTCAACGACGAAGCGGTGTACGTGCTTGACCTCGCATCCGAGGATTGATTACACAGACCGATAAATTACAGATGCAGAACTTCTACACGGTCCGAGCCTGACAGGGCGAGCTCGGCCCAGGTGTCCACAGGTAGTCTACAGTACACGGCGTCGGCAGGTGAAAAGGGCACCGAGTAACCCGCGAACAGTGTCGCGAGCAGTGATATTGTCGGATTATGCCCGATCAGCAGAACCGTCCGAAATGATTCGTGTACGCGTGAAATGGAAAGGAGATAGTCGGTCTCATTCCCTGTATAGAGCGTCTCATCCGTGTGGACCGGAACATCCACGCGCAAGGTCTGTGTTACGAGGTCGGCAGTTTCCTGTGTTCTTCGCGCGGTCGACGTAACGACGTATTCTGGCAGAATTGCATGCGCGGCCATGCTCATAGCACGCGTAGCGGCTTCTTTTCGTCCTGTGTCGGTTAACACACGAAGTTGGTCGGGCCTTCCGTGTTCGGCCTCTGCGTGTCTCATGAGAATCAATGTCATTGCGCTTCTCCGGTGATCTGTCTGCAGCGAAGCGCTGATTGATTAATCCAGTCAACGCGCGCGCGATATCGGGAATCGTGTACCGAAAAGAGAATGTGGCACCCGTGGCTTCGGATGCCACAATAGCCGAATATGTGATCCGGCCAGACTAGTTGCAGCGGATGCATGCGGTCGGACGGTTTATCCGAGTCGCTCGTCACAAAGGCGATACCCTGTTTTCCGTTCAGGAGCGGACGGGGCGTTTTTCTGCCGAAATCGGGACCCGCGTATTCATAGGCAACCCCCGGTCTGAAGACCCTGTCAATGAAACCGTGAAGCAGGGCGGGCATTCCGCCCCACCAGTCAGGATGTATGAAGACAAGCAGGCTGGAATCGGTGAGAAGTTGGGTGTAACGGCGTATCTCATCGTCAAAACTGAACTTTCGCTGGTACTCCTCGAGGCGAAGTGTCGGATCGAACCCGTCCCGATACAGGTCAATGAGGTCTACGGTATGATTATCCTGTTCGAGAGTGCGTTGAATTGACTGCGCGAGGGCATGACTGAGGCTTGATGTTTTCGGGTTGCACAGAATAATCAGAACTCGCACAAGCCCTATGCTTACCACTCGAAGGGTTCATGTCAATCGGCTCTTATCGGTCACTAACAGGGTGTGTCCCGGTATTTTTCAAGTTTCGGTCCGAAGAAGCTGGAAGCCCAAGCGGGGTTATGTGTACCTTACAGAAAGCACAAAAGCGGTAAATTTCATGGTTGACCCTTTTCAAGAAAAACTGAATATGATATCGTCTTTTAAACGATAAAACTTTTCCACCGAAGAAGATTAGCGGTTAGATGGGAGGCTCTTATGTTGTCGAAAGGTGAAGTGCTTGACGCACTGAAGCATGTTATTGACCCCGAAATCGGGATGAATATCGTGGACGTCGGCCTTGTGTATCGCGTCGAACCCCACGAGGATCGAATCGAGATTGACTATACCCTGACGTCACCAGGCTGCCCGCTTGCCGATGTCATTGAAAACGATATGAACGAGACCCTGAAGCGGCTGACGGGAATCAACAGGATCGAGTGTAATCTGGTGTGGAATCCGCCATGGAGCCTCGATTTTATGAGTGAAGAGGCCAGGCTTGAACTCGGTTACCCGATATAGACGGATCGGGCCAAATAATCACATCACAAGTAGGAGACATAGACACATGAAACTGGAAATACGAGACCTTAGAGCACAGATTGACGATACGCCCATTCTGAAAGGAATAGACCTGACCATGGAGAGCGGACAGCTCCACGCACTCATGGGACCAAACGGGAGCGGAAAGAGTACGCTCAGCAACGTTATTTTCGGACACCCATCATACGAAGTCACCGGCGGAGAGATTCTCGTAGACGGAGAAAACATTCTCGAACTCGAAACCCACGAACGCGCCCGACTCGGTCTGTTTATGGCGTTTCAGTATCCCGTCGAAATACCGGGGGTTACCGTCGGCCGCTTTCTCAAGCGGGCAGCTGAAATACGCTTCGGTGAAGAGGACTTCAAGGCGTCCGCCTTTATCAAGGAGCTTCGAAGCTGGCTTGATTTCATGGATATGGACCAGAATTTCATTAACCGCTACCTGAACGAAGGCTTTTCCGGCGGGGAGAAGAAGCGGATGGAAGTCCTGCAGATGCTCATGCTCAAGCCTTCGTTTGCGGTTATGGACGAGACGGACAGCGGTCTGGACATCGACGCGCTCCGCATAGTCGCGAACGGACTGAACGAACTTCGCGGACCGGATTTCGGTGGGATGGTCATTACTCACTACCAGCGCATTCTCGATTACATCAAGCCGGACTTCGTTCACATCATGTACAAGGGAACAATTGTAACCAGCGGTGGTCGTGAGCTCGTTGAAGCTCTTGAGGAACGCGGGTACGACTGGATCCGAAAGCAGCACGGCATCGAAGAAGAAGAAAACGAAAAGGAGATCGTCCATGAGCACTGAGCAGGAACAGGTACAGGTCGAAGATTATAAGTACGGGTTTCATTTCCCCGACGAAAGTGTATTCAAGACGGAGCGGGGACTGAACGAAGCAGTTATTCACGCCATCAGTGATCACAAGAACGAACCGGAATGGATGCGCGAGTTCAGACTCGAGAGCCTGCGAACCTTTCGGGCCAAGCCCATGCCGAACTGGGGAGGTGACCTCTCCGGCATCGATTTCGAGAATATCTGCTATTATGCGAAGCCCTCGGAAAAGCAGTACGACTCCTGGGACGACGTGCCGGCGGCGATCAAGGAAACCTACGATCGGCTTGGTATCCCCGAAGCCGAACGGAAGTATCTAGCTGGAGTTGGCGCACAGTACGATTCGGAGATGGTCTATCACAACATTCAGCAGGAGTTGAAAGACAAGGGAGTGATATTCACTGACCCGGAAACTGCGGTTCGTGAACATCCAGATCTGGTCCGGAAGTTTTTCGGCACGGTTATTCCCTACTCGGACAACAAGTTTGCGGCGCTCAACAGTGCTGTCTGGAGCGGTGGTAGTTTCGTGTATATTCCACCTGGTGTTCACGTTGATGTACCGCTTCAGGCATATTTTCGCATCAACTCCCAGAACTTCGGGCAGTTTGAACGAACCCTGATAATCGCAGATGAGGGAAGTTTTGTTCACTACGTTGAAGGGTGTACTGCTCCGGTGTTCGCAACGGACAGTCTGCACTCGGCAGTGGTCGAGATCGTCGCGCTCGAAGGAGCGCGCGTGCGGTACTCGACGATACAGAACTGGTCGAGCGACGTGTACAACCTCGTTACGAAGCGGGGTGTCGCATACAAGGACGCTACCGTAGAATGGGTCGACGGTAATCTTGGCAGTAAGCGGACCATGAAGTATCCCGCAGTCTGGCTCATGGGAGAAGGCGCTCACGGAGAGATTCTGTCTATCGCCTTCGGAGGCAAGGGACAGGAGCAGGACACCGGAGGTAAATGCGTACATTGTGCGTCGAACACATCGAGTGTCATTACGTCCAAGTCAATCAGCAAGGACGGCGGAATTGCGAGCTATCGCGGTCAGATAAAAGTCGAGCCGGGTCTCACCAACGTACGAAGTCACGTAGAGTGCGATGCGCTCATACTCGATCCGGAAAGCAAGAGCAACACCTATCCGTACATGGATATCATGAGCGACGACGTGTCCATAGAACACGAGGCGCGGGTGTCGAAGATTTCCGAAGAACAGCTTTTCTATCTCACCAGCCGGGGTCTGGACGAGGAAGAGGCAAGCACGATGATTGTCAACGGCTTCCTTGACCCGCTCGTAAAGCAGCTTCCCATGGAGTATGCAGTCGAGCTGAACAGGCTCATCGAGCTTGAGATGGAAGGCTCCGTAGGTTAAGGAAAAGGGGTTACAGAGTGAGTACATCACAAAAAGAGCACCTGTACGAAGGTACAGGTGCGTTGAACGGGTATATACACGAACAGACCGATGCCGACTGGATTACCTCGCTACGAAAGGATGCGTTTTCGCGGTTCTCGGGTGAACAGTGGCCGACAACGGAACTCGAGGAGTGGAGGCGAACCGACATATCGTCATACGATTTCGACAGCTACGCAATCAAACCTACCGAGGCATCCTCTGATTCAGTCGAGCTTCCCGACGATGCGAGTGCAATAATACGTTTCGTGAACGGGGTATGCACAGGTTCAGCGCTGTCGGAAAAAGCCCGCGATGCCGGTCTGGTAGTCGTGAGTCTGCGCGAAGCAGCGGCGGGTCGACACGGTGACGAGCTTGCGGCTGTTGTCCGCACGGTGGCCGAACCGATTATGCGAGAGAACCTCGCGAACGCTGACAACAAGTTGCAGCTATGGAATTTTGCTACGATCACCCACGGGGTTTTCGTATACCTCCCGAAAAATACCCGACTTGACGACCCTATCTACATCGAAACACACGTCGATGACGATGAAGCGGTGCTTGCACCATACCACGTCGTCGCAGCGGATAGTCTCGTTGACGCGATGATCGTTCAGACGATCACCGGGGCCGAGGAAGGTGAGGTGCTCGTCAACGAAGGTATAGGCGTTTCTATAGGAGAAGCCTCACACGTCCGTTTCATGGCAGTACAGAATCTGAACCTTGATTCGACGTATTTCTGCTTTGGCAACGGGAGCATACAGAAGGACGGCGACCTTCAGCATTATCTGTGCAACTTCGGATGTATGCTGTCAAAATCACGGTTTGACTGTACGCTCGATGGACCGGGATCACTCGTCCGTCTTAATGGACTGTACTTCCCCTTTGAGGACCAGCAGATGGATATGCGTACCGTACAGCACCATCGCGCTCCCCGTGCGGAAAGCCGGACCTATTACAAGGGTGCAGTACGCGACGAGGCTCACGCGATCTACCAGGGTCTTATCGAGGTCGCCCCGAACGCGACGAAGACCGACGCGTACCTTACAAACAAGAATCTTGTCATGAACGACGGCGCCCGGTCCGACAGCATTCCGACGCTGCAGATAAACACTGACGACGTTAGGTGCAGTCACGGCTCGAGCACCGGGAAACTTGATCCGATGCAGCTTCACTATCTGCACTCCCGTGGGTACACGCCTATCGAGGCGGAAGAAACCTTGCTTATGGGCTTTTTTGAGGACATCATAGACAAGGCACCCGAGCGTCTGCAGAACGAGCTGCGAGCGCTCGTATCGCGGCGCGTCTACGAAGCTCACGATAATGACGATTAAGGAAACACGGCATGGCAAAGTGGCATAAAGTCGTCGCCGAGGATGGCTTTAAATCGACATACTGCTTTTTCCATCGTCGGAAACAGTTCGCGATATTCCGTCTCGAAGACGGGATATACGCGACCGACAACTCCTGTTCGCACGAATATTCCCCGCTCTGTGAGGGTATGATCGTCGAAGGGGACGTGTATTGTCCGAAACACGGTTCCCGGTTCGATATCCGGACAGGGGCTGTGAAGGACTTTCCAGCAACCCGCCCGGTAAAGACCTACGAAACGAAGGTCGAAGACGGATTCGTCTGGATCAAGGCCTGAGACAAGAGGACACTATTCCGGTTTTATTGCAACCATGCCGATCCATTTACTCCCGGAGTACCAGGGAGTGCCGCTGAGGTCGGCATGGTGCAGGATGCCGGTGTAACCGATGTTCTTGAGACGCTCGTAGAGTTCGACTGTGTCGTAGTATCGGTGCCAGACCAGATATCGTCGCGCTCTGCCGCTCAGCGAGATAGTCGTGTACGCGTTCGCAAACGCCCGGTGTGTTTCGAACACGTAGCTTCGCTCAAGAAGCATATGCGGGCTTCGCATCCAGAATCCGTTCGCTGGAATATAGTGCCAGTCGGTATCAAGCTTTTCGTCCTCAGCGTACGCTTCGGTAAATGCATCGAAAATGAGAATTCCACCAGGAAGCAGACTGCGGTAAATCCGTGTCAGAAGGTTGGACTGTGTCTCATCGGACATCGTGCCCATCCCTCCGTAGATACACAGAACCAGCGAATACGTCGTCTCGGGCAGGCTTACCGTCGTGTAATCCACGCATCTGTAGACTGCCTGATCTGGCGAATCGACTGAATGTCGACGGGCGTATCGTATGGAAGCAGGGGAGACGTCGAGACCCGTAACGTGGTAGCCGTCCGCCTGCAGTTCTCGTGCATACAGGCCTGGGCCACAGCCGAGGTCAAGGACTCGATGGCGGTCCTGAACGGAAGACTCGCGGATGCGCTGCCTCTGACGGAAGGTCCGGTCTATCCACCGGCATTGTTTTTGTATCTCGGGAAGTTTTCGGCTCGCCGCATCTGTTTCGTCGTCGAGGTGGGCATGGAGAACATGACGCGAAACATAGCGATTGGCCCAGAACAGTTTGTGTTCCTGTTCGAACGGGTCAGGGGTACGTGCGATCTCTCTGAAAGCTGACAGTCTTCGCAAAAGGGGTTTCATGAGCGCTTGACTCTTGCAGCATTGTTCCCAAAAATCAAGGCCCAACGATATGCAGACCCATTTACTTACCGCAGATGATATAGATCGTGTTGTCGTGCTCCTGAGAAACGGTGAACTCGTCATTGTGCCGACGGAAACCGTCTACGGTCTCGGTGTCCGGTGCGACCGGGAAGAGGCCGTTGAGCGCATTTTTCAAGCGAAGGGGCGCCCACAGGACAATCCGCTTATAGTCCACGTTTCTTCTATCGAAATGGCGGATCGATACGCATTCGTAGACAGAATCGCTGAAAAACTCTTTACCCGCTTTGCACCGGGTCCGCTGACGCTCGTTCTGCCGGCTCGCGACACGGTCGCGGCAAACGTCCGTGCGGGCTTGCCAACGGTTGCGATACGGATACCCGGACACCCCGTCACACGACGCATCATAGAACTCTCGGATGTCGGTATCGCTGCACCAAGCGCTAATAAAAGCGGCCGTCCGAGTCCTACGACTGCGTTTTCGGCCCTGTCGGAGATGAACGGCAGGGTACGTGCCGTTCTTGACGGAGGTCCGTGCCAGCTCGGAATTGAGTCGACGGTAGTGGTCGTCGAGCAGGGGATGCCCAGGATTCTTCGACCTGGTCGCATCACCATAGAGGAGATCTGCGAATGCCTTTCGTGTCCGAATCCCCTGCATCAATCGCAGAGTGCCGTAGAGACGGCGGTTTCTGTCAACGAAGCCGCTGTATCGCCGGGTACGCGGCATATGCACTACAAACCGGATGCTGAGGTGATCGCAATTGATTCGGTATCGTCGCTCGGGTCAATTGGCATCGATTCCGAACGGGACTGTATGTTCTGCATGGAAGGAAAATTCGCCGCAGAGTTTCTGCGTTGCGGTGGTGCCGAGGCGGGATTGCGCTATGCGACGGACGTGCAGGCCTACGAGTACAATCTGTACGAGTGGCTTTTTCAGGCAGAACGGTCGGGGTATACGCGAATCTTTGTAGAATTACCGCCCGAGAGCCCGGCGACTCAGGGGCTTCGGGACCGCATTTTCAGGGCCTCGGGAAGCGTTTAAGCCGTTCCCGAGTCCTTTCCCTTGAGGAGTCGGTCTATGAGAACAAATGCTATCGACGCACGTTCGTTTCGCGAGTATTCGGTCTCGAGGCGGGATACCATGTCACGGACCCTGTCGCCCTCCGGACTTTCGGTCTCCCAGAGACTGTAGGCCTTTATGAGTTGCGACTCATTTATACAGAAAACACTTTCTCCGCCGGTGAGCTGAGTTTTTAGTTGCTTTGCCATGAACGTGATCGCGAGATCAGCCGCAGCTGTCGCAGGAAAAGCTCGAACCACAGCCGCAGGACTGAACGGCATTAGGGTTGATGAAGCGAAACCCGCTTTGTACAAGGTCATCGGTATAATCGATGGTCAGACCGTCAAAATACTGAACACTCTCCGGATCTGAAACAACACGGATCTGTTCATTTTCGAAAATGACCTGATCCCCTTCGCCCATCTCCTCATCGATAGCAGCGCCGTAACTCATTCCTGAACAGCCGCCCGGCTCTACCCAGAGGCGAAGAAACTGCTCATGATTCACTTCGAGTCCAATGAGCTCCTTCTGAGCTTTTTCTGTTACGGTTATCTGTGTTGTTGTCATTGCATGTTTCCTTCTTATCGGTTCGTTATCCGTACACCGAGCGTATCCCTTGCCTCAATAAATTGTCAACGGTTGCCGGGCCCGTGGCTCTTTATCCGTGGACAAAATGTATCTTTTCGGTGGCTATGTGGTTCAAGAGTTCCTGCTCAAGCACACGCTTCATTTCTTCTCTCGCGTCTGCTGGATAGGTCGACACCTTCCCGTACGTGCCGCTCTCCTCGGTTACGAACGGAAAATACAGGATGTCTGAATCCTGTCGCATAAGTTGTATTCGTTTCAGGAAATCCGGGGCGAGGCGCACGACGCCAAAGCTGATCTCTTCGATGCCGTCGGACGGAAGTCTTCTAAAGATCTCTCGAACGAACTCGGTGTACTGCCGTTTCCAGTCGGCAGTTCTGACGATGGGGTCTATGCATAAACGCACGCGCCAGCCTGCACGAATCGCCTCTCGCGCAGCAAGCAGCCGTCCCTGAAGCGGAGCACAACCACGCTCATACCTGCGGGCAATGTGATCGGGTGATAGACTGAAGCTGAGGACCGTATTCAGGGGTTTCCCGAGATGCCTGATGACTCTGAACAGGTCGCTCTTCGTCCTGATTTCTATCGTAAGATTATCATTCGTCTCCGCGAAGCTGATCCAGCGTTCGCATATCGGCAGAAGCGGTTCGAGGGCCAGGAGGTCGGTCAGATAGCTGATACTCAGGAATATGGGCTCGACTGAAGCTTTTCGGGACGCCGCAGCCATGAAGTCCTCGGTGTTCACGTATACGACAAGATTACCCGAGTTATGCATGCCCTGAAGAAAGCAGTAATCGCAGTTATACACGCAGTTCCGGACAGGAGCATTGTAGTACAGGGGAAGATTCGCCCCCCAGCTTGCTACGCGTGACTTACCGTCGTACAGCAGGTTCTCTTTCTCAACCGCGAGTATCAGTGCGGGTGCGTGTTTCTGAGTCTGAAAATGCTGTCCGGGTCGGTTGAATATGTCCTTGTAGTGTCCGATTACCTGCACCGGAGCGTCGGGGAGACGCTCCATTATGCGTTCCGTGTCGGGATACTCAAGCGCGTCCCGTTCCACGTATACACGTCCGACCGCGGGCAATACCGAACGGGTCTCTGTTTCAGTATGTGGCAAGATCAGCCTCCAGAACCCGAAGGATTGTGGCTACCACGCTCCGGGGGTCTCCTGACGTCGGCGATCGCGTGGCGGTGCGAATCTCCATGAGACTGTTCACCGGGACCGAACCTGTCCGTATACGGCGGGCGAGCGCCGCTTTCTGCACTGAGCGTTCGTCGTTACGGTGCAGACGGGCAGCCCGACAGACGGTCATAACAGCCGTATACTCATCCGGTGTCAGCGAAACTTCCGGTGAGCATGTCGCGGAAAGACGGTCAAGGTAGTTCCTGTAGAGTGCGAATGCGTTTGTTGCCTCGCGCCGAAAGCGTGTGTAAGCGGTGGACTGCTTAGAGCCGGTACACGGAGGAACGGCGAGAATCGAGACTCCATGCGGTGGCACATAGGCCTGTACGGTCTGTACGAACGTTTCGGCGAGTCGGTTGTTTACCTGCCGTTCGGGAAGGGAATGAGCGAGCAGAACGTCCGGATAGTATGGACTGCGGTGACCATCCCGGTTGACTGCGTTCACAATCGCGATCGTTTCGGTATCAGGGACTTCGACAACCAGGACAGCCTGTCTGTGGCAGGTTCGTACGACATCGTCGGTGCGGTACAAAGCACCCATGGTAAAGGCGGTGCGTATCATGAGCTCGTCCGGGTCCGGAACAATCATGATCTGATCCCCGGCCGTATACTGTTGCAGGCCTTCATGGCTGTCGGCGAGTTTGAGTCCAAAAGCTCGAGCGGTAATGCGGTTGTACGCGTGTGCTGTCTGGACAATGAGCCGCTGCGTCGACGCGGACACAGTCAACCAGCCTGACGTACGACGTCCGTGAGGTGCGCCGGCGCTCGGAGATCACTCTCGAGATCGGGACTTGATGGCGTCGGCAGATGCTCGATCCGGACGGACAGGAACTGATTATGAAGCTCCGCTGATCGCATCTCGACCGGGATCGGCACCGCGACGGGTACGTAGTGTTCGGTATACCCGTAGGCGATACCATCCTGCACCCGTTCTACAAGCAGTCGCTGTGTTGTCCCTTCCATCTGCCTTCGGTACTGAAGCTTACCGGTATAACTCAACTCCCTGATCGCGGTGGCACGACGTTTTTTTTCCTTCTCGGAGACCTGATCCGGCATACGTTCCGCCCGTGTTCCCTGACGACGCGAATAGGGGAATGTATGGACATGACTGAACCCGATCGAGCGAATCATATTGCAGCTCGCCTGAAAGTCCTCTTCGGTTTCGCCCGGAAAGCCCACGATGCAGTCCGTAGTCAGATTGAAGTCCGGGTATTTTGCACGCAGGGTTTCGGCAATACCCCGGTACTCGGAGGCAGTATACTGCCTGCGCATCTGTAGCAGAATGCGCTCACTCCCGCTCTGCAGACAGAGGTGCAGATGTGGAGCCATTTTCGGGTGCTCGAAAAGATCGAGGAAGTGCCCTGTAATACGGTCGGGTTCAAGGCTCGAAATGCGAAGTCGGAAATCGCCGTCGACGTCCAGCATCTGTTCGACGAGATTGCTGAAACCGGTGTCCGCGTCGGCATACCGGCTGATGTTTACTCCGGTGAGCACGATTTCGCGATAGCCCTTTTCTACGAGTAAACGGAGTTCGTCGAGTATTGCCTTCTGCGGACGACTTACCGCTCGACCGCGAACGCTCGGTATAATGCAGAAGCTGCAGAAGTTATCGCAGCCGTCCTGTACTTTAATCATCGCCCTGGTATGAAACAGTTGCGACTGCATACCGTAGTTGAAAACACCTCTCGGGAGTTCTTCCGGTCCGAGCATTTCCCCGTTCATTCTGGCGTCTACGAGCTCGAAGATTGACTGTTTTGCGTCGTTGGGAACGGCGATGACGCGCGTGTCCTTGCTGATCGTGTCCCATGCACTCTCGACGTAACATCCCGTAACGACGACCATGGCCTCCGCTGAGGGGAAACCCTGTGTCAGCCCGGGCATTTGTTCTATCGCTGGTGTTTCGCTCGCAATGACGGGCAGCACACGGTCTTTCAGGCGTACAGCCCGGTGTATGGCGTTGCGGCTTTTCCGGTCGCCCTTGTTGGTTACCGTACAGGTATTGATAACGTAACAGTCTGCAGGATCGGTCGGAGCGACGATACGATATCCATTATCCCGAAAGCGGGCTGCAAGTGCGTCGGTCTCATACTGATTAAGTTTGCAACCGAGTGTCTGAAAGGCTATCGATCTCTGCATGCGGTTTACCCCTTCGGTCATCAGGACGCCAGGTTCACGACACGTTCGGGAGATACGATGCTTCCCTCAAGACTCAGTTCGCGGCAGCTGGTGATCTCCAGATGCACGAATGATCCGATGAGGCTTTCGTCGTCCGAGGAAAAACGAACGGTCAGTTTTCCTTCGGTCCGGGCCGAGAGATAACCTGCTTTCCTGTCCTTTCCATCGACGAGCACACGGACAACCGTCCCGATGAGGCTCTTGTTGTACGCGTAGCTGCTCTTTTTCAACTCTTCCTGGAGCAGATGCATGCGGCGTTTCTTCTCATCAACAGAAATATCATCGTCCCAGCGTGCGCTTGCGGCGCCGGGACGCGGACTGTACATGGCAATGAAGGCCATGTTGTACCGAAACTCTTCCATGATCTTCCGTGTGTTCTCGAACTGTTCCTCGGTTTCACCGGTGAATCCGACAATAATGTCGGTAAAGAGTGTCGCCTGCGGAATCGTCGAGCGGATTTTTTCTACGATTTTTCTGTACCTGGCTACCCCATGGTTACGATTCATGCGGATCAGCACTTTATCGTCACCGCTCTGAACGGGCAGGTGTATCATTTTCGCAAGAACCGGGTATGAGGCTATCGTATCTATGACCTCATCGGTCATATCTCTCGGATGCGGACTGGTAAAATACGTCCAGAAATCGGCCCCCGTTTCGCGCCCGATTTCTCCGATGCCGCGAAGAAGCTCCGCGAAAGTGATTTCTTCCCCCTTGCGGTCAAGTCCGTAGCTGTTTACGTTCTGTCCGAGCAGGGTAATGCTGCGATATCCCTTCGAGACGAGCGCGCGTACCTCAGAAAAAATGTCTTCGCTGCTGCGACTGACCTCTCGTCCTCGCGTGTAGGGTACTGCGCAGAAGGTGCAGAACTTGTCGCAGCCGTTCTGTATGGGAATGTACGCTTCAAAACTGCTCTGATAGCTCGGACCGATATGCCAGTACGAGGTATCACGATCGTCAGCTGGTCTCGGCGCCGTCAGGGCCTTTCCTTTACCCCCACGACTTCTCTTCAGGGCAGCCACTGACAGGACGGGAGCGGCCGTTGTCGCTGCATCCGATGTTCCGGTCTTCTGTGACTCCTGTTTCTGTTGTTCTCCGACCGAATGCGCAGCCACGGATGCCGGATCGTATTCGGGGTTTCGGGCGATACCCGAAACGGGGGTGACGACACCATACTGGCGAATCATATCCGGCAGTTGGGGGAGATCGTTGATCGAGAAGAGCAGGTCGAAGCGGTCGAGAAACTTTTCCCTGTCGGCAGGAAGAATACAGCCGCTGACAAAGGTCAGAAGATTGCGTTCGTTCTTCTGACGGTTCCACTTCTCAATCTTGGAATACACTTTATCTATCGCCTTCTGTCTGACCGAACAGGCCACGATTCCCAGAAGGTCGGCGTCCTCTTCGGTTTCGCCGGCTGTATACCCGAGTGACTCTATGACGGTTCGTATACGCTCACCGTCACTCTGGTTCATCTGACATCCGAGCTGAATGAGAAAATATTTCATGTACTTTGCTCCTGTAGCTGCGTGCGGATCAGACCTAAAAATATACTTCGGCGAAGAGGTTCTCTGCCGGTACACCCTGATCAGTAAGAATATCAAACGCCTCGTAGATCATGTCACAGTTTCCACAGAGGTAGCATTTCGTTTCCGGTTTGACCGGGTTCTGGCGGATGTATTCGGTCACGCGTCCGTTGAAGTGAGCAGATGACTCCCTGCTTATACACGGAGTGTATCGATCCGCCGGAAAAACGTCGTTATCATAACATTCTTCGGATGTGCGCACTCCATGGAGAAGGGTGTAACGGAGCTCAGGGTAGCTCAATGCGAAACAATGAAACGGACTGATACCTGTTCCCGTTGCCACAAACAGAAAATCCGCATTCTGCCGCGTCTCAGGGTCTATCGTAAAGAAACCGAATGGTCCGTCGAGGCGGACACTCTGCCCGGGTTTCAACCTCCGGAGAAGTTTGCTGACGTGACCGTTATCAACTTCCTTGACGATGACTTCGAGAAAGTCCTGGTCAACGCCGGAGTAGACAGAGTACTCCCTCATGTTGATATCGTCGTTTACGCCGAGACTGATGTACTGTCCGGGACTGAAACTCATATTGTGACGGTCCATGCGTAGAACGTAGGTGCTGTCGGTGAGGTCTCGCACCGATTGCACGGTGTGCGTGGTGCTGTGGCGGGACGCTGTTGCGGTTTCCATGAACAGTCAGTCTACAAAACCACTTTCGATGCGGTCAATAAGCATAGAGCTGTACGATCAGGTCCGTGTCCCGATATACTACAAGCCATGTTACAGGATCAGGAATCAGAACAGAATGACGGCAGGGACATCGTGTATCCGGTAAACCGCAAGCCCGAATGGCTGAAAATCAAGCTCAACACGAACACCAATTTTAAAGATCTTAAAAAAATCATGCGCAGCGAAAACCTTCACACGGTCTGTGAAGAAGCGCGCTGTCCAAACATTCACGAGTGCTGGGGCGAACACCGGACCGCGACATTCATGATTCTCGGTGATACATGCACCCGACGGTGTCGTTTCTGCTCGGTAAAGACAGGCCTGCCTCGTGGAATAGACCTCGGTGAACCCGATCGCGTCGCGCAATCGGTCGCCGATATGCAGCTGCGACACGTTGTCATAACCATGGTCAACCGGGACGACCTCAAGGACAACGGGGCGGGGATCGTGGCGGCCACGGTCCGTCGTATACGCGTTCGCAGCCCGGAAACGACGGTCGAAATCCTCAGCTCCGACATGATGGGGCACGTCGACAGTATACGTACAGCGTGCGAAAGCCGGCCTGAAGTAATGAGCCACAATATCGAAACCGTCAAAAGACTGACGCCGAGTGTGCGGAGCCGATCCACATACGAGCGAAGTCTGTTTTTTCTTCGCACGGCAAAAGAAATCGATCCCGAGACGACGACAAAGTCAAGCATAATGCTCGGTCTCGGAGAGACCACCGACGAGTTGAAAGAAGCCATGGACGATCTTCTTGCCAATAATGTTTCGATTCTCAACCTCGGTCAGTATCTGCAGCCGACACGCAATCATCTTCCTGTACAGCGGTACTGGACGCCGGAGGAGTTTGCCGGTCTCCGTGATATTGCCATGGAGAAAGGATTCGAGCACTGTCACTCCGGCCCTCTGGTCAGGTCGAGCTATCAGGCGGGAGAACAGTACCGGAATTACCGCAAGAATGTGCATCCGCTGTATAGAGATAACCCCGAGCTGGTATAGTCCGGATATCTTGACAGAAAACTGTCTCATATATGGAATCAGGAACTCTTTATCGGTATTTTCTGTTCGATGAGACGTTTTTTTTCGCCTGTGCATGTAGCCGTTCCGCGATAATTTTTATACCCTATGAATCGTAGTGAAGATCATGTTTCGAGTACGTTGTGCTGTAGAAACCGGTTTTCATTCACTTTTTGCTGCGGGCCTTCCAGAGGTTTTCCTACCTCCTTTCCTCTGGAGGCCTTTTTTTTATCTTTTTTTTGTTTCCGGTAGACTTCATGAATGCTTCAACCACGAAACGTCTGTGGCGCGATCTTCCCAGACCCTTTCAGGTGCTTGCCCCCATGGAAGATGTGACGGACACCGTTTTTCGTCGGGTTGTAGCTGCGTCCGGAAGGCCAGACGTATTTTTCAGCGAGTTTACCGGGGTGGACGGGCTTTGTGGTCCCCAGTCGCAGCGTATCGGCCGCCGGCTTCAATACACACCCGCAGAAACACCCATCGTCGTACAGATCTGGGGTAACAATCCCGAGAACTACGCTACAATCGTTCCCCGACTCACTCAGATGGGCTTCTCCGGCGTCGACATAAATATGGGTTGCCCGATCCGAAAGCTGACACGCAAGGGATTCTGTTCAGCACTCATAGAAAACAGAAGTCTTGCGTCCGAAATTATTCATGCAACACGCGAAAATGCCGGTCCACTTCCTGTCAGCGTGAAAACGCGCATCGGTTTTCGGACAAGGACAACCGAAGCCTGGATCGGGTTTCTGCTCGAGCACGGTCTCGATGCACTGACGGTTCACGGGCGCATTGCGAGTCAGATGTCTGAAGGTGATGCTGACTGGAAGGCCGTGGCCGAATGTGTGCGGCTCCGCGATCAGCTCGCTCCTGAAACGGTAGTGATAGGCAACGGCGACGTCAGGTCGCAGGCGGAAGTTGCGCGAAGGGTAGAAGAAAGCGGCGTCGACGGCGTTATGATAGGGCGGGGTATATTCGAGAATCTGTACATATTTCGGCGAGACGGAAGTTCATTCGAATCAGTTCCGGTAATAGACAGAGTCATGGCGCTCAGGCGCCACTTTCGCCTTCACCGCCGGCAATGGGGCGACCGCCGGAACTACCATGCCTTGAAAAAATTCGTGAAAATGTACATGGGAGCCGGTGATCACGTCGCAGATTTCACCGATGCGGTTCTGCACAGCAGAGACTACGCACACGGTGCACAGCTTATCGAAGACTATCTGGCCTCACTGAGAAATGGCAAGGAGGTGGCAGGCAATGAGACGGACGGGTAAGCAGAAAAAAATCGGGGTCGGCAGGATGATCCGGCTGATCAGTCTGCTGCTTTTTGGAGTCGCTCTATCTCACGCGTTTGGTACCTGGCTGTTTTTGCGGACTGCAGTTTCAACCGAGGGCGAAGTAATCGCATTTGATCAAGTTGACAATCCCGCCCCGCTGGTCGCCCCGGAAACGGGCCGACTGTTCTATCCGATCATTGAGTTTGCGGATGAAACCGATACCCGTTATGTTGTAGAAGCACGACGCGGTGTTCGTTCAATGGAGCTTGAGCCCGGAGACCGTATACGCGTCCTGTACCGGCCCGAACGACCCGAGGCGGCACGCGTCGACGATCCCATGGAACTCTGGGGCGCGACCGGGATTTTTGGGCTTCTGTCGGCCGTGATGCTGTTCATCAGTCTGGTCGCTCCCTTCGGGTTCGCCGATATACGTGGGCATCGACGATCAGTAAGTCCAGTCTGGAAGGAAGAAGATTGATGGATTCAGCAAAGGGTGTTGGTATTGCGACGGACCTGTATGAACTGACCATGATGCAGGGCTATCATGCCTACGACAGAAATATCCCTGTGGTATTCGAACTGTTTTTTCGTTCCCAGCCCTTCGGAGGCGGCTACTCGATTCTCGCAGGTGTGCAGGATGTAATTTCTCATCTGCAAAGCCTGTCCTTCTCGGAAGGCGAACTTGCCTACCTCGAAAGCCTCGGACCTTTCCAGAAGGACTTTCTTGACGAACTATCCCGTTTCCGGTTTTCGGGTGACGTGTACGCCATGCCGGAGGGAGAAGTCGTGTTTCCGAATGAACCACTGCTGCGTGTTCATGCGCCCCTCGCTGAAGCGCAGGTCGTCGAAAGCATGATACTCAACATTCTGAACTTCCAGACCCTGATCGCAACCAAGGCAGCCCGCATAACACACGCGGCACACGGAAAATCAGTCCTTGAAATGGGAATGCGCCGCGCACAGGGACCGGATGGAGCACTGTCCGCAGCGCGGGCCGCGTACATCGGAGGCGTCGAAGCGACAAGCAACACACTTGCCGGGATGAAGTACGGGCTTCCGGTACGTGGAACCATGGCCCACAGTTGGGTCATGACTTTCGATACCGAGCTCGAAGCATTCGAGCGCTACGCGCAACTGTACCCCGACCGGTGCATCTTTCTCATTGATACCTACGATACACTCGGGTCCGGCATAGAGAACGCGATAACCGTCGGAGCCTGGCTCAAGGAACGGGGAAAGTCCTTCGGCGTCCGTCTCGACAGCGGTGACCTGGAATATCTCTCCCACGCGGTCCGTAAACGCCTCGATGACGCCGGCTTCCCCGACGCGAAAATTGCCGTGAGCAACGAGCTCGACGAGTGGATCGTCAACCAGCTGGTAACCGATGGCGCACCGATCGACCTCTGGGGAATCGGCACTCACCTCGTTACCGGTGGATCTCAGTCGAGCTTCCCCGGTGTATACAAGCTTGCGGCACGGTACGACGAAACGATCAACGGGATGCGCCCCGTCATGAAAGTCTCCGATAACCCGGAGAAGTCGAGCAACCCCGGGATCAAGCAGGTGTTTCGCTTTTTTACCGAATCGGGCGAACCGCTCGGCGATCTTGTTTCGGAAGCCGGGGAGCCGATACCGGGGGGAGAAGCGGTGACATTTCATCATCCGTCAGCTCTCACACAGAAGTATCGGATGGAAGACTACGACTATACGAGGCCGCTTTTATCGCAGGTCATGAAAAACGGGGCCGCATGCAGCGAGCCTGAAACGCTGCCGGAGCTTCGAAGTCGTGCAGTATCACGTGTCAACTCGCTCCCGCATACCTACCGCAGAATGATTAATCCGCACGTGTACAAAGTCAGTCTTTCACGCAGACTGAAAGAAATGAAGCTTTCCATCCTGCGGGATCATGGCATATACGACTGATCGCTGTTGATGCGTCAGTTGGAATCGCAATATACTGCGTCGATAATCATGAGCACCGTACAAGTCGCACCCGATGTTCGATCCCGTTACGAGAAACTTGAGTTCGTCGCCTTTCTCGCGGGACTCTGCCTGTTTTTTTCAACGATAGAGTATCTGTTTCCAAAGCCACTGCCGTTTTTTCGACTCGGGCTCGCAAACCTTCCTATCCTGATTTCTCTGGAATTCCTGTCTCCGGGCTATGTATTTCTGCTCGTTCTGCTGAAAGTGCTTGGGCAGGGACTCGTCAACGGCACGCTCGCGTCTTACGTGTTCCTTTTCTCGCTGGCGGGAAGCTTTTCAAGCGTAATCGTCATGCTCTCAGCACGGAAGCTCTTCGGACGCCATATCAGTCTGGTAGGAATCAGTCTGTTTGGGGCCATTGCGAGCAACATTGTCCAGATCTTTTTGAGTGTCAACTTCATCTTCGGTCTTACCGCCTGGGTGATCGCCCCCATATTCATGACTCTCGGGACCGGCAGCGGACTTTTCGTCGGGCTCTTTGCCGAGAAATTCCGTACACAGAGTCGTTGGCTCGATACGATGCGACAGCACTATGGCAAAGATTCGCAAGACTGACAGTTTTCTTTCCCGAAACATCGCGGCGGTTCACCTGTTCGCAGGAGCAACGCTTATCCTGCCGGCGTATCTGTTCCAGCAGAATCTGCTCGTCCGTATCGCACAGGTGCTCCTGTTTGCGTGGCTTGCCACGGTGAACGGTAAACGCATCAAATGGAACTATTTTGTTATCATGGTCACCTCGATCACCTTTTTTCACACCCTCAATCCCTTCGGCGAGGTGCTTCTCAGCATCGGACCGTACACGATGACCCGTGGTGCGCTGCGGGGCGGGTTGTTCCGTGGGGTGACAATCGTCGGACTGGTGTTCCTCTCGCTGTTTTCGATACGACCGGATCTCAAACTGCCCGGAAAGCTCGGAGGGCTGCTCGGGCAGGTCTTTTATTATTTTGAGCGCGTCTTCGAGGGTAAGAAGAAAATACGGGTCAAGGCCATTATCGAGAGCCTCGACGAGATTCTCTGGGATCTGTTCATTCCCGGCGAAACGGTGGAACCGGCTTACATTGAAGGGTCTCAAACAACGGTTCGGGGTTGGCTGTTTCTCTTCGTACTCGTAGGAACAAACTGGTTTTTCCTGTTCTACCGGATACCATTTGTGCTGCTATAACAGCGTAAGGAGACGATTCTATGGCACAACGCATGAAAGCGCTGGTAAAGAAGAAGGCGGAACCCGGTTTATGGCTTGACGAGGTACCCGTCCCGGAGCCGGGAATCAACGACGTCCTGATACGCATACAGCGTACGTCCATCTGCGGCACCGATATACATATTTACAACTGGGACCGGTGGGCTCAGAAGACCATACCGGTCCCAATGCACGTCGGCCACGAGTACGTCGGGATCGTCGAGTCTGTCGGCGACAACGTGCACGATTTTCGGCCCGGTGACCTTGTCAGCGGTGAAGGACACATCGTCTGTGGCCGGTGCCGGAACTGCCTTGCCGGTCGCCGACACCTGTGCCCGCACACGCTTGGCGTCGGCGTCAACCGTCCCGGTGCGTTTGCCGAGTTCCTCTGCATCCCCATGAGTAACGTATGGTATGCGGACACGACGATTCCAAAAGAAGTTCTCAGCTGTTTTGACCCGCTTGGAAATGCGGTGCACACCGCGTTGAGTTTTGATGTTCTCGGTGAGGACGTTCTGATTACTGGAGCAGGCCCCATCGGTATCATGGCGGCCGCCGTCGCACGACACGCGGGAGCACGACACATCGTCATAACCGATGTGAACCCCTACCGGCTCAATCTGGCAAGAAGCATGGGCGTTACTATGGCGGTCGATCCGCGCGAGAAGTCACTGTCTGACGTACAGCGTGAACTCGGTATGAGTGAAGGTTTTGACGTCGGCCTTGAGATGTCCGGCAACGATTCGGCTTTCAAGGACATGATCGCGAACATGTGTCACGGAGGAAAAATCGCCATGCTCGGCATTATGGGCCAGGATATTGCCATCGACTGGAACACGATCGTGTTTAATGGCCTCCACATCAAGGGCATATACGGTAGAGAGATGTATGAGACCTGGTACAAAATGACGACGATGATACAGAGCGGTCTTGATATATCACCGATTATTACCCATCAGTTTGATTTCCGTGATTATCACGAGGCACTCGAAACCATGAAAAGCGGTCAGAGCGGCAAAGTCGTCCTGAACTGGGAAAGCACTTAACCCGAAGAAGAGGTATGTACGCATGTACGGAGATCTGAAAAGTTCGCTTTCAGCCGAGCTGCAAAGTATTCGTGACAGTGGACTGTTTAAAGAAGAGCGTATCATCACGACTCCGCAGTCTTCCCACATCAAGACAACAGGCGCGGGGGATACCCTCAATTTCTGCGCGAATAACTACCTCGGACTCGCCGATCATCCGAAGCTCGTGGAAGCAGCACACGCATCCCTCGATGCCTGGGGGTTTGGTCTTGCGTCCGTCAGATTTATTTGTGGTACACAGGAAATACATAAAGCACTCGAAGGTCGATTGTCGGCCTTTCTCGGCGCCGAGGATACCATTCTGTACGCAAGCTGTTTTGACGCGAACGGAGGGCTTTTTGAGCCACTTCTCGGACCCGAAGACGCTGTTATCAGCGATGCCTTGAATCACGCGAGCATCATAGACGGGATTCGACTGTGTAAAGCAAAACGGTACCGGTACGCGAACAGCGATATGAACGATCTTGAACGTGCCCTGAAAGAATCCCAGGGAGCGCGCCGCAGACTGATCGCGACCGATGGTGTATTCAGCATGGACGGGACGATCGCGAAGCTCGACGAGATCTGTACCCTCGCGGATCGCTATAACGCCCTTGTCATGTTTGACGACTGTCACGCAGTCGGGTTTCTCGGGGAAGGCGGTAAAGGTACACATTCCTATCGCAAGGTAATCGACCGGGTCGATATCATTACCGGTACGCTGGGAAAAGCACTCGGTGGGGCGACGGGCGGGTATACCTCGGGGAAAAAAGAGATCGTGGAGCTCCTGCGGCAGCGCTCGCGCCCGTATCTGTTCTCGAACACGGTTGCTCCCGGCATCGTTGCCGCATCAATTGCAGCAATCGACCTGATCGAATCAGATAGTTCGCTGCGAGATCGACTTTTTCGAAACACCGCCCATTTTCGCCGCGGAATGGAAGAAGCAGGCTTCGAAATCGCGAAGGGAGAACACCCGATTGTCCCGATCATGCTCGGAGACGCTGCGCTCGCCAACAGGATGGCATCAAAAATGCTCGATCGGGGAATCTATGTCATTGGTTTCTCGTACCCGGTTGTTCCCAGGGACACCGCCCGCATACGGGTCCAGCTTTCGGCCGCGCATTCCGAAGAAGACGTTCAGCGGGCTATCGATGCGTTCCGGGATGTGCGAGACGAACTGTCTCGTGAACACTAAGCGTCTTCGTGTGAGTCGTCGGCATCCGACGTAAGATCGACAAGAAGCTCCCGGATTTCGTCTGTGTATTCCTGTGGTGCTTCAAGATATCCCCAACCGTGTTGAGTCTGGAATATCCCCGCGTATACCGTGTCGTAACGAGTCACGATGCGGTGTGGTATGTCCTGCTCGTCGAGAACGCCCGACAGACGCTGGGCCTGTATCTCGTTGTCGAGGTCAACTATGTGTTTGTAATCAGCCATAGCGTCACATAGCATAGTCGATCTACCGGTCTGTTCACAACACTGTCCAAAATATCGTCTCCTTGACAGAGCCTTGACAAAGCACGTACCCTGATCGCTATTAAAGGAAAGGAGGGCATCGATGGTATTACCGATCGTCCTTCTTCTCGTAGGCTTGATTTTGGGCTGGGCGGTACGCTGGCTGTATGCGAAATCGCAGCTGTCGGCATCGGAGCAGAGAGCCGAACGCCTGAAAAAAGACGCCGTAAAAGAAGCGGATGCTCTTAAAAAAGAGCTCCTGTTAGAAACGAAAGATGAACTTATCCGGGAACGGAACGCACAGGAAAAAGAACTCAGGGAACGCCGAAATGAGTTGCAGCGCGTGGAAAAGCGTCTTGTGCAGAAAGAAGAAAACCTGGATCAGAAGGCCGAAGCGGTAGAACGTCAGGCTCAATCTTTCACTGACCGCGAGAAGAAGTTACAGGAACGAGAAACGGATCTTGCCAAGCAGGAAGATCACTGGCGCCTTGAACTCGAACGGGTGTCAGGGCTTTCGATGGACGAAGCCAAGCGGCTCATAATCCAGTCTATGGAGGATGATGCAAAGCGTGAGGCTCAGTCGGTCATTTCACGTGTCGAGGAAGACGCGAAAGTAACGGCAGACAAGTCGGCACGGGACATACTGGTCTCGACGATACAGCGCATGGCTTCGGACGTAAACGCCGAGGTAACAGTCGCTTCCGTAAGCCTTCCGAACGACGAAATGAAGGGGCGGATTATCGGTCGTGAAGGCCGCAACATTCGTACACTCGAAACGCTCACCGGCGTCGATATCATCATCGATGATACGCCCGAAGCGGTTGTCGTGAGCTGTTTTGACCCGGTTCGCAAGGAAATCGCAAAGAAGAGCCTCGAGCGCCTTGTATCCGATGGGCGTATACATCCGTCGCGCATCGAGGAAGTCGTTCACAAGGTCACACAGGAACTCAGTCAGTCGATCTACGAAGAAGGCGAAAAAGCCTGTTTCGACCTTGGCGTGCATAACATGAAGCCTGAAGGGATACGTGGACTCGGTCGGCTTCTCTACCGGACCAGCTACGGACAGAACGTACTTGCCCATACACGGGAAGTCGCTACCTTTGCGAGCATGCTCGCTGCAGAAGTCGGCGCGGATCGCGAGATTGCGAAACGCGGAGGTCTGCTCCATGATATCGGCAAGGGAATAGAGAGCCAGGGAGACACGAATCACGTTGAGCTCGGAGTCGAACTCGCGAAACGCCTCGGCGAAGACGAGAAAGTGATCAACTGCATCGCTGCTCATCACGGTGACGTACCGCACAGCTGCCCCGAGAGTGTTCTCGTGCAGGTCGCTGACGCACTCAGTGCCAGTCGCCCAGGCGCCCGCAGGGAAACCCTCGACAACTACATAAAACGCCTCGAAAACCTGGAACGCATCGCGGAACAGTTCGCCGGCGTCGAGAAGGCCTACGCGATTCAGGCCGGTCGCGAACTCCGAATTATGGTTAACCATGAACAGGTAAGTGATTCGGAGGCAAAAGAGATCGCGAAGAATATCGCACGACAGATCGAAGCCGAGTTGCGATATCCGGGTCGGATCAAGGTCACGATGATCCGGGAAACCCGCATCGTGGAGTATGCACGGTAACACGGTGTATTCCACGGTGACGCGAGACAGCTACGTAAGGCGGCGGTGAATGGCTCAGACTACTTTACAGATTCTCATGCTGGGAGACGTTGTAGGGCAGTCGGGCCTTCGTGCCGTGACCCTGCTGGTACCCAGGCTCATAAAAAAATACCGGGCCGATCTCGTTGTAATGAACGGAGAGAACGCCGACGACGGTTTTGGACTCAGTCCTGAGAACGCCCAGACCATGTTCGCAGCAGGCGTCGACGTTATCACGACCGGAAATCATGTCTGGCAGCACAAACAGATCCGCGAGCTTCTCGGTAACGAGGAAACGATCATACGACCGGCCAACTATCCGGGCTCACCGCCCGGCAGGGGCTACACCATACGGCAGGTAAAGGGCAGCAGGGTCGCGGTCATGCAGTTGCAGGGTCGTGTCCGGCTCAGTAATATCGATTGCCCTTTTCGAAAGAGTCGCGAACTCCTTCGCAGTCTCAAGGCCGAAGCGGATATTGTTCTCTGTGATTTTCACGCGGAAGCAGCGGAAGAAAAAGAGTCGCTCGCAATGTATCTGGACGGGTCCCTGGCGGCAATCGTCGGTACCCATACCCACGTGCAGACAGCAGATGCACGCATCCTCCCGAACGGAACCGCGTATATAACCGACCTTGGCATGACCGGCCCGGAGGGCAGCGTGATCGGTTTTCAGGCCGAGACCAGCATACGACGGTCGCTGACGCAACTCCCGTTGAAAAACGAGGTGCACGATGCGCCGGGTAGCGTTCACGGCGTGCTCATCAGCATACAGCCCGAGACCGGCCTTGCGAGCTCTATTACGAGCATACGAGAACGATCCGCTATCTGAGGAGACAGATGTCGACGAAATCGATCGTCCTGCTCGATCTCCTGTGTACGCTGCATCCCGACACGCCACGCGAACGTCTTATGGCTGCGATCGTCTGCGGTGACATACGCGTCAACGACGAAACGGTGCGTAATCCCAAAGTACGGGTTTCGGCGAATGCGCGTCTTGACTGGCTGCCCGAACGACCGGTCGGTCGAGGCTACGACAAGCTGCAGGCTGCGCTCCATGCCTTCTCAGTAGATTGTCGTGACAGTATCGTACTCGATGCCGGGAGCTCGACTGGTGGTTTTACGCAGTGCGTGCTCGATAGCGGAGCGCGCTCGGTATACGCGGTCGACGTCGGCAGAAATCAGCTTGCATGGCGCCTGCGCAGCGACAGCCGTGTTATCGTCATGGAAGGAACGAACGTCCTCGCCCTCGGACCGGACGATCTCCAGCCCCGACCCGATTTTGCGGTGTGCGATCTCAGCTTTCGAAGTCTCAGGCAGGCTGCGGCGCACATCGCACGGCTTACCTGCACAGGGCGCCTGATTGCGCTCGCAAAGCCTCAGTTTGAAGGCGCAGCGGGAGCAGGGTTTGACGGCGTAGTCAGTGACCGTACGGGCGACGAACTCATCACGGAACTGATCCGTGATCTGACTATTGAGGGCCTGCTATGCAGCGGAAAGATACCATCTGCGCTGCGGGGTCGGAAGGGCAACCAGGAATACTTCCTGCATCTCCACCTGGAACCGAATACCTCAACTTGAGAAGGAATTGCGACCAAGCGGTGTTCCGATGTTTACACCTTCTCCACCGAGCCACTCTACATTCTGCCCTTCGATCAGGAACTGTACCCGGTCTATGGACGAAAACTCTGTAGCCGAGTAGATGATCTGTGTGAGCTGTGCCCGGTAGCCTTCGACACCCATGGGGTTAAATCGAAAGGCCTCGTTGAAACTCAGGTACGCCACGCCGTTTCGCACACTCGCGGAGAGCAGACGGCTGCCATCCGGGATCAGGTTCAAAAGCCCGCGCGAAAGTTCAGTTGAGGTCGGCCCTGCCAGCAGGACCTCTATGGTTCGGGTCAGCGGCGCGCTGTCGTACTGTACTGATCGTTCAACACCCTCCGGATGTATCCGACCGTCGTCAGTGACACGGATATAGTACACCGTCCCCCGGCGAACCTGTGCTGGCGCCGCCTCTTCCTCGGGGGCTGGCGTCGGACCTGGTTCGACGTCAGGCTGTGGCTCCGGTGTAACGGTGTCCTCCGTCTCGGGTTCCGGACCCGGTTCGGGGAGAATATCGGTATCAACATCCGGGCGGGCATCCGGCACCTCGACGTCGGGAACAACAGGGACTGTTTCAGGGGGGGCTGTTGGTTCCTGTTCCGGGCGGGTGACAATAGGGTCATCGGCTGCATCATCGGCATCGTCCGCGAAACGTCGCTGTATGACTTCAATGAGTTGTGTCGATTCGAGAACTGACTCGATTCGTGGCCTGTTAATGAGAAACACAACGAGGACTAACAGTATAAATGCGATCCAGAAGAGCACCCCCAGACCGGACCGCGAACGTTTTCGTGCCATATCTGTTCTGTTTATCGGCGTACGGTCGCGGTCTGTTTATATTTGACCAGCCGCACAGGCCCCGCGTATGATGTTTTCGTTATGCAGAAACTGAGCGGAATACCGGCATCTCCAGGAATTGCTGTCGGACGAGTCCACATACACATGGAAGATCAGCCGCCGGTTCCGCGTTTCTCTGTAGAAGAGAGAGCATTTCCTGAAGAACTCGAGCGCTTCAGACACGCGGTAGACCGTGCACGGGAAGAGTTGATGAAGCTCCGGGACCGGGCGGAAACCGTTCAGAACGGGAGCAATGCGGATTTTCTTGACAGTCACCTTCTCATGCTTTCAGACAGCGAGTTTCTCAGTCGTGTTGAACATGGTGTTCAGGAGTCCGGAAGAAACGTCGAATGGGTTCTTCACGAGGAGACACAGTCTGTCGTCCGGAAACTCGCGAATCTCGATGACCAGTATCTGCGCGAACGCTCGGTGGATATTCACGATGTCGGACGACGCATACTCAATCATCTCATGTACCGGGAGCGGATTTCGCTCTCGGATCTCAGCCGCGAGGTTGTCGTGGTTGCCCACGATCTGATGCCGTCTGACGCCATAGACATGAACAAGCGCATGGTACGGGGTATTGCGATGGATGCCGGCGGTAAGACCAGCCACACCGCTATTCTGGCCCGTGCATTTAAGATACCGGCTGTTCTCGGCCTCGGCGATTTCTCCGGGTCCGCGACAAACGGTTCGCGACTCATCGTCGATGGCTCCAGGGGTCTGGTGATCCTCGATCCTGATGAAGATACCCTGCGGGACTACAGGGAGCAGCTGTCGGCGTATCGCAAGCGCGAAGTGCAGCTTATGAGCCTGAACGATCTCCCTGCCGAAACACGGGACGGTAAGCTCATTCATCTGAAAGCTAACATCGAGATACCCGAAGAAGTCGACGCCGGATTCTCTCACGGCGCTGACGGAGTCGGTCTGTTTCGAAGCGAGTTTCTCTTTCTTCACGCAGGCCGTATCCCCGACGAAGAATCCCAGTATCAGACCTACCGGCAGGTCCTCGAAGCGATGAACCCGAAACCGGTGACCATACGCACACTCGACGTCGGAGGCGATAAAATCATCCCGAGTCTGATTAACTACCCGGAGAAGAATCCTATACTCGGGTGGAGAGCCATACGATTCTGTCTTTCCCGTCCAGAGATCTTCCGCAGTCAGCTTCGAGCTCTGCTCAGAGCGTCAGTGCACGGCCAGCTACGAATCATGTTTCCCATGATATCAGGTGTGGAGGAACTGAACCGTGCGCTCGAAATACTCGAGGCGGTTAAACTGGAAATGAAGTCGGCGGGAGAAGAGTTCTCTTCGAGCATACCGATAGGAATAATGGTTGAGATCCCGAGCGCCGCGGTTACCTCTGATATTCTCGCACGGCGCGTGGACTTTTTCTCAATAGGTACCAACGACCTTATTCAGTATACTATCGCTGTCGATCGTGGAAATGAACGCACGACCTACCTGTATGAACCCTTTCATCCTGGTATACTGCGCCTGCTGACCATGATCATCGATAACGCGCATAATGCAGGTATACCTGTCGGGATGTGCGGAGAAATGGCAGGCGATCCCCTTGCAACCATGCTTCTTCTGGGCATGGGACTTGATGAGTTCAGCATGAGCTCAGTCGGTATACCGGAAGTGAAAAGAATCATCCGTTCTGTTACCATGGGCGAGGCCGAAGAACTCGTGGGAACGGTCATGGATATGCGAAGTTATGTCGACATCGACGCTTACATCAAAAAGCTCATGCAGGAGCGCTTTGATGTTCGAGTTTATTAAATGGAACCCAAAAATCATATGTCTGTACCCAGAGTCGCCATAATAGGCAGGCCAAACGTCGGCAAGAGCACGCTTTTCAATCGTCTTGCCGGATCTCGAATTGCAATCACCGACCATACACCCGGCGTCACCAGGGACACCGTTGAGTCATCCGTATACATCGATCCCTACACCTGTCTGCTTGTTGATACCGGAGGATACGTCGAGGGAAACGAGGGCTTTGACGGTCTCGTTCGGGAGCGAAGCCTTACCGAGGCGCGGCGTGCCGACCTTATTCTGTTTCTGCTCGACGTCACCGAGCTGACGCCTGCTGACGAAGAAGTCGCCGATATCCTGCGAAGGTATTCGGACAAGGTCATCGTAGCGGTCAACAAGGTGGACTCGAAAAAACGCGAACTGCTTCTGCCCGAATTCTACGCGCTCGGCTTTCCCGTCGTCATTTCGTTCTCCGCAGCCCACGGTCTCGGCATGGAGGACGTTCACGACGCGCTCACCGATCAGCTCAAACGTCTCGGGCACGTGCCGGACAATGGTATCGCGAAGCCGGCTGATAACCCTGAACTGACAACAGAGAACGGTCCTGTCAGAATCGCCATCCTCGGTAAGCCGAATACCGGTAAGAGCACGCTCGTGAATCGCCTGCTCGGCGAAGACAGGTCCATCGTTTCCGATATAGCCGGAACGACCCGTGATATTGTCGCGGGAGATTTCATGTTTAAAGGACGGGAGTTTGTCGTTATGGATACCGCCGGAATACGGCGGAAACGCAGCGTAAACGACTCCGTGGAATACTATAGCGTAAATCGCGCGGTGCAGGCGGCCGAGGACTGCGACGTAGCGGTGCTCGTCGTTGACGCCGTCGAAGGTCTTGCCGATCAGGAAAAAAAGATCGCGCAGGTTATTATTCGACGCGGAAAGAGTATCGTTATTGCGTTGAACAAGTGGGACAGACTGAAGGATGTGCCGAATCTGCTTCAGGCGGTTCAGGATCGCATCGCCTTTGTGTTTCCGATTCTGTCGTTCGCTCCGGTCATACCGATTTCGGCGCTTGAAGGTGACGGCGTTTCAAGACTGTTGAACATGATCGGGCACGTGCACAGCGAAGCGAATCGCAGAATAGACACGGGCCTGCTCAACCGGAAACTGTCCGAGTGGGTAGACCGGACACAGCCACCGGTGGTCGGACGCGGACGCCTGAAGTTCCGGTACATAACACAGGTCGGCGTACAGCCACCGACATTCGTTGTGTTCGTCAACCGCGAACACGGCGTTCCTGAACAGTATACGCGGTACATCATCAATTCTATCCGGCGGGATTTTGACTTTACTCATGTTCCCGTGCGCCTGGAGCTTCGAGCCAGACGGGGTTAATCAGTGCGACGCTATAGCATCGGTGAAGTCTGCAGTATCCTGGATGTGCCGGCCCATACGCTGCGATACTGGGAACAGGAAATCGACATCCTGCGCCCACAAAAAAACGACGGAGGACGCCGTTCGTATAACGAGGCGGATCTTCAGCTTCTGTTCCGGTTAAAGTACCTTCTCTATACACGCAAGTTCACGCTTTCCGGCGCTCGCAGTCAGCTCATTCTCGACGCCGATACCGGCCGGAGTCGCTACGTAGCCTCAATTCGTGAACTGCGGTCCGATCTCTTTGAACTTCTGAACACGGTACAGTCTGTACATCTGCAGAGTTCCCGACGAAGCGAGTTACCCGAACTCCTGAAGTTGCGAAGCGATGCGTCCTACCTCGAGCGTCTCTGGCGACAGACGGCGCCGGAGTTCCGGACCGCTCTCTCGCGTACGCTCGAGCAGTTACCTGACTTCTGGATAGAGCACGTCAGGCGCTTGTGTGCACCCGGCCGACTGCTCTCCGATGCAGCTGACCCGTCCCTGAGGAAAATCGCCGTTACCGAGACGCTTTCGGCTGTCGGGAGAGAAGGTTCCGGGGATGAACGGACCGGGCCGGAGACACTGTTTCAGGACAAACCGGTTTCGGTACTGTGGATGCCCGGGACGGCCGAGGACATCGTTCGTGGCCTCGAGAGCGATCTGTGCGATCGGGTCTTTACCCTGTATATCGCTGCCCTGCCTGAACAGGCCAGGCAGATTGAGGCCTTTACGCAAAGACGTCCTGTCGGTTCTCGCACACGGTCGGTTCCACGCTTCCCGCTACCCGTCCTGACCTCCGACGGATACCCGGTCATCGAGCGGGAAGGGCACATACGCACCGAGAAAGCCCCTCTCGCAGAGGCATTTGCTTCGGCGACGCTTCCACAGGTCCGCGGAGAGCTCCTCCTCCAGGGGGTCAGCACACTTGGACTGGTGATTGGCAACCCATCGGTAACTATCGATCCCCGAGTTGTCTCTCGACACCGACAGTCACACGCCTCATTGTCCATTTCTGTTCGAAAAAACGGCGCGAGGACGTCTCTCGCCGGTCCAATATGGGTCGATATCGGATTTCTTGCTCAGGCAATCCGCCCGTCGGGCCCTGCGACCGATGAACACCGGGGAGACGTTGTCGTTCCGCGTCTCGGTCTCGGTTCACTGATACACCGTGCCGCAGTCGCAAACGTCATCCTCGTCGAGTAATCTGCGCAATAGTGAAACGTATCCGGATGTTTGTTGTTTACCGTTGGAGTATGAACATGAGCGAGATATGGTATTCTATAGTATGAAGCTTCTACTTATGTGCGCAGCGTTCTTTGCAGCGATCTCCGTCAGTGCGCAGACATCCGAACGAGAACTGTTCAATCAGGCCGAAACCCGCTTTCGGGTTGGCGACTTTGAGCTCGCGCTTGACCGCTACGAAACACTCGTCCGGGAGTATCCATCATCACGATTCGTCCCCGATGCCCGATTCCGGATCGGGGTAACCCTGCACCGTCTTGAACGCTATCAGGAAGCCCTGCGGGCGTTCCGCCAGGTCGAGCAGCGATTCCGGTCTACACAATATCTGCCTCTCGTACCGTTCTGGACCGGTGTGACCCATTTCTATCTCGAAGACTATGAGTCGGCCCGAACGGCCCTGACTGTGTTTATCGACAACCGGCCCGAACACCCTGTCGTACGCCAGGCTCTGCTGTATCGGGCGCTTGCCGGCAGGGAGCTGGGACAGGATCCCGGTCCCGACGCGCGGCGGATACTGGACCGCACAGAGAACATAAACGAAGAACCCTTTGCGGTCACGCTGCTCATGCGTTCACTGCTTTCGCAGGAACGATTCGATGCGGTGACTGATCTTTTCGACCGCATCGACACCGAAGAACTCAGCGCGCAGTGGGCACCGCGGATTCTGTTGTACGCCGCTGAAGCCTATTTTGCGCTCGGTCAGGACGAAAACGCTGCAGCGCTCTTCCGGAACCTGGAATCCGCCGACGCGGAGATCGCAGGCATAGCTCTCGAGAGGCTCTTTTCGTTCGCGCAGGCGGAAAACAATCTCGCGGAGGTCGACCGCATCGTTCTGCAGGCTGAACAGGTTCTCGCGTCACGCCCGAACATACTCATCGGTTTCTGGGAACGGGTCGGTATACAGAGCTTCCGGCACAATCGATACGATGTTGCCGAGCTGTATCTGAATCGCGTCTGGGAAGCACGTTCGCGTCACGACATCACTGCCGTGGCGGTCGGGCATCTCGCCGAACTGCGAAGTCGTCGCGGCGACCGGGATGCAGCAATCTCTCTGCTTGAAGAAACCGTTGATCGTTTTCGTGGGCAGGATCAGGAGCGTCTTCTGGTACGGCTCGGCGGCCTGTATCTTGCGACCGGGAATTACGACCGGGCCGTCGAGACCTTCAGTCAGGTCGTTCAGACCTTTCCTGAAGGCAGTGAATACGTGTCGGCCTCGTATCAGCGCGCGTTCGCAAAGCTGCGCGCGGGTTCGCCCGTTGACGCAATTCAGATACTGAACGAACTGTTCCGCGAGGGCCGAACGAGTGGCTTTCTCCCGGAACTCAGACGCTTACAGGCACAGATTGCCTCACAGATCGGCGATCTCGAGACGGCAGCGACCGCGTGGCGCGACCTTCTGACAATCGAATCGGGCGATCAATCCGCGCGCATTGAGTACGCGAAAGTGCTGTTCCGGCAGGAGCGCTACACACAGGTCCTCGACCAGACATCGCGATTTTTTGAGAGTGTCGGTGACCGGAGAGACGATTTCCGGAATCTCTATCTTCAGGCACGGTATCTCGCCGGTCTCAGCAGCATCGTTGCACAGAACTATCCCGAATCCGTCACCCAGCTTTCGGTGTTCCGCGAGGCTGAGGATGCCGACGCTGACCCCGAAATACGCCGCATCGAACCCTACGGACGTTTTTACCTGGGGTGGGCGCTATACCGCCAGGGTCTCTGGGACGAGGCATATTCGGTGCTCTCGACCCTGGGAACGCAGCTTCCCGCCCACGAACTCGCCGGTCGCAGCCTCTATCTTGCGGGGTGGAGTGCGTACATCTCAGGCGAATACAATTCTGCAATAGAGATGCTCACACTCATGCGCGGGCAGGACCTCAGCAGGCGGGAGGAAGTCGAGTCCCGGTACCTTCTGGCTCAGGCGCTTCGCTCGTCAGGAAATTCCGAGCGGGCGCTTGCGGAACTCAGGACGATTTATCGAGATTTTCCGGACAGTGAGTATGCCGACAACTCGCTTTTTGAATATGCGGAGTTGCTTGCATCACTTGGTCGGGAACGCGAATCCGCGAACCGCTTCCTGGACCTCTTCGAATTATTTCCCGAAAGTCCTCTCGCGGAGGATGCCCTGTACAGGCGTGGAGACGTGTACTTCGAACTGGGTGACTATTCCGGAGCACGGGATGCATGGTTGCAGCACAGAAGCGAATACCCGTCCGGACGCCTCGTCGCCGGATCGCTCTACTGGAGTGGGGTAGCGTCCTACGAGTTGCGGGAAACAGGCGCTGCCCTGCTCGTGTGGGAACGGCTTATCAGTCAGCACCGCGACAGCGCGTTCCGTTTTGACGCTATGGTTCGCGCCTCGAGTCTCTACGAACAGCGGGGTGACCTCAGGCAGGCGCTTAATCTACTTACCGAGGCGGTGGGACGGTATCCGGCACGCGCGTCGGAACGCACCCTGCAGAGCCGTGTTGACGAGCTGGTACTCCGTATCGGCGGCATCGGCGAGCAGGAAGCGAGTCTGCTTGTTGAGATCGAGCAGAACAACCGGGCGCGAAGCAGTGCGGGACGAAGCGCGATCCTGTCGCTCGCGCGCCTTGTGATCTATGAAAGCGTTGGAGAGTCGGTGAACCGACGACTCGTTCTTCCCCTTCTTCGTGAAGTCGTTACGCAGCGCAGTCAGGCACCTCAGGCGGCAGCCGAGGCACAGTTTCTCATCGGCGAATGGTATTTTCAGCAGGGTGATCTGATAGATGCGGCCGCTGCGTTTCTGGATGCAGCAGACGTCAGCACTGATAATCAGGATCTTGCAGCACAGAGCCTGTTTCGCGCTGCCCAGGCGTACAGGCAGGCAAACAGACCTCAACTGGTGAGGGAAATCGTCGCCGGCATGCGGGACGGCTTTGAAGGCTCGGACTGGACTGCTGAAGCGGTCAGGCTTCTGGAAGGACTGTAAGGTATGAAACGAAATACGATATTTTTCATTGCTCTCCTGATTATGGGAGCTGCGTCGTCGTACGCCGAGGAGCCTCGCAGCAGCGACGGACCCGTACAACCGGAACAACCGGAAATCATCCTCCCGACGGAAGTCTTCGAGATCGAGGCGTTTACGGTGGAAACCGTTTCGGCTCCGCTTCCGCAGGTAAGCGAAATACGCATCCCCGTACTTCCGGTGCCTCTCCCCGAGAGCGGTGAGCTGCAGATTACGGAAGCAGCACTCGCAATAGATCCGGTGGCACCGACGGGTACCATTCCGGCGGTGCAGGGCGGAAGCTCCGTCTTCAGTACGGCCCAGGTTGGTTTTGGCTCGCGCAACTGGCTTTTCGGTGATCTTTCGGTATTTGCCTTCGGCACCGAACCCCGGCTTTCATTCGAGTTCCGCCACGAGAGCCTCGACGGGTACGGTGATAATGATCCTGGGAAAGGATATTTTTCCGGTTCCGATCGCATTGCGGGCAGTCTTGACTTCTCAAATGAACTGACGGATCTCGGAGCAACAGTCTCTTTTGATTCCGGTAGAACAGGGTTCCAGGGCGAAGGACCGTTTCTTTCGCTCGACCAGCGCTTTACTCGTGGAGAGGCAGAGCTCCTGCAACAGACCGAAGGTCCCCTGTCGTTCTCCAGTCGCATCGGCTTTTCGGATGCCAATCGCGTCTTTACTGATCCTGCTGAACCGAGACCGGAACAGAGCCTCGATTTTGATGTCGACGGTCGGGTCATGCTGGGCTTTGACCGTGTAGAGCTGTCTCTTGGTACCCGATACACCTTCGACAGAACAGTAGACCGGACGGAAACAGCCCGGCAGAGTCAATCGGTTTCTGGTGACCTTAGCTTCGACGTTGCATTCGATAACGGACTCCTGCTCGATACCGCCGCCGGAGTCGCTTGGATGCCCGGTCGGGGTTATATCGTCCCGTTTACCTTTGGAATAGGCGGTACGGTAAGCGACCGCCTGAGTCTTGATTTCAGAACCGGACAGGACGTGATTCATGCGAACCCCGCATCGCTCTGGGATTCGGTGTTCGCAATACAGACGCCTGAGGAAACGGTCTGGGGCAGCGAGTGGTTCGGCAGTGTTTCCGCGACCTGGTTCGCGCGCTCCGATACGACCGTATCCGGGGCGGGCCGCTTCAGCTACTCGCGCGACACCTACGACGTCGGCCCGTTCACGTCGGAAGGAATACACGAGATACGACAGGTTTCGGAACGGACGATGGTGAGTTCCAACCTGCGCGCCGTATACAGTCCGCGACCGCAGTTTCGCGCTTCAGCGGAGCTGTCTCTGAACCTTATCGAGCGAAGGACTATTGATCCCCTGTTCGCTCTTGGACTGGAGGCGGAGTTCCTCACCGGTAATGGTCTGTCCGGAATGATAGTCACAATGGACAGTCCGTTCTTCCTGACCGACACGGATGAAGTCACGCCGGTCATGCCTGATCTGGGGATAACCGGATTTTATTCGCTGACCGATACGATACAGCTTTCGTTAGGTGTTCGCGACCTGTTCGACCTGATCGACAGGGAAAACCCGCGCTACCTGTACGGTACCGATCCTCAGAATTACCCACTCATTCAACCTGGCTTTCGGGCAACCGTGTCCGCTCAGTTGTCATTGTAAATCGTCCCATCGGAGGGGAGTTAAGCATGTTTCAGATTATAGAACAGGGCGGAGTCATCATGATTCTGATCCTCGTCCTGAGTGTATTTGCGGTCGCGATAATTACCGAGCGACTGTTGTATTTCAGAAAAATACAGACAGATGAAGAACAGTTCATAAGCCGCCTCAAACGAACGCTCGAAAAGGGGCACTTCGAAGAGGCGCTCAGCATCTGCGAGAACAATCCTGCCCCGATCACCAACCTCATGCGTGTCGGAATCGAACACCGAAATTACTCCGCGGAGACAATCAAGGCGACGATTACCGACGCGGCAAGCCTTGAGGTTCCCCGCATGGAGCGCTACCTGAGCTTCCTCGGAACGATCGCTCACATCTCACCGCTTCTCGGTCTGCTCGGTACGGTCACCGGAAACATACAGGCCTTCGGTGTTCTCGGTGATTTCGGCGCCGTTGGCGATCCATCCCTGCTTGCACGGGGGATCAGCGAGGCCCTGTTGACGACAGCCGCAGGTATCATTGTCAGCATTCCTGCAATCGTTTTCTATAACTATCTCGTCAGTCGGGTAAACCACTCCATCATACGTCTCGAGAATCGCGTCAGTGAGCTCGTAATGCTGCTGAAGGGGCCGGAGATGGCAGCGACGGAAGCCGGTATACGGGATGCAACTGCTGCGAAACTGGCTGCAGAGGAAACAGACGACTCCTTCCCCAGTCTGTAAACAGGATGTAATCGCATGAGATTCAGACGGAGACTTCAACCAAACGCTCGACCTGACCTTGTCCCCATGATTGACGTCGTGTTCCAGCTGGTGGTGTTTTTTATGGTGTCAAGTACGTTTGTCGTAACACCAGGCCTCAACCTCGATCTTCCGACCGCAAGTTCGGCTGAGCCCGTAGCCATGACGAATGTCGTCATCAGTGTCGTTTCAGAAGACGAAGTTTACGTGAATCGTGAACGCTTCCGTATCGATCAGCTGAACGAGGCAATTTCGGATTTTGTTGTCGACGACCAGCTTGCAAGCGTCGTTATTGAAGGCGACAGCAACGCGCGATATGACCTGATGATTCGGGTGCTGGACATCCTGCGGCAGAACGGTTTGCGAGCTGCCTCACTCCGCACCAGGGAAGCCGACTGATAGCTATGCACCTAAACGAAGACAACAAGAGACTGCTGTACGGAATACTCGTTACTCTTATCGTTCATATAGCGCTCTTTGTTGCTCTCGGTTTTGTCGATTTCACGAGCGCGACTCCGATACGTCCGATCAGTATCAGTCTCTCCGAACTTCCGGAATCGCTGATTGAACTTCCCGATCCACCCGATTCAGACGAAACACCCGACGAAGTTCCCGACGAACCGGAGCCCGTGCCTGACGATCCGATCCTCGCTGAGGAACTCGATACGGAGCTGCAGCAGACCGAAGACCTGCCACCGGTAGCGGAAACACAGCCGCAGCCGGAACCCGCTACCGACCCCGCAGAAGCAGAGGCACCTGCTGTTGCACAGACACCGTCTCCTGCTCCGGCTCCTGCTCCGAGGCCACAGGAACGCCAGCCGGATGCCAGCGAGTTCGTTGACACCCTCGCTCCGACGGACACAGCTGACCGGGAGGATCTGCGCCGTCGGGATGCTACGCCCACAAGTCCGGCTGCCGACGACGACGGTACCTTCGCTGCCGTCCAGGAAGCTCAGAGGCAGGCAGCACTCGAGTTCATTCGCGCGCTCGACGAGCAGGAGCGAGTAATCGCTGACGAACTGAGGAGGCGCGAGAGCGAAAGAGATGCCGGTCAAGTCAGTCAGGCGGACGATGGTCAGATTATCGACATCCGTTCAAGAGTCGGCGACATCGTCGGACGTTCAGGGAGCGATGCTGCCGGTGAGACTGATGACCCGGGTGGAACGGGAGATCGCGACCGGGCCGAGGACGTCGGTACCGGTGACGACATAGAGTGGGCTGACGGGCGCCTTCGAAGCAGAGTATCGGGAAGTGAGCTCGCGTTCACCGCGAATGATCTGACAATCGGGCGTGGAACGGTGTATATCGAAGTTTCCTTCGCAGTGGACGAACGGGGCATCGTTCAGCCGGGTTCCGTACGCATAGACCGGGGTGCACCAGTTTTATCCAGCGAAGCGCAGGTTCGTCTTCGCCAGACGATTCAGACCTGGCGGTTCACCGAAAACCCGGGAGCACCATCGGTACGCGGTACTATTCGTCTCGAGCTGCGACGCATCTAATCGTTCAGCGCGGAGTAACGCACAAAGGCACCGGCCTGATACGTGAATGGGCTGTTCAGAGCTGCCCCCGCAAGATCGCCGGTTCCGATCAGGAAGATGTCGGTATAAAAATCAAGTCCAACGCGCAGTGCGTCGTTCAGCTGATACGAGAGACCTGCGCCACCACTGATTCCCATGAGCGAATCGACGGTACTTCCGTCCTCGATGCTCTCAGTCCGCCACGCGAGCATGAAGTCCAGGCCATAAGGTACACCACTCTTGAATACGTCTACGCTTGTACCGTATCGGCTGACCGTTCGTCGAACCACCGCGTCACCCTCGCGGGCGGCTCGTCGATTGTCGTAGAAAACGACAACCTCGGCGTTATAGACACCGAACCCCGCTTTCACATCGACCTGACCGTATGAAGCACCGGAACCACCGAGGCTCTCGATGAGTTCAGCCTGCAGAAACGCGGTCTCACCGATGTTGGTCCGCAGAAGCGCGGTGAAACCCGGAACCGCCGGCGTAGCGAGGCTGTTGAGAATGCCAAGGCTTGCACCGACGCCAAAATCAAACACACCTTCGGATACGTGAATGCGGGAAAGGAGCGTGTTTCCGGTTACCGTATGCCGTTCCCCCTGAACAACAAGCGCAAACTGGTCCGAGAGAACACTGTAGAAGCGCGTGAGCAGCTCAACGTTCAGTCCCGGTTCGACTGCTGATCCAGGTTCGTGACTCGTGCCAAAGAGATCCCGAACGACGCGGATCGAAGTATCGAGCTCAAAGGCCGATAGCGTCAGCGGGTTCAACGTAAGACCGATCAGCATGCACGTTGTGATAAATTGTCGTTTCATTCCAGTCCCTTTTGAGTAGCGTTCATTAAAACCGGGTTCTTACTCCGAGGTACCCTTCTACCAGTTCATCAAGCGCAAACGGGAAGGGTCGCAGAACCGCACGAAGATCCCACGCTACCGCTCCGCTGTTCAGCCGTAGATACGGTCCGGTAGTGATCTGAAACTGGTCACCGGACTGCGGTCGTATCGACACACGAGATTCCACACCTCCGGACACCCCGTCCGAGACGGGATCGCCGATGCGGACGTTGAGATTTGTGTCTATGGTTCCGCGTTCAGGATTCTCTACCTGGTCGTATACACCGGGATGCCAGAAAAACGTAAGTGCGAGCCCGAGCGTCCCGAGGTTTACGCGGGGTTCAAAGAGAAAAAACAGATCATCCAGACCAAATTCCTGCCCCGAACCAGGCTCGAAACCGGTCACCCCGACCTGAGCAAGCAGGGCATCTCCCTCCGGGGTCGAAAAATTCGCTAGAAGCCCGCCGCGATAGCGACCGAATGCTCCAAGCGGATAACTGGCTCCCGCGAAGGCTTCGAGCTGAACACCGGCCAGGTTGACCATTACAGCGACATCATTCGAGAAGACGCCGGGGTCAAAACGATTGTCCTGATACGCATACGTTGCGAGCTCAACACGTCGCCACTGCTCACCCGACGAAATCCGTATTCCGGTACCGGAAACACCGTAGAGACCTTCGTACAGCGGGCCATCCGGGAAATACTGATACCCTCTGAACTCGGTCGCCACCGGTGGGGTACCGAAGGCCTCCGGGAAACGTTGCCCGGATGCGAGACGGTCGAGTTCTCCGAGAAAGTAGGTGAACGCAAATGAACTGCCGAGCAGCTGTTCGAACGTTACCGAAGCACGTCTCACAACGGGGCTTAGGTCGGGATCGGTACCGAACGCGGTCGACCGGACTCCGAGCAGGACTTCGGACCGAGTCAGCTGCCCGCTTTGCAGTTGTATACCGAGCTCGCCCGTCGTCTGGAGCTGGAAGACGCCGCCGTCGACGTATCCACGCGTAACAAACTCGAAAGGCCGTACGTTGAGATCCGTCGCGCTTAAGGCAGATACCACGGAGAGCATCGTGACCAGTGAAGTCACGAGAATTCGAGTAGCGCGTGGCCATGATCGCATGTGAAACTCCTTGATGGTGTCTATTATCTTCACGTCACATACATTATCGTACATTTTTACGGACCTTGCATGCGGTATCGCGAAAACTTCCAGAACCTTGACTAACAGTGCATTATGGCTAAGATTGTAGCAAGCATATGAGCGACTTTCTGGATCCCGCAAATCAAGAGCTTCTACAGGATTTTTTCGTCGAAGCTGAGCTTCAGGTGGAACATCTTGAACAGAATATTCTTGTGCTTGAGAATGACAGTGCCAACGCAGACGCGATAGACGAGATCTTTCGCGCCGCCCACACGCTAAAAGGCGCGTCGGCGACTGTTCAGATGGACGAGCTCACACAGTTTACCCATCTCGTAGAAGATGTCTTCGACAGCATTCGGGACGGAAAGGCTTCGGTCGACGAACTGCTTATCGATACGCTTCTCAATTCGATAGATGTTATCAAAGCGATGCTCGCGGCACGGTCCGAAGGACTCGTCTACGACGGCGATGTAACGGAGCTCAAAGCACGGCTGAGCGCGGTCCTCACCAGTGACTCGAAACCGGGCGGTCACACGGAGACCACCGGAACGCAAAGTGTGTCCTCACCAGTTGTCGCAAAACCCGCACCAAAGAATGCAGTACTCAGCGAGTACGATATTCTTGAGCTGCAGGAAGCTGCGGGTTCAGACAAGAGCATCTACGAGGTGGAGGTTCTCTTCAGTGAGGACAACCCCATGAACTCGGTTGGTGGCATACAGGTTTTTGCGGCTCTGAAGTCTCTCGGAGAGGTTCTCAAGACGGACCCCGAGTTCGAGGCGCTATACGACGACGTCTACCATCCGCGCGTAGTGTACTATCTGGCCACCGGTGGAGATGTCGAGGTTTCGAAGATCGTATCCAAAGCAACGATTGTCGATGTAACGACGGATGTCCATGTTCGATCCGTCGGTCAGCAGGAAACACCGCTGTCAGGGGATGCCAGGGCCGAAGAGCCGCAACGAGACGCCAGCGTCGAGGCGAAAGCACCGCAGAAACAGGATAATCCGGTACCGAAGGCAGCCACTCCAGGCGAAGCGGTCACGAACGGTACTCGGAGCCCCGGAGAAAGTGATGACGAGGCGCCCGATACCGGCGGAACGGGTGGAAGCGCAATTGAGGCTGTCCGAAAAGGTGGCGGCAGCAGCTCTGTTCTTCGTGTTGATTCACGTCGCATCGATAACCTGCTGAATCTGGTCAGTGAAACCGTCATCGTTAAAGCGGGTTTCAATCAGCTGGTCAATGATTTCTCGGAAAGTTTACAGACCATACAGAATACTGAGGCAGACTATCGGGAAACACTGAAGGATCTGTTTGACTCGCTTCCGTTCTATCTCGAGCAGATCCGCGGCGGAATGCCGGTCAAGGATGTGCGACACGCCATCAACGAGCGTTTCAGCTCTCTCTTCGATATTTTTGACGGCTTTGACAATCAGTTAAAAGGCCATGTCACGAAGTTTCGGGCGGGAAGCCAGAATCTTGCCCGCATATCGGGCGAGCTTCAGCAGGGCGTCATGCGTATTCGAATGGTTCCGATCGCGCAGATATTCTCGCGCTTTCCGCGCCTTGTACGCGATCTGTCCCGATCTCTCGACAAGAAAATCAACCTGAACATAGAAGGCGAGGATACAGAACTCGATAAAAGTGTCATTGAAGACCTTCTTGACCCGCTGATTCACTGTGTCCGCAACTCGCTCGATCACGGCATAGAACCGCCTGCAGATCGTCTTGAAAGCGGAAAACCGGAAACAGGGACTCTGACACTGAAGGCGAGCAACGAAGGCAATATGATCCTTATCGAGATTTCTGACGATGGTAAGGGCATTGACGTCGAAAAGGTCAAGCAACGCGCAATTGAGCGTGGCGTTATCCATCCTTCGAAGCAGCTGACAGATGTCGAGGCATTCAATCTCATTTTCGAGCCGGGTTTTTCGACTGCAAAAGCCGTAACGGATATTTCCGGGCGCGGGGTGGGCCTGGACGTTGTCCGCAAGCAGATACAGAAGCTCAACGGTGCCGTTGCAGTATGGAGCGAACGGGGACTCGGCTCGCGTTTTACGATTAAGATTCCGCTGACTCTCGCAATAATACAGGGACTGCTCGTACGCGTAGGAAAAGAGATGTACGCGATTCCGATAACGAGTGTTGTAGACAGTCACCGTATTCGTCCGAGCGACATCAAGTTCATTGATAACCATGAAGTTTTCAACGTGCGTGAGGATGTTGTCAGCCTGCTGCGCCTTAATCGACTCTTCCGTGTTCAGACTGATGAAAACCGGGAGTACTACTTTGTTGTCGTCGTCGGCAGTGGTGAAAAACGCATGGGACTGATCGTCGATGAGCTCATTGGCGAAGAAGATGTCGTGATCAAGCCACTGCGAGATCATTACACAAATGTTCCAGGAATCGCCGGTGCCAATATTACCGGTGACGGAACAGTCAGTCTCATTATCGACGTTGCACAGTTACTGGAACTCGGTCTCAAACAGGAGCGGGAGCATCGCCGGAAACGGGAAACGACAATACGTCAGAGAAGTGGCGGGGTGTAGAAATGCAGACACAGCCTGGGAATTCGGTAGAATCGCTTGCCGGGAGAAGGATACGGAACGGACGCTCCGATCAGTCCAATGAACAGGACCGCGTAGAACACATCGATTTCAAGATGGTCACGTTTTCTCTGGGTGGAAAGGATTACGGAATAGATATCATGAAGGTCGCCGAGATTGCAAAGTTTCGGACCTTCACCTACGTGCCGAACACACCCGATTTCGTCAGAGGCGTGTACAACCTTCGGGGCGACATCATTTCCATAATCGATCTGCGTAAACTGTTTAATCTGAGCCACGACGAACAGGCGGAAGGCGAGGCTTACGACGGTCTGATAATTCGCCTCGAAGAAAACATGCTCGGCGTCATCGTGGACAGCATTGCGCGTGTTGTTGGAATATCTCGAAACAGTATACAGCCTCCACATCCGATTTTCGCCGATGTTAATCTGAAGTACATCGAAGGTGTCGTTGAGTATAACGACCGTCTGTACATTATTCTGGACGTCGAACGCATTTTCGCACGCGAAGAACGGAAAGCCGATGAGCAGCCGGTCTTCGACGACACGAGACGAACGGGGGTTATGCAGCCGACTGAGCAGGCCGTGGAAGAAGAGCATGCACAGCCGGTTCAGGCAGCTCCTGAGGCAACAGGGGCCGATCCTGCACTGAGTTTTGAGTTCATCCGTGACACACTTTCGACCTTTGCCGGCTTCCACGTGACCCCAGTGAACGAAACCTGGGTTCGTCAACGATACGAGGAATGGAGTCGTGACCGGAAAGCGGAGAACAGGGACGTGCAGTTCGAGTCTGCAGAAGACGCACAGGCTTTTCTGAGTCCGTTCTATTCGCCCGACACCGGACGGTTCTGGTCACAGGAATACAGCCGGAGAGTTCGCTCGCTGCTACCGGATTCACAACCGACAACGTTTTTTGTCTGGAATGCAGGGTGTGCCGGTGGCTATGAATCCTACAGCCTTGCTTCCGTGCTCGTTTCGGAGTATGGCGATGCACGTATCAAGATATGGGCGCACGATAAAAATCTCATGCAGGTGTCGTCAGCTCCGAATCTCGTTTTTCAGGCGAATGTCCTGCCTCCAGAGTTTCGAGAGTACACCGTAACCGGCACCAACGGGAGTTCGTTTTCCTCGGAAATCAAGGATAGAATTGTTTTTGAGTATCATAACGTCCTTCATTCGAACTCCTTACCGGCGGTGGACATGGTGCTCGCCAGAGACCTGCTTTCATTCCTCGATCGCTCGGAACAGGCCGTTTTTCTCGAGCACGCAGCCGAGAAGCTGAAGTCCGGCGGCATTATAGTAGTTGGAGAACACGAACGACTCGACGACTCGAGTCTCTTCGAGGCCGTACAGACCGAGATATCAGGCGTATATCAGTTGAGATAAGGATCAAATAGAAAGGTGAGAAAGATCGATGAGAGTAGAATACATAAATCCATTCGTTGAGTCAGCGTACAGTGTCATACAGGAAGTCCTCGGAGTCGAAGTCAAACGGGGTGACCTGTATCTGAAATCGACCTCCATGCCGGTTATGGGGGTTGCAGCCATCGTAGGTCTCGCGGGTGACGTTGAAGGACGCGTATTGTTCGATATGTCGAAAGAGACTGCCATTAAGATAGCAAACGGAATGCTGTCATCCATGGATATGGAACCTATTGAAACCCTGAACGATATGGGTCGAGCGACGATCACCGAACTCGCCAACATGATTACCGGGCAGGCGGTAACCAAGTTGCACGACCTGGGATTCACATTTGATCTCACGCCACCGGCGATATTCACCGGAGACAATATGGAGGTCAGTGATCCGGGCGTGGAAGCACTCATAGTACCGATGGACATTCCGCAGGGACGCGTTGAAGTAAACGTGGCGGTCAGAGAACGGGCATAGGGAGCAGAAGAGCATGAAGGCAAAGCAGGATTTTCCGACGATCAACGAACGCAAGGCAGAAGGTACCCGGGAAGACGGTTCCTCGTACCGTGTACTGGTCGTCGATGATTCGATGTTTGTAACCAAGCAGATCAGTCAGATTCTCACGTCTGAAGGCTTTGAGGTTGCGGGGACCGCGGGAGACGGGCAGGAAGGTCTCGATAAGTACAAAGAGCTGTATCCAAATGTCGATCTCGTGACCATGGACATAACAATGCCCAAAATGGACGGCGTTACGGCGCTCGAAAAGATTATCGAGTTCGATGCCAACGCGAAGATCGTCATGATCAGCGCCCTCGGCAAACAGGATCTCGTCAAGAAAGCTCTGCTTCTTGGCGCCAAGAACTACATTGTCAAACCACTTGACCGGAAAAAGGTGCTCGAACGCATACTTGCCTGCCTCAAGGACTGAATAACGTCTTGACGGAAACGCGACTTTCACGTATTGTTCGGTCGCTATCGGGCGCTTAGCTCAGTTGGTTAGAGTGCTTGCTTGACATGCAAGAGGTCGGCGGTTCAAATCCGCCAGTGCCCATTCCCCTTAGTTCTGCCTCTCAATAAAAACACCGTGCTCGAGCAGCGCGGTAAGTCGTCGTGACACCTGAAGCAGCGCCTCGTTGCGCGTCATGTGTTCGATGCGGGATACGTCGGCGTAGGCTTCCTCGAACAACCCAAGTCGACTGTATATGCGGCCACGGTCAAGATATATACGAGCGAAGTCTTCGTTACGCCTGGAAACGAGATCGAGGATCGCTAAGGACACAGCGTAGTTCTCGTCCTGTTCGTAGACTAGAGCGAGCAGATGCAGCGCTTCTGCGTTCCGGGAGTCTGTTTCAAGCACATTCTCGATAATGGTACGGACGCTGCCATAATCGCCTTCAGCAAGCGATAATCGGGCCCTCAGGACACCTGCAACCGAATAGAAGGGGTATCTGAGGATGATGTCATCAAGGAGCACAGCAGCGTTCTCATAGCGGGCGAGGGCAAGGTCCTCGTAGACACGGTTCATCGACGTCACCAGGTATTGTGTATCGGTGTGAGTACACGGGGAGAGGATCGTGGTTCGGCCGGAGCCGGGACCGAGGCTGTACAGAACAGGAAGCGCCAGAAGAACGATTCCTGACACGGCACACAGGGTTGCGGTACGGGCGTTCATACCCTTAGATACGCTCGTGAACGAGACCTTGATTGCAACGAACGTTTACGGAGCGGCGAACTCCGCATATCTGCGCCTGGCTCGTTCGAGCTCCGATTCCTTTGCAACATCGGTGTTGATCCATTCGATCAACGCGGCATAGTTCGCGCTCTGTGCATCGGGTGCAAGATATCCGCTGACAACCTGTATAACGTGAAAACCGTTCCGGAGCTGGAACGAAAGTGTCGGATCGAATATGCGACCCCGAATCACTTCGAGCACATAGTCGTGTATGCTCAACCGGTCCGAACAGCTCTCATAGCCCGGCAGACGTGCCCCGGCACGAATGCGCAGCAGCCCGGGCTGACGACACAGAATGCGTCTCGCATCGTATAACCTGCGACCTATACCTCGTCCGCGGGCATCCGGGTGAACAAACACTTCGGCTCCGTACAGGGTCCGCCCGCCTGCATCGTGGTTCGTGAACATTCCGTTATCAGTGAAATCAATATAGTCGTCTGTAATTTCATAGTCTTCCCAGAGAACGGTCAGACTCATCGCAGTTCCGACGAGGGTATTGGAGTTTTCGTCGATGGCGACAATCTGTCCTTCAGGAAAGACGCGTTGATGCGATTCAAGCTCACGGTAGGTCCACGCGAGCGAAGGAGGGTAGACCAGGTGAGAAACCTCAACTATATCGTCATGATCCGACGGTCGCGTCGTTCGGACCCGTATTCCACATTCCCGGTCGAAGATATCGATAAAAAGCGAGTCGTCTTCATCCATGTCTGTCGAATCCTTACTGAAGCGAGCACACTTCAGTATTACGTACGAGTTTGCGTGTATGCCTCGCATCCACGAGGGGGAGTACCGTGCCGAAGGTACGGCTTTGTGCAATCGTTTCCAGATCGAGTTCACCGACCGCAATCATGTCCTGGTTCAGTACACCTTCAGTCAGTATACCGTCGCGAGCGAATGGATAGTCACAGGGTGTGAGTATCGCCGCAGTTCCGTAGTTAAGCGAAACGTCGGGCACCCACGGCAATCCACCAACCGTAGGCGAATGAATGACATACATCTGGTTCTCAATGGCTCGAGCGTGTGCGCAGTATCGAACGCGCAGATATCCGTGGCGATCATCGGTGCTGCTGGGAACACAAAGGATGTCAACATCATAATCCGCGAGAGCGCGAACGAGTTCGGGAAACTCGACGTCATAACAGATCGCTACGGCAATGCGGCCGAAGTCGGTCTCGAATACCTTCAGCTCATTTCGTTCGGAAACGCCCCAGTCCTCGCGCTCGAACCGCGTCATGTGCAGCTTTCCCTGTATGCCGATTTTTCCCTGTGGAGAGAACACATAGCAGTCGTTCCTCACCTGGTCATCTTCCGGGTCTACCGTGGGAATCGTACCGGCAACAATGTACATTCCGTGCTCCCGCGACAGGTCCGTAAATAACTCAAGAAAACGGGGCAGGTGATACGCCACACCGCGTACGAGTTCGGCCACAGGTCGATGTGGATCATCCAGCGCTGCGAGCTGAAGCGAGAAATACTCCGGAAGCACAAAGAGTCGCGAATCATACCCGGCGGCGGTTGCGACAACAGACTTGACCTGATCAACGAACTCGTCAAATCCCTGTATGGGGCGAACGTAGTACTGAGAAGCGGCCACACGCAGGCGGCCGGGATGCGTATTCTTCATACCGGGATGGTAACAGAAATCAGCTTGTTACAGCACCCGTACTCGCTGAACTCACCAGTCGCGCAAATTTCGCCAGAACTCCACGCTTGTAGCCATGATCCTTCGGGGCCCAGTCGTTTCGTCGACGCGCGAGTTCCGAATCAGAGACCTGTACCGAGAGCTCTTTTGTGTGACTGTTGATGGAGATAACGTCTCCCTCGTTCAAAAGACCTATCGGACCACCATCCTGTGCCTCAGGCGAAACGTGACCGACGACCATGCCGTGACTACCACCGCTGAAACGTCCGTCGGTAATTAATGCCACGTCGTGAAGTAGCCCTGCGCCAGCGATAGCACTCGTAGGTGCGAGCATTTCACGCATTCCAGGACCGCCTTTCGGGCCCTCGTAGCGAATTACGACAACATCACCTGCCTTGATCGACCCGGAAATGATCGCCTTCATGGCGTGCTGCTCGTTCTCGAAGACCCGCGCAGGACCGGTGTGCACGACTTCCTGCAACCCGCAGGTTTTCAGAACCGCGCCGTCAGGTGCAAGATTTCCTTTCAGAATGACGATCGGTCCCTGACTCTTTACCGGTTTCTCGAAGGGATGTACCACGTCCTGCCCTTCAAGCTTTACCGCAACGTTCTCGAGGTCCTCAGCAAGCGTTTTACCGGTAACAGTTTTGCAGTCACCGTGTAGAAGACCCTTATCCAGCAGCATTTTCATGACCATCTGCAGGCCGCCTGCCTGGTCCAGGTCTTCCATGACATAGGTTCCCGCAGGTTTCATGTCACAGAGTATCGGTGTGGTATCGCTGAAGTGGTTGAAGTCATCGATGGTGAGATCGACGTCGACTTCATGAGCGAGTGCAAGCAGGTGGAGAACGGCATTCGTGCTGCCACCGAGCGCCATGATCGTTCGTATGGCGTTCTCGAAGGCCTTACGAGTCATGATATCGCGGGGACATACGTTTTCTTCGATGAGGCGATACAGCGTGCGAGCGCTACGTTCCATCACTTCCTGTCGTCTCGGATCGTCAGCGGGTACGGAAGAGTTACCGGGGACGCTCATTCCAAGCGCTTCGACGGCACAGGCCATCGTGTTTGCCGTGTACATTCCTCCGCAGGCTCCCGGCCCGGGACACGCTGCACACTCAACGGCATGCCGCTCGGCCTCTGTCATGGTTCCCGCACTGACCGCCCCGACGGCCTCGAACGCACTCACGATATCGATGCGTTTACCCGCAATTCTACCACTGCGGATCGTGCCGCCATAGACAAACAGTCCGGGTACGTTCATGCGGGCGATGCCCATAAGCGTGCCCGGTATCGTCTTGTCACAGCCCCCGATACCGAGAAGGGCGTCGAGCTGGTGCCCGCGCGCGACGAGCTCGATGACGTCTGCGATGGTATCGCGGCTCACAAGGCTCGCCTTCATGCCTTCGTGCCCCATGGCCTCACCGTCGGTTACCACGAAGGTATTGAAACCGACCGCTTTGGCGCCTGACTCCTCAAGCGGTGGCCGGCACATATCTGCAAGGTCGCGCAGATGAATGTTGCAGGGGCTGACATCACCCCATGCGCTTGCGACGCCGACAATGGGCTTGGTAAAGTCGTCGTCCTTGAAGCCGACTGCCCGTAACATCGCTCTATTAGCCGTGCGTTCAAGCCCTTCGGTCATCTCACGACTGTTACGATTCAATGCTTTGCTGGATGCCATCTTGTTGTCCCTTTTCTAGAATCCGGATACGTAGGGCAGGCGAGCTGCGACCTTGTCGATGTCCTCGGGCGCGTCGAGCAGGACCGACGTAGAATCCCATGTGCCCTGAGTCAGACTGTTACGATATGCTGGCGGAATAAAACCCTCAAAGGTACGGCGTCCGACCTGGACGACCTGCTCGCGGACGAGCAGGGTGAGTTCCCGCGAGGGGTCCTCTTCGACAAGGCGAATGATCTCTTCGACAGCCTCGTGAGATAACTCGATAGCGGGTATGCCCATCGCGACACAGTTTCCGGCGAATATTTCGGCGTAACTCTCACCGATTACAGCTTTGATTCCCCACTTTGCGAGCGCCTGAGGTGCGTGCTCTCGGGATGAACCGCAGCCGAAATTTGAGTTCACCAGAAGTATCGATGCACCCTGGTACTTCTCTTCGTTAAAAGGATGGTCTTTCTCGCTTCCCTGATCGTCGAATCGCACGTCGAAGAAGGCATATTCTCCGAGGCCATCGAAGGTTACACACTTCATGAAACGGGCAGGAATGATCTGATCGGTGTCAATATCGTTTCCGCGAATGGGAATCGCTCTACCTTCTACTTTGAAAACATGATTTGGCATGGTGTTGTACTCCCTTTGTGGCGCTTCTATGCGTGTTGCGGCTCGCCGGTTCTCTGTTTCATTTCCCGGACGTCAATGACTTCGCCGGCAATCGCGGCCGCTGCGACCATAGCAGGACTCATAAGCAGCGTACGCCCACCTGGCGCACCCTGACGGCCGATGAAGTTTCGGTTACTCGAGCTTGCACAGATTTCCCGTCCCTGAAGTTTGTCGGGGTTCATTCCCAGACACATGCTGCATCCGGCGCCACGCCACTCAAAACCCGCGTCTTCGAAAATCTGCATGAGCCCTTCTTCGCGAGCCTGTCGGGCGATCTGCATGCTGCCGGGGACTACGAATGCCTTTACGCTCGGCTTGACCGTGCGGCCTTTGACGATTGAAGCCGCCTCGCGAAGATCGGAAATTCGTGAATTCGTGCAGCTTCCAAGGAAGGCAACGTCAATCTGCGTTCCCCGAATGGTCTGACCCTCATCAAACTCCATGTGCTTGTACGCCTTCCTGGCGACTTCCTGCTGTTCCGGGGGCATTTCCGAAACAGTAGGCATGCAGTCTTCAACACTGATGGCCTGTCCCGGGTTTATCCCCCAGGTGACCATGGGGCTCAGGCTGTTCGCGTCAAGCGTATATACGTCGTCGTAGCGCGCATCCTCATCGCTCGCAATGCTGTTCCAGAATGCGACGGCCTGATCGAAGTCTTCACCATCCGGAGCGTACTGACGCCCACGCATGTACTCGTAGGTTGTCTCATCGGGATTTATGTACCCGACCCGGGCGCCGCCTTCTATGCTCATGTTGCATATGGTCATGCGCCCTTCCATGGACAGCTCGTGTATCGCCGACCCTGCGTATTCGTAGGCGTACCCGAGACCGCCTTTCACACCGAGATCGGCGATGATTTTCAGGATTATGTCCTTCGCATACACACCGTTCGCCAGGGTTCCGTCGACCTGAATGCGTCTGACTTTCGGCCTGCTGATCGCCATGCACTGTGACGCAAGAACGTCGCGGATCTGGCTGGTGCCTATCCCGAAGCCTATGGCTCCGAATGCACCGTGTGTCGAGGTATGTGAGTCACCACACGCAATCGTCATTCCGGGTTGGGTCAGTCCAAGTTCAGGCCCGATGATGTGTACGATACCCTGTTTACCGCTCGAAAGGTCAAAGAATTCGATGTTGTATTTCTTCGTGTTTTCTTCGAGAGCCTGCATCATCTGCTCGGCAAGAGAATCTCCGAAAGGTCGTGCCTGGGCCTTTGTCGGTACAATGTGGTCGACCGTAGCAAAAGTTCTCTCCGGGAATCGGACGGTCAGTCCCCGATCTTCGAGCATCTGAAACGCCTGTGGACTTGTTACCTCATGAATAAGGTGTAGACCAATAAAGAGTTGATCCTGTCCGCTTTCAAGCGTTCGTACTTTGTGAAGATCCCATACTTTGTCGAACAAATTCCGTCCCATGTCAGCTCCTTATGAGGTTACCTTTTCTCCGCGGGCCATGATCAGTTTGCCCGTGCGTATCATCTCAACTACGCCATAACTACTCAATACCATCTGTGCATTATCAAGTCTTTCCGTCGGACCGGTGATCTGGAACGTGACCGTCGTCTCACTGAGGTCGAGTGTCACGCATTCAAGGGCATGGGCAAGCTGAAGAACTTCGGGTCTTTCCTCTGGCTGGCACTTTACCTTGATAAGTGCGAGTTCGCGCTGAATCAGATCTTCGTCTGTGTAGTCGGTTGCGTGCACGACATCGACAAGTTTGTTGACCTGTTTGATAATCTGATCGAGGGTCGTCTTGTCTCCACTGACATCGATGTTCATTACCGAAAAGCGTTCGTCACTGCTTGGACTGACGACCAGGCTGTCAATGTTGAACCCTCGTCGTGCAAACACGAGCGCGATTCGGATCAGCATCCCCGGCTTGTTGCTTACGAGCAGACTGATCGTATGTCCCTTTACCTGATCCATTGCGGCTGTGTCGTCAGGACGCTGTCGCCGCTGTGCGCGTTCGAGCAGACGTCCCTGCTCAAGTCTGTCTTCGAATGTACTCGCACCATGGGCGGATTTAACGCTTCGAGTCGATCCATTATTGGGTAAACTACTCATTGCTCTTACCTCTGTCCTACTGTTTTTGACGTCTTCCGGCGCTTCGGCTGCTCCGGCTCGAGAATCATATCTGAGAGGCTCGCCCCGGCGGGAATCATCGGGAACACATTGTCCTCTTTTTCTACTTCCACATCGAGCAGACAGGGACCATCGTTGTACTCAAGGGTCTGTCGAACCATGCGGCGGACATCCGCGCTGCGTTTAACACGAAACGCTTTTACACCGTAGCTTTCAGCGAGTTTGACGAAATCGGGGTTACCTTCCATGTCGACGCCGCTGAGCCGGTTCTCATAAAAGAGGTTCTGCCACTGCCGCACCATTCCGAGATAGTGATTGTTGATCACGATGATCTTGATGGGGAGTTTATTGGTGACTGCGGTTGCAAGCTCACAGAGCGTCATCTGGAATCCGCCGTCGCCGACGATCGCGATCACCTGTCGATCGGGGCAGGCGAACTGGGCACCGATTGCAGCCGGAAGCCCGAACCCCATGGTCCCTGCGCCACCGGAGCTCAGCCACTGGAAGCGGTGATCACACAGATAGTATTGCGCAGTCCACATCTGATGCTGACCAACATCAGTAGAAACAATCGCTTTACCCTCACTCTGCTCGAATATCTCCTGTATGACATGCTGAGCTTTGAGTTTTCCACCTTTATGAAACTTCATGGGGTGCTGCTTTTTCCATTTCGCGATCTGCGCAAGCCATGCGGTTGTGTCGCCGCGTTTCACGATCGATGCAAGAGTCTCAACAACCTGTCGCGCGTCGCCGTGAATGGTGCACTCCATAGGAAGCGTTTTATTGAACTCCGCCTGGTCAACGTCGATGTGTATTTTGAGTGCATTCGGGCAGAACGTGTCATACCGTCCTACGATACGGTCGTCCCAACGGGAACCTATACTCATGATCAGATCGCATTCCTGTACGGCAAAGTTTGCGTACGCAGTGCCGTGCATGCCGAGCCAGCCCAGGCTGAGTTCGTGTGTTTCAGGAAAACAGCCCTTTCCGAGCAGGGTATTTGTAACCGGAGCACGAAGTTTCTCGGCCAGATGGGTGACAGCCTTCTCGGCTCCGCTTATGACCGCTCCGTGGCCAACGAGAAGAATTGGTTTCTTCGCCGCCGAAAGTAACTCGGCCGCGTACTCGATGTCAGCCATATCTCCGCCACCCGGGAGGGTATACCCTGGCAGTTGCAGTGGTTCATTGAAGTCGGGCTCTATGAGCGCGGCGGCGACATCCTTTGGAACATCAACAAGCACCGGACCGGGTCGCCCTGTCTGGGCGAGGTAGAATGCCTCTCGAACGACGCGTGCGAGGTCATTCGGATCCTTTACGAGGTAGCTGTGTTTTACGATCGGGTAACTGATACCCGACATATCGGCTTCCTGAAACGCATCCAGTCCGAGATTTTTTCTCGTCTGCTGTCCGCAGATAACGACCATAGGTACTGAATCCATCTGCGCTGTGAGAATACCGGTAACCGTGTTGGTAGCACCGGGGCCGCTGGTAACCAGACATACGGCTGGCTTTCCGGTGGCTCGGGCGTACCCGTCCGCCATATGAGCAGCTCCCTGTTCGTGACGAACAAGAATAAACTTTATCGGTGAGTCGACAAGCGCGTCAAAGATAGGAATAGCTGCTCCACCAGGATATCCGAAAATGAATTCGACCCCTTCCTGTTGAATTATGTCAACAATCGCCTCGGCGCCGGTTCTTTTTGTACCTGCCATACTGTATCTCCTTCTGATTGACCGTAACGTTACTCGTTGAGACACCTTCTGTCAATTGTATAGCAGTGTTATTTACGGTTTTACTCGCTAAAATATAGGAAATATTGCGTTAAGAAGAAATCTTCCATTAATAAACGAAGGTTACGACGGTAAGTAAGGCCATAAAAACGGATAGTACCCGTTTTTCAAACGGTAATATGGCATAATATTGTCGTTTTGCTTCGAATTATCACATTCTTTACAGACAAACGAGACCGGTTCGTGTTCTTTACAGCAAGATATAAAAGTTGGATGATATTGCTCCATTGTGTATTCCGGGAAACGCAGGGGATGGTATATTGGTGTGTGCTGGCGCGCGCCGGTAATTTCGTTTCCGAGGTACCAGTGATTTGATAAGGTCAATCAGAGACGCGATTGATGGTTTACACCTGTACTTGAAAGTGTTCTGGCGTATCCATCACAGTAATAACGCATGCAATCTTTTCCATAGCGGACAGCACGCCTACTCAAGTGACGGTGTGCCGGTGACCTTTACAAGTTCCCGGGTGTTGTCAGATATGATTGCCAGGGAGTGTTCATGAACGTACGCCGGCTTCAGAAGAGCGTTTTTCGCCGGGGGAGCAAAACCTATTTCAACTCGAGTGTCTTTTTCCCGCCAGCGGTCAAACGCGACGTGTATGCGCTGTATGCATTCGTGCGGGTCGCAGATGACTTCGTCGATACCATACCGCAGGACTCGAACGGTTTTTACGGTTTCCGTCGAAAGTATGAGCATGCGCTCATGACCGGGAGTCCGTCCGATGATCCAATTATCGATGCATACATTGAGCTTGCGACCCGCCGTGACTTTGACCCGGCGTGGACGACCGCCTTTTTGCATTCGATGGAACTCGATCTCACGAAAAAGGTGTATGCGTCTGTGGATGAGACCCTTGAGTACGTCTACGGTTCCGCCGAGGTCATCGGCCTGTTCATGTCGAAAATACTGCAGCTTCCGGAAGAAGCGCTTCCGGCTGCGTGCATGCAGGGCAGGGCAATGCAGTTCATTAACTTCATTCGTGACATCGCCGAAGACGTCACGTTTGGCCGGCAGTATCTTCCCGCTTCCGAGACAAGCCTGACCGATCTGAGCGAAGAAACCACACGAGCTCAACCGGATGAGTTCCAGCGGTTCCTGAAAATGCAGATTGAGCGGTATCTCGGATGGCAGAAACAGGCGGAAACAGGATACCGGTTCATGGAGCGACGGTACTTCATCCCTGTGAAGACTGCATCCGACATGTATAACTGGACCGCGACACGGATTATCAACGATCCCTTTGTCGTATATCAGAAGAAGGTAAAACCGGCAAAAGCGCGTATATACTGGACGATACTCGCAAACGCACTCTTTTCGTGAGAAACAGACGTTTTGCCGTACGGGGCGTATAGAACATGATTGACTATTTATTAAGACAGAAAGAGCGTATATCGCGCTCATTGGACGAGTATCTTCGTGTCGAGTTGCGTGAACTTTTTGAGTCTCACCCCTTCGGTACGGACGCGGCGACACGGCTTTACGACTTTTCATCCCGTGGAAAGATGATCCGCGGAGCGCTCGTCTACATGGGGGCTGAACTCTACGGCTACGAAGGTTCCGATAGACCGACGACGCGCCTGGCAGTAGTCATGGAGCTGCTACAGAGCTTCCTGCTCATACACGACGACATTATGGATGGAGACACATTACGTCGCGGCGCTCCGAGCGTGTTCGCACAGTATGAACAACTCGGTATCGAACGTTCGCTCGCCGAACCGCGTCATTTCGGTGAAGCGATGGGGATCTGCGCGGGTGACGTCGCAATATTTCTTGCGACCGGTCTCGTCGCTCACGATGATGTGCCGGTGGCTCTTGAACGCAGGCTTCTGCGTCTTATTTCGACCGAGATCGCGAGGGTAGGCCTCGCTCAGATGAGCGACGTGTATCACGGAGTATATCCGGAACAGGTTGAAGAATCGGAAATTATCGATCTGTATAGATATAAGACCGGCCGGTATACATTCTCTCTCCCACTTATGTGTGGAGCGACAATTTCGGCCGCACCGGAACGAGATATCGAAAGCCTCGGACGTATAGGCGAGGGGCTCGGCGTTGTGTTCCAGATCAAGGACGATTACATAGGACTCTTCGGGCAGACAGCCGCTATCGGAAAGAATGTGGGAAGCGATATAGCGGCCGACAAGAAGACCTTATACCGGACCTACCTCTTCGAACGGGCAAGCGCCGGGGACAGAGCCCGCCTTGCAACGGTGTTCGGAGCCTCAGACCCCGGCCCTGAAGATATTGCTTTCGTGACCGGGTGCATGCATTCCTACGGGGTTGTCGACGACGTCGAAAAAGTTCTTCAGAACTACGCGGATGAAACTCGTCGCAGCATCAGAAACGACATACCCGATATGCCCGAAAACGGGCGCGCAATGCTCGAACAGCTCCTCGAGTACAACCTGACTCGCGAGGCTTGATGGATAGTGTATGAGTGAAAGCGGGATCCGGCGACGGTACGAAGCGTTTCAGGAGCGTATCGCAGAAGCCTGTGAACGGACCGGCCGTTCGGCCGACAGTGTGCGCCTCATGGCAGTCAGTAAACAGCAGCCAGACGCGAAGATAACCGAGGCCCTGGAAGCCGGTATTCGGTGGTTTGGCGAGAACCGGGTCCAGGAACTGGTGCGGCGCTGGCCCGAGAGGTTGAATGTTGACGATGACTGTCTTGAAAGCGGCGTTCTTCGAAAGGATGTTCACGTTTCGCTTATTGGCCATCTGCAGCGCAACAAGGCTGCTCAGGTCAGCGCTTTCGTCGATTCTATTGAGAGTATAGACAACCCTCGCACCGTCGACGCTCTCGTATCCCGACTTTCGACACACACGCCGCTGGATGTCCTGGTGCAGATCAATACGTCAGGCGAAGCGTCCAAGTTCGGCCTCCCGGAAGACGAGAAACAGATCTTTGAACTCGTCGACATGTTGTGCAGAGTCGATACCCTGCGTCCACGTGGCGTCATGACCGTTGCTCCCTTCGTAGACGACGAGAAAGCAATACGCAGGTGCTTTAAGTCCCTGCACGCCTGGTACGAGAAGATAGGTCGCGAGTATACTATTGACCGGTGGGACACCGTTTCAATGGGGATGAGCGGCGACTTTGAAATAGCTGTCGAAGAAGGTTCAACCGAAGTGAGAATTGGCACAGGGATTTTCGGTGAGCGAAGCTCCTGAAGGTGATGTTCTTCCGCGGAGGCGGTGCATATGAGGCGATGTATTAGCATACTGCTCGGAGTTGTGATGTTCGCCCTTTCAGCGTTTCCAGCTCCGGCAAACGAACCGGTCCCCTACGATCCGGATGAGTTTCCGCAGTTTGCGCGGGATGCAAGGCGTTTTCAGATTATCACGCTGGGATCATTTCCTTTAACAATGCTTTTTACCACCTTGTTCTTTCGCACATACCGTCTGCTCACGTACGAAGACGAAATCAGCTGGGCCGAAACAAGACCCTCAGATCAGCGTGACAGAAACGTTGTACTCGGGGTATCTCTCAGCGCGAGTGTTATCGTCGGATTAGCCGACTATGTGCTCGGACTGCGGGAACGCTCCGCAGTTGACGACGATTAGGCGTATACTCTGCGCTCCGACATGCTTTCAGGAAAACATCAGCTATGACCGATCAGACATTTCACTTCACAATTGATGAACATTCGGATGGGCTCCGTCTTGATGTGTTTCTCACCGAACACATTCCCGGCGTCAGTCGGACCCGGATAAGCCGCGATGCGGAGCGACTCCTGGTAAACGGAGTCTCCCAAAAACCGTCCCGAAAGGTGAGAACCGGAGAACAGGTCGATTTCGTGATCCGACCGCCAGAAAAACAGGATCTCATTCCCGAGCCGGTGGATTTCTCGGTCGTCCACGAAGACAGTCGAGTGCTCGTCGTTGATAAACCGGCAGGACTGGTCGTTCATCCGGCTGCCGGCAACTGGTCGGGCACGCTCGTACACGGCCTCCTGTACCGGGACCAGGATATGTCAGATTCATTCGAAGGTAGCTTTCGACCGGGCATCGTACATCGGCTCGACAAGGACACATCCGGGCTTATTATTATCGCGAAAGATCCGCAGACACATGAGTTCCTGCAGCGCCAGTTTGCACGACGGGTCGTCCGCAAGAGGTATATTGCAATCGTCACGGGCCGACCACGCGAGGCGCGGGGAACTGTTTCCGGTTACATCATTCGCGACCCGAAAAACCGCAAACGGTTCACACATCATAACCGGCAGGGCAAGGAAGCTGTCACGGAATACCGTATTGCCGCTACCTTTGCCGGGTTTTCGCTCGTCGAACTGTTCCCGCACACCGGCCGGACCCATCAACTCCGTGTTCATATGAAGCACCTTGGATGCCCCATACTCGGCGACAGCCTGTACAGTCGAAGTCGAGACCCGGAAGGCCTTATGCTTCATGCGGCAGCACTGCAGATTCTGTTGCCGGAAACGACGGAGCCGACACTGTTCTGCTCACCGCTTCCTGAGCGCTTTACACGCTGTCTTCAAGAGCATGGTGCTCCACAGGACGTCGTAGAGCGGGATTGGAGCGGAGTTCAACCTGTATGGTTGTCGGAGGCCCGTACGCAGGAAAGACCCAGGTAGGACTCGGAAGCGTCGAGAATACGCTTTTGAGAGACTCAACCAGCAGAGCGTGTGGATAACCCGCATCGACCTCTCGCAGGCCTCCTGCGGAGAACATCGCACCGGGGAACAGCACGCCGTCGACGATGTACATGGATCCATCGATCCACGCACCCGGAAAACTGATCGCCGATATCGAGAAACCGTTAAACGAGATGTCCCGGTATTCGACGAGCTCGTCAGCCGTACCATTCTCTACCGGTGTCTGTTTCGGGCCGAACGACAGATCGAAGGATTCAATCCCGTAAATTTCAGGCTGATAGATCTTTCGCAGCGTGTCGAGTCCTGCCATGTGGTGTGTCTCGGCCCGTGTAATCAGTACCAGTTCTGGATCGATTTCGTTCTTGAGAAAGATTTTCAACAGATCCGAGTCCATACTCCCCGGATCGATAACGACACAACTCTTACTCGAGTCGGTGGCTATCACGTAGGTATTCGAGAAACCTTCGAGCGACAGATGTGAAAAAAGTTTCAAAACAGACTCCGTACACGGGATCCCCGGATACCGGAGGCTTCCGAGAGGTTACACTGCGAGTACCGCACGTTCATGCGCTCCGAATCGCGGAAATCGCTTCCTTTGACATTGCAATCGGCTATGACCACATCTCTCAGGGATGCGTTCACAAAACGGCACGCGAGCAGATCACTCGACTGTATTACGGAGTCGCGTATGAGGCTTCCGTTAAAGCTGACGTGCATGAGGGTTGCGTCGAAGAACCTGCACCCCTTGAGCGTAGCACAGGAAATGGTCGACGAGCGTATGCGGCTGTGCTCGAAGGTAATCCGATCGAGTTCTGCAAAATCGAAAAAACACAGCGACAATACGGTTTCCGTAAACGTGCATTCTCTGAGAACCGTCCCGGAGAAGCTGCAGCCGTACAACGTCTTTCCGGAAAAGTCGATTCCGACGAGCGTGCGTTCATCGAATGAAACCCGGTCGATCCTTCCGTTCTGATCCAGCTCCTGCTGCAATTCGTCTGGATGCCATGTGCGTCGTTTCATCTCATTGTTCCTTAAATGATGCTACGCCGCTTGCGAATTAGACGCAAGTGGCGTAGCCTTTCAGACCGAAGGTGAGCGTAATGACTAGTTGTTTTTCGTGTGGAGCCACACTTCCGAAGACCTTCCACCGTGGAGATCGCTGTCCTGAGTGCGGTGCAGATGTGCGCGTCTGTCTGAACTGTACGTTTTATGAACCCAGTGCTCACTGGGAGTGTCACGAAACGATTCCCGAGCGTGTAGCCGACAAGGACCGTGCGAACTTCTGTGATTACTTCCGACCAACCGAAAAGGCAGAACGTACTCCGCGAAACCCGCTGAGCGGTAAAAAAGACGCGCGCGACGATTTCAATAAGCTGTTTGGCGGATAGGCATGTCGATCGCATTTATCGATTCAGGAGTGGGAGGGCTTCCGTATGTCCTTACCGCGCGAACATACCTTTCCGGGGAGCAGTTCATTTACGTCGCTGACAATGCATCGTTCCCCTACGGAGACCGAACGCCCGAGTTCCTGATTGATACCGTTTCGCGCATCACCGAACACCTCATTTCGCGTCACAATCCCCGCGTAATCGTGATCGCCTGCAATACGGCCAGCGTCTTTGCCCTTCCGGCTTTGCGCGAACGTTTCGATGTGCCCTTTGTTGGTACCGTCCCTGCGATCAAGCCCGCAGCTGCGGTAACCCGCAGTGGTCGTATCGGCATCCTTGCAACAAGCCGGACCGTTGGAGCCGCGTACCTCGATCAGCTTGTCGACGTTCACGCGACCGAATGTGTCATAGAGCGGCTTGCCGGAAGTGATCTCGTTGACTTCGTCGAGTCAGAAGGCCTTTTTGCGTCGGATCAGGAGAAGAGGGCCGCTCTCAGGGGTACGGTCGAACGGCTGTCGACACAGGCGATTGATACACTGGTACTGGGATGTACACATTTTATTTTCCTCAAAGAGCAACTGGAAGCGATGCTCGGACCCGAGATCACCATTGTGGACAGCAGGGACGGAGTTGCCCGTCGGATCGTTGCACTGGCAGCACAACCCGCTCAGTCTACGGGTTCTGATGCTCCGGAAGACCAGCTGTGGACGACCGGTGAGACAGATCAGTACGAGGCGATTTCACGGCACTACGGATTCCGCTACATGGGCAGCCTTTCCGGAGACGGGAACGGAGGTGCGGGTGTATGAACTCTCGCGCACCAGGCCTGCTTGAGTTTGAGCAGATACGACAGAGCCTCCTTGACCGTTGTCTGAGTCCGGAAGGACTCGACGGGCTCGCTCGCGCCGGGTTCATGACCGACGCAGCGGAGATATCTAAGCGCTTGCGTCAGGTTGCAGCGTTTCGGGCTTTGATACTCGAACACGAGGAACCCGTTTCCTATCGTTTTCCCGATGTCACAAGTGTTTTCGATACGCTCCGTGTTGAAGGAAACGTGCTCGACGGTGCTTTACTCGTAGACTCGGCTCATTACATTCTCTCCGTTGATCGGATGAAGGCATGGCTTCAGGAACACGACGAAGACGGTGTTCTTTCCGCCTTTTTCGTTTCAACCTTGGTTCCGATCGAAACGGCTCGAAGCATACTGCATGTCCTCGACGATAGCGGGGACGTCCGTGAAGAACGTGTTCCGGAACTCAAACAGATTCGCACACGTATTCGACAGCTGCAGGGAGAGATCATCAGTCGTGCCCGTGCATATCTGTCGCGATCACAGGAGTTCTTTTCGAGTGACGAGCCTGTCAGTAAGGAAGGACGAACGGTTCTGCCGATCAAGATGGATTTCAAGGGGCGCATACCCGGAATCGTTCATGACGTGAGCGCGAGCGGGCAGACGGTTTTCGTCGAGCCCTTCGATCTCGTCGAAACGAACAACGAGCTTGCCGAGACACATGCGCGGTACCGAGCCGTCGTGCAGGCAGTGTACCGCGATCTCACCGCAGGGTTGCGGGCAGTGCGGCAGGAGTTCCTGGACTGCACACGATCGCTTTCGGAGGCAGATCAGGTTCGCGCTCGAGCGAAGTATTCGGTTGATTACGAGTGCATAGACGTAACAATCGGCTCAACGGTGCGCCTGATACAGGCAAGGCACCCGCTTCTGCCTCGAAAAACCTGCGTCCCTGTAGATATTCAGTTCGAAGAACCTACGCGCTGTATTATCCTGACCGGTCCGAATACCGGTGGAAAAACGGTCGCTCTGAAGACGCTCGGTTTACTGTCGCTCATGCATCAGTTCGGTATGGAACTCCCGGTTGCGCCTGGCAGCGAACTTCCCGTATTCGATGCTGTTTTTGCGGATATCGGTGACGAACAGAGTATCGAACAGAACCTCTCAACGTTCAGCGGACACATGAAGGCGATTGCCGATGTCGTTCAGTACAGCACCGGGCACAGCCTGGTACTTCTGGATGAAATGGGCTCGGGTACCGATCCCCACGAAGGCGGAGCGCTGGGCATGGCCATCCTGGATCATCTGGTCGCAACCGCCTGTTTCAGTATGGTCACAACCCACCACGGAGCCCTGAAACGATACGGATACACGCACGAACGAGTTGAGAACGCTTCCATGGAGTTCGACGAGCAGAGCCTCGCACCGACCTATCGGGTTCTCGTAGGCGTACCGGGAAGCTCCCACGCGCTTTCAATTGCCCGAAAAAGCGGGCTACCCGAAGCCGTTCTTGACGCGGCTCAGGCATACGTCGCCGATGGGTCGGGCGATGTTGCCGCACTCCTCCGATCTCTCGAGCAGACTCAGCAGGTTCTTGAGAATGAACGCAGAGAGCTCACCGCCGAGGTCAGGCGGCTTCAGAAGCGGGAGACAGACCTCGAGGAGACGGCACGAGTACTCGAGCGCGAACGCAACGAGCTCAAGGAAGGGCGCCTGAAAGAGCTCGACCGCTTTGCCGCCGAGGCCCGCAGAACTCTCGAAAACCTCGTGCGTGAGGTTCGAGAAGGCGAGATAAGCCGTGAGACAACACGGCGCATCAAGGAGTTCAACCGGGAGACACAGGAAGCGATCGATGTACAACGCAAAAGCCTGCCGGTTACGACAGCGAGGCGAAGGCCTGAAAAGCAGCGCACAGACGCCCATCTGTCGGCGAGGCCTGTGCTCAAGCCGGGAGTACGTGTTCGCGTAGAACCGGGGTCGATTACCGGGACCATCGAGCGAAAAGGTAAAAAAGACACCTGGCTCGTAGCGACCGAAACGGTCCGCATGACTGTCCCCGAGGAACGGCTGCACCCGGTTGACGAGTCCGCTCTTTCGGAGTCGCGGGTTGTAATCCGAACTGAGACCGCGAGTTCTCCCGGTGTCTTCGAGCTCGATATACGCGGTGAACGTCTCGCGGACGCTCTCGACAGACTCGAACGTCAGATAGACAGTTGCCTTGCTTCGGGTCGAACCTACTTCACGATTCTGCACGGAACCGGGGAGGGGGTGCTGCAGAAGGGCGTTCGGGAACTGCTGGGTAAACGAAGCGAGGTTTCGCATTATGAGTACGCACGGCCTGAGGACGGCGGATCGGGTAAAACGCTGGTTACGCTACGGTGATCGTGTTTTCGGTCTACCGCATCCTTCGCGTCTGAAATAAAGAATCGTTTTCCGCTTGAACTGAAATAGCTGTCCGGTTACACTGCTTGCATTCTGATGTAACAGTTTTTTTCTCACCGTACGGTCGACCGCCAGGCCGGTAAGAGTGGGTCAGCACTGCTGGTTTTCAGTTGAACCGTATATTTTTGCCAAGAGGTGTCCATGGACGCACAATTGAAGGAACTGATCGAAACGATCAAAACCGAAGGGGTCGAAACTGCTGAAGCCCGGGCGCAGGAAATCGTCGATGCAGCGCAGAAACGTGCAGATGATATCGTGCACGCCGCGAAGCAGGAAGCCGACGAAATCCGGAAACACGCTCAGGACGAAGCGCGGAAGTCCCAGCGCAGCGGTGAAGCAGCTCTCAAGCAGGCTGCGCGCGATCTGATTCTCAGTGTGCGCAATCGCCTGCTGAAGATCTTCGAGCACGTGGTCGTGGATAATGTCGACCATGCGTATACCGAAAGTGTTCTATCCGAGGCGATCGTCGCGTCGGTGAAAAGCTTCGCAGAAAAAGGCGAGACAACACTTGATATACTTGTCTCCGAAAAGTCGGTGGCAGCGATCGAGTCTGCAATGCGTAAAGAGCTCACCGAACGCCTCAAGACCGGTGTGCAGATATCCGGTTCGGCTTCGGTTAAAAACGGATTCCGCGTATCAGAGGAGAACGGCTCGGTGTACTATGACTTCACGGCGGAAGGGGTGGCTGAAGCGCTCAGCGCCCACCTTACACCGAGACTTCAGACTATCATCCAGAATGCAGACCTTACGGAGTAACGAGCCTTGGCACAGTATTACTACGCCGTAGCTGCATTGCCGGGGGTCTCGCTTGATTCGGAGCCCCCGTGGACAATCGAAGGATTTCTTGAGTTTACTCGCGAACAACTGACTCCGACCGACTACCAGACGCTTCGAAGCGCATCGCTCGAGCCTGCTGAGGTAGTCGAGGAACTCGAACCGCTTCGTAACGGCACCGAAAGCGCACATACCCCCGCGGGTGATAGTGACGAGTCAGACGGGAATGCGGATGCAGTAGCCGGGTCCGGCGCGGCTCTGCACTGGCACCGATTCGAGACTAATCTTAGAAATGCGCTGATCCGGGTCCGGACTGAAGATCCGAATCGGCAGAACGCATACCTTCGATCGTCCGATCATATCGAAGACAGTTATGTTCATGAGATTGCCCGTGAAGCACACGCTGCGGCGAACCCTCTGGATGCAGAACACGTCCTCGACCGGGCGCGGTATAGATTCCTGGATGAACTTGAGGTAGGACATTTTTTCGATATCGACAGGCTTGTGGTGTATTACCTCAAGCTTCAGCTTGTGACCCGGCGCGCACTGCAGACCGTAGAAAACGGACGCAGCGTATTCGAGAAACGATATGATTCGGTTCTCGATCAAATGGGTGCAATACAAAATCTGTAAGGCCCTGCCCAGGAAAGAGTGCACCGGAAACGGGCGTGAACAGGTGTGGGGAACCGGAGTAGCAGTACAATGACCAAAACAACAGGCACAGTATTTGGAGTAAACGGGAACATGGTCACCGTCGACGTTGAGGGTGACGTTTCCCTGAACGAGGTCGGATACATCAATGTTGGAGATCAGAAGCTGAAGAGCGAAGTTATTCGCATTCGTGGTAAACAGGCGGAAATGCAGGTCTTTGAACAGACTGGTGGCATTGGCGTCGGAGACACCGTCGAGTTCAGCGGTGAGATGCTGGCAGTCGAGCTTGGCCCCGGTCTGCTCGGGCAGGTGTACGACGGCCTCCAGAATCCCCTGCCGCAGCTTGCAGAACAGGCTGGGTTTTTCCTCAAACGAGGCCTTTACCTCGACGCGATCGACAAAGAACGATCGTGGGAGTTTACCCCGAAACTTGAAGCCGGGGCGACGGTGAGCGCAGGGGATACGATCGGAACCGTTCCCGAAGGGATTTTCGATCACCGCATCATGGTCCCGTTCAATATATCGGGCGAATGGACCATCAAAAAGCTTGCACCAAAAGGCAGTTACAAGGTCGCTGATACGATCTGCCAGATCGAAGACGAGAAAGGCACGACACAGGATCTCAACATGATTTTCGAGTGGCCGGTCAAACGGGCCATCTCGCTCTTTGAAGAACGTTACAAGCCGACTGAGCCGATGGTCACGAAAGTCCGCATGATCGACACCTTCTTTCCGGTAGCCCGGGGTGGTACTTACTGCATACCAGGCCCCTTCGGAGCAGGAAAGACAGTCCTGCAGCAGATTACCAGCAGGCACGCCGAAGTTGACATCGTTATCGTCGCTGCCTGTGGGGAACGCGCAGGAGAAGTTGTTGAGACCCTGCAGGAGTTCCCCGAGCTGACCGACCCGAGAACCGGTCGCACACTCATGGAGCGCACGGTTATCATCTGTAATACAAGTTCCATGCCGGTTGCCTCGCGCGAAGCATCGGTCTACACGGCGGTCACGATCGCTGAGTACTACCGTCAGATGGGTCTGAACGTACTTCTTCTCGCCGATTCAACGAGCCGGTGGGCGCAGGCGATGCGTGAAATGTCAGGGCGCCTTGAGGAAATTCCCGGTGAAGAAGCGTTTCCGGCATACCTCGAAAGCGTCATTGCATCCTTCTACGAGCGCGCCGGCGTCGTTCGCCTCAAAGACGGTTCGTTCGGTTCGGTTACCATAGGTGGCACGGTAAGTCCTGCCGGTGGAAACTTTGAAGAACCGGTCACTCAGGCAACGCTTAAGGTTGTCGGTGCCTTCCACGGACTCTCCCGCGAACGATCCGATGCGAGAAAATACCCCGCGATACACCCGCTCGAAAGCTGGAGTAAATACCCGAGCGCGATTAACGATGAGCTGGTTGCGTATTGTCGGGACATTCTCCTGCGGGGAAACGAAGTCAGTCAGATGATGAAGGTCGTCGGTGAAGAAGGAACAAGTCTTGAAGACTTCGTGCTGTATCAGAAGAGCGAATTTCTCGACAGCGCGTATATGCAGCAAAACAGTTTCGATCCAGTCGATGGCTCGGTGACGATAGAGCGACAGCGCCATATTTTCCGGATTCTCTTCGATGTGCTCGCCTCCGAGTTTGATCTGCACGATAAGGACAACGCCCGGAGTTACTTCAATCAACTGCGACAGATATACCTGGATTACAACACATCAGAGTGGGAAAGCGACGCCTTCAAGTCTCGAGAAGCTGAACTGGTCAAACTCATCGATGAGAAACGAACCGGCTATGATTCCACGGCGGAAGATATTCGCAATCGTGTCGGCAGTACTGTAGGCTGATTAGGAAAGGACACCTGTAACTATGAAGAAGATCTATTCAAGAATAGAAGAAATCGCGGGCAACGTTATTACGGTGACTGCCGAAGACGTGAGATACAGTGAGCTGGCTCTCGTAACGAGCGGCCACGGAAAAAGCCTTGCTGAAGTTATCCGCCTTCGGGGCAACAAGGTCAGCCTTCAGGTGTACTCTGGTGGTCGGGGTATTTCTACCGGCGACGAAGTACAGTTCCTCGGCAGGCCCATGCAGGTGAGTTTTTCGGATAACCTGCTCGGACGGATTTTTGACGGGAGCGGCCGACCGCGAGACAAAGGCCCGACGCTCGAAGAGAACCTCATCGAGATTGGAGGACCTTCGGTTAATCCGAGTAAGCGGATCATTCCCCGGAACATGATCAGAACGGGTATTCCCATGATTGACCTGTTCAATACGCTTGTCGAAAGTCAGAAACTTCCTATCTTTAGTGTGTCGGGTGAGCCATACAATGAGCTGCTTTCTCGAATTGCCATGCAGGCCGAGGTCGATCTGATTATCCTCGGTGGTATGGGACTGAAGTACGACGATTTCCTGTTCTTTCGTGATACCCTGGAAAAGGGTGGAGCCATGGATCGCACGATCTTCTTTGTGCACACCGCGAGTGACCCTGTCGTCGAGTGCCTGATGGTACCGGACATTTCTCTCGCCGTCGCAGAGAAGTTTGCGCTTCAGGGAAAGCGCGTTCTGGTTCTTCTCACCGACATGACGAACTTTGCAGACAGTCTCAAAGAAATAGCGATAACCATGGAGCAGGTACCTTCAAACCGTGGATATCCCGGAGACCTTTACAGTCAGCTGGCGGCCCGTTACGAAAAAGCGGTCGACTTTGAGGGAGCCGGTTCGATCACGACTCTCGGAGTAACGACAATGCCCGGTGACGACGTGACGCATCCGGTACCAGACAACACCGGTTATATCACCGAAGGGCAGTACTACCTGCGCGGCGGACGCATCGAACCGTTCGGATCCTTGAGCCGACTCAAGCAGATGGTGAACGATACGACCCGTGCCGATCATCGAGGTCTCATGGACGGGATGATCCGGCTTTACGCGAATTACAAGGAAAGCGTCGAGAAAAAGTCGATGGGTTTTCGCATGAGCGAGTGGGACCAGAAGCTTCTTCGCTACGGAGCGTTCTTCGAAGCGAAAATGATGGACCTTACCGTAAATATTCCGCTGGAAGAAGCGCTGGATCTTGGTTGGGAAATACTCGCCGAGTGTTTCCAGTCCGATGAAACCGGGCTGCAGTCCAAACTCCTTGACCAGTTCTGGCCCAGGAAGAGCACACGAGACGAGCAGGAGACCGCGTAGCATATGGCTCAGGTAAAGCTCACCAAAAATGAGCTGAAGAACCAGAAAGACCAACTCAAACGATTCGAGCGTTATCTGCCGACCCTGCAGCTCAAAAAGCAGCAGTTGCAGATGGTTATTCGTCAGGTTGAAGCACAGAAGCGAGAGGTCGATCGTCGTCGATCGTCCATAGCAGACGATCTTAACGCCTGGATATCGGTTTTTTCCGACGATATCCGCCTTGATACGCTTCTTACCGTGGAACGTTTTGTTACCGACTCCGGAAATATAGCAGGAATCGACATTCCTGTTTTTGTGGAGCTTGAGTTTAACGTCAGCGACTACGACCTGTACGTCTATCCGCTCTGGGTAGACAGAGGCATAGACGCACTAAAGAAGATCCTTACCTGTGATGCCGAACTTCGCGTCCTGGACCGACAACTCGAAATACTCGCCGAGGAGCTTCGTATTACTTCTCAACGAGTCAATCTCTTCGAGAAAGTCAAGATTCCCGAGACGCGGAACAACATTCGCACGATACGAATCTACCTCGGCGACCAGCAGACAGCTGAGGTCGTCCGCGGAAAGATTTCGAAGAACAAGATCACGCGGGGAGCGAGCGAATGATTGTTCCAATGAAGAAGGTCTATGTTCTGACCCTGGAATCGCGATTGGACAGAACCGTCGAAGAGCTCGGCGGAATCGGCGTCCTGCACGTGCATACCGAACAGAGCCGTAAACCGTCCCTGAGCTCGGACATCAGTCACAAACTCGACAGAATACAGCGGGCGATCAGACTTCTCGCCGATGAGCCGCTTGATTACCACGACATTCCGCAAAATCTTCAGAGCGATGGCGGGAACGTGGATGCATCGGCTGTCGCTTCGCGCCTGTTAGAACTCGACGAACGTCTCGCGTTTCTCCAGGATACCCGAGATCAGCTCGAAGAAGAGAAACACCGGATCGAACCGTGGGAGAACGCCAACCCGGAGCTCCTCAGGGAGCTCGATGACTCTGATTGCCGCGTATATCTCTACAGACTTTCGCCCGACCGCTACGCGCGCTTTGGCGGTGAAGGTACGCGCTTCGTCGTTCGCCAGGAGAAGACCTTCGTTCACGTCCTGCTCGTGCAACGCGGAGACGAGCAGCCACCCGCAGGTTACTACCCGCGCCCCGAAAAAACACTCGACGAAGTCGCACGGTCAATAGAGCAGACCGAACATGAAATGAGCGCTATACGGGAAGAGGTGCGAATGCTTTCCTCTTTTTCCCGGACGCTTGTCGACGAACAGGAACGACTCCTGGCGGAACAGGAATATCTTCTTGTCCGTGCTACGATGCAGGAGGACGGCTCAGTACGGTACATTACCGGATGGGTGCCTGAGGACACCGTTTCGACGGTCCGAAAAGCGGCATCAGAACATGGCTGGGGACTCCTGATACAGGAACCCGATTCGGACGATGCCGTCCCGGTTCATATCCGCAGAAAAGGTGTCTCCCGGCTGATTGCGCCAGTCTTTGATCTGATCAAGACGGTGCCTGGCTACCACGAGCGCGACATCAGTTTTCCGTTTCTCGTGTTCTTTACCGTATTCTTTGCAATGATCATCAGTGATGCCGGGTATGGGTTGCTGCTTTTTACTACGGCGATCGTACTGACGGTGAGTTTCAGGAAAAAGGGGAAACCGGTCGGGCCTCCGATACTTTTACTGTATGTCCTGAGCCTCGCGACGGTGTTCTGGGGTTCCGTGACGGGCGTGTGGTTCGGTTACGAGCCACTTTCCGAAACAGCGTTTCTGGGGGCGCTCGTCATACCGGCACTGAACAACTTTGAAGCGGTGAGCACCGAGAATCTGCTTTTTATCTGTTTTACACTGGCCGCGATGCAGCTCTCGGTCGCGCACCTGTGGAACACGATAGACGAGTTGCGAGGTTCCCACAAACTGAAGGCCCTTGGAGAACTCGGCTGGCTATCCGTGGTACTGGCAGTCTACAACCTTGTGCTGAATCTTGTTGTGAATGAAGAGGTATATCCACTTCTGGATGCGACGCCGATTGCTGCAGGGGTGGGCGTCGTCGCCGTGATTCTCTTCTCGAATCAGGAAGGAAACTTCTTCAAAGGTATTGCGAAGGGTCTCTCGGTACCAAATCTGATTCAGACTGCACTCAGCAGTATTAATGCCTTTGCCGATACGGTCAGCTACATACGTCTGTTTGCCGTAGGGCTTGCAAGTGTCGAAATAGCGATTGCAGCAAATGAACTGGCAATTGGGACGGGTAATCCCGTCGCAATGATTATAATTCTGTTAATTGGACATTCGCTGAATGTTGCGATGGGAGGGATGTCGGTTCTGGTTCACGGAATACGGCTAAACATGCTCGAGTTCTCAGGTCATCTCGGAATGGAATGGTCAGGAAGCGAGTATAAACCTTTTCAATACGTTCGGCAGTCATAGAGCAAGAAGGAGTACATATATATGGATTGGGGATTATTAGCAGTTGGATCGGCTCTGGCCTTCGCCGGAATTGGGTCAGCAATTGGAACAGGCAGTGCAGGAATGGCCGCAGCGGGTGCATGGAAACGCTGCTATCAGCAGAACAAGCCGGCACCGTTTCTGCTTCTCGTGTTTGTAGGCGCGCCGCTTACGCAGACCATTTATGGCTTTCTGCTCATGAATCAGATCATTGCAGCGGCAGAGGCAAATGGTGATCCGGCACTCATGCTTGGTTTTGGTGTGATCGGTGGTATAGCGATAGGTATGTCGGCGCTCTTTCAGGGCCGCGCAGGTGCCGTCGCCTCGGATGCGCTCGCGGATACGGGAAAGGGTTTCGTTAACTTCCTTCTCGCCCTTGGAATTATCGAAAGCGTTGCATTGCTTGTAATGGCCTTCGGCCTGATCAGTCTGTAACGAAGGACTCGCGGGCACTTCAGGTCTGAAGTGCCCGCCACTGGTTTGACCCGTCCTTTTTGCCGATAATGGTCGTATGGTTCGACATCCGGCGTTCATTTTCCTGTACCTTCTCCTTCTGATTCCTGCCGCAGGGTTCAGTCAGACAACGAGTCTTGACATAGAGCTTGCCCGACGTGAGCTTCGAAACGGAAATCACGCCGAGGCTCTCCGACGCTTTCGCACGATAATCGAAGAAGACGCAGGCTATATTCCGGAGGCCCACCGACACATGGCCCGGATATTTGTCGATCTCGGCGACGACCAGCAGGCAGTCAGGCATTTCGGCCGGGCCTTGAACAGTGGGCCATTTGCCATCCCGGATGACCGTGTGCGTACCTATCACGAACTCGCACGACAGCACCTCCACATGGACAGAATGTTTGCCTACGAGCAGACCATGTACGCGCTGTTTGAGTACAACGACGAGTTCACCGGTTCAGCGAGTGCGTCAAGGCGCGCGAACATCGAGCAGGTGTTTATCCGACAGAGTCTGGCGCGGGCGCTGGAGCTATACCGCCTCACTCCGGGACCTTTTGCTGCTGCACATTACGAGTTCGGCATGCATCTGCTTCGCTCAGGAAGGGATGATTCGCTTCAGCACCTGCTATTCTACCTGCTGGACACGTACAGCCTCGCGATCGAGTACTACCGCAGAATAGAACCCAGATACACCTTCATCGACCTGTACCGATTTACCGACGACATACGACAGAATCGGCAGGTTAATGAGTTTCTCGATCGACGAAACGTGTACTGGGCGGTCGCATATCTCGGCGATGCGATGTATTTCTACGGTGGTGGGGGGGGAGCCTCGACGCGCGCGCGTGAATTATGGCAATTTGTTTCACGGCAGGCCGTTGCAGGCGACGCCGCGGAGTATGCAGCCAGGCAGCTCGCGGCAGACAGACCGGTAAATCCGGGACCTCCGATACGCTGACAGCCGCCCGCCGGGAGTATATGAACAGTATCCGTATACGCGGCGCGCGCGAGCATAACCTGAAGAACATCAACGTCGACCTCCCGCGGGATCATTTCATCGTGATAACCGGAATGAGCGGAAGTGGAAAGTCCAGTCTCGCCTTCGACACCCTGTTTGCCGAAGGCCAGAGACGCTATGTCGAAAGTCTGTCCGCGTACGCGCGGCAGTTTCTCGGCCGTCTCGACAAACCGGATATCGACTACATAGAAGGCCTGAGCCCGGCGATCTCCATCGAGCAGAAAACCACGAATCGCAACCCGCGATCGACGGTCGGAACCGTTACCGAGATACACGATTATCTGCGACTGTTGTACGCCAGGATCGGAACTCCCCACGATCCGACCACAGGCGCGGTTATTGAGAAGCAGTCGATAGACGAAATCGTCGACCGCATTCTCGCGGCCGACGAAGGTACAAAACTGCAGATACTGTCCCCTGTCGTACAGAGCAGAAAAGGCACACACAAGCGGGTGATCGATAACGCCAGACAGGCGGGCTTTACCCGGGTGCGGGTCAACGGCGAGTTCAAGAGTGTCGAAGATGATATTGACCTGGAGAAGAACAGGCGGCACTCAATTGATATCGTCGTCGATCGCATCAAGATCCGGAACGGACAGCAGAATCGCGTTTCACAGTCGGTCGAAACGGCACTTGAACTTTCCGGCGGTACAGTGCGTGTGTTCTACCAGCGCGACGACGGCGACCACGAAGACGTGTATAATCAGAATTACGCGTACACAGACAGCGACATTGTATTTCCCGAACTCGAACCGCGCCTGTTCTCGTTCAACAATCCCCATGGCGCGTGCCACGTATGCGATGGCCTTGGTATGAGTATGACCTTCGATCGCGAAAAACTCGTCCCTGATACATCCCTGAGTTTTCTTGACGGTGGTCTGGCTGCCTACAACCCGAACTCGAGCTGGCATCGTAGCCGTTTCGAAAGTCTGGCTGAACACTATGGTTTCTCACTGGATACTCCGTTCTCCGAACTGAGTCCCGAAATACAGGAAATGCTGTTCAGTGGTTCTGCCGACAGTCTCCAGGTGAAGGTTGAGAATGATAGCGGTTCGAGTACATTCGAGTATTCGATGCAGTTTCCGGGTATGATACAGGATCTTGAACGTCGATACCGCGAATCATCATCCGATGGTGTCCGCGAATGGCTTGAAACGTTCATGAGCCGGACCCCGTGTCATGCATGCCAGGGACAGCGCCTTCGCCCGGAAGCACTTGCGGTGAAAATCGGTGACAAAGGCATACATGAGGTTTCGACGCTCAGCATCGCGGAGTGCGTCCATTTTTTTGATAGCCTGAGGCTCACCCCTACAGAGTCCACGATTGCAGGGGAGGTCATTCGTGAGATACGCGAGCGATTGGGTTTCCTGCTGAGTGTCGGCCTCGGGTACCTCAGTCTGAACAGGCAGGCAGCGACCCTTTCAGGCGGTGAAAGCCAGCGAATACGCCTTGCGACACAGATCGGCAGCAGTCTCGTCGGAGTTCTCTACATACTCGATGAACCGACGATAGGACTGCATCAGCGGGATAATGAGCGACTCATCGGCACGCTGAAACGTCTCAGGGACCTTGGCAACACGCTCGTCATTGTCGAGCACGATGAACAGACAATCCGATCGGCCGACCACATCGTCGATATGGGACCACGAGCCGGTGTCCACGGAGGCCAGATTGTCGCTCAAGGGACGCTCGCGGAAATCCTTGCAAGTGAGGACAGCCCGACAGGACGATACCTCTCAGGAAAGGACAGGATGCAGCCTCCCGATACACGACGGAACGGGAACGGTTCCTTCCTGCGCATCGAGGGCTGCGCACTGAACAATCTTAAAAACATAGACGTTTCCATACCACTCGGTACGATGATCGCTATTACCGGAGTCTCCGGGAGCGGGAAGTCCAGTCTGATGACCGGTACCTTGTATCCGGCGCTGGCTCGTGCACTGAACAAGGCACAGATAACCGGTGGTCCAATCGGGACGATACAGGGCCTTGAAGCGCTCGATAAGGTCATACAGATCGATCAACAACCCATCGGTCGGACGCCTCGAAGCAACCCTGCCACCTACGTCGGACTATACGGAATGATCAGGGATCTATTTGCTGCGCTACCGGAGAGTCGCAGCAGGGGATATAAACCGGGGCGTTTCAGCTTCAATGTCAAGGGTGGAAGGTGCGAGCACTGTCAGGGTGCCGGGACGATCAAGATAGAAATGCACTTTCTCAGCGACGTATATGTCACGTGCGATGTCTGTGACGGCAAACGTTTTAACCGGGAGACGCTTGAGGTTCATTATAAGGGCAAGTCGATCCACGATATTCTCGAACTCACAGTCGAAGAAGCCGAGGCTTTTTTCTCGGCGGTTCCGAACGTACGACGAAAGCTCGAGACCCTGAGTGCCGTCGGACTGGAGTACGTAAAACTCGGGCAGAGTGCTCTCACGCTCAGTGGAGGCGAAGCACAGCGGGTTAAACTCGCCCTCGAGCTGTCGAAGCGTTCAACCGGGAAAACCATCTACGTGCTCGATGAACCGACGACGGGCCTGCATTTCACCGACATACGCAAGCTCCTTCAGGTTCTTCATCAGATTGTTGAAGAAGGAAATACGGTTGTACTCATAGAGCATAACCTTGACGTCATTGCAGCAGCTGATTACGTGGTAGACCTGGGTCCGGAAGGCGGAGATCGGGGGGGCCACGTGATTGCAACAGGTACACCCGAGCAGATCGCACGTGTTGAGGAATCACACACAGGCAGATTCCTTCGGGATACACTCAGGATGGTCATATAAGCCATGATCAGACGGCATTCAGGACCGGTCGTTAGCACTGCTCTGTCGTTGCTGTTTCTGCTCGGTGCGCTTCTCAGCGTCTCCGGGCAGGACGGTCCGCAATCCTCCGAATCGGGACTCCGGCAGCTGAGAGCGCGTGAGCTCGCACAGGCAAGCTTCGATGAGCTCCGTATTGAAGCGGAGCAGCTCGGATTATCAGTCGATGGTACCCGCAGTGATCTGGAGCGCCGTATTCTCGAATACCTCGGTATCGACCGTTTTACCCCGGAGGTCTCCGGCGAGACCGTACGGCTTATCGAAATCGAGGATGCCGCCGAGTTGCAGCTGTTGAGGTCTGATCAGGCAGACGCTGATATCGTTCGGCTGACCGGAGGCGTGGTGGTTCGTCTGGAGGACGATGAGACCGGGAACATACATCTCATCGCCGCCGACAGCATTACGATTAACCGACGAGAATCGATCGTCTCGGCTGGCGGAGAGGTCGTGTATACGATCGACCGATCAGGTGAGATCGAGCGCTTTACCGGCGAGACGCTGACCGTCGAGCTCGACGAGTGGGCAGGGACCTTTCTGTACGGCATCTCGACCCGTCCGCGAACCATCGAAGGTCAGGACTTCGACTTTCGTTTCAGCGGCCGAACGATCAGTCGCAGTGCAGACGATGTAATAATCATAGATGACGGAACAATCACGTCGTCGGTTGCAGATCCACCGAACTATCGCATAACCGCCGATCGCATATGGATACTCGATACCGGGGACTGGGGACTGCGGAACGCAGTCCTCTACGTAGGTCGGGTACCCATGTTCTGGTTTCCCGTCTTTTTCCATCCCGGTCGCCCCATGTTCCTGCATCCTTCTATCGGCACGCGTGACGGTGCCGGTGCGTTTGTGCAGACGACGATCTACCTCTCCGGTGTGCGTGAGGACCGGTCTCAGCCCTTCTCCGTTCTACAGCTTGCCGAGGATGATCGCGGCAGCGGGCGCGTTCGCGAAGGGCTCTTCCTGCGCCCGGCACGCGAAGGCGAGGAAGTGGAAGACGGCGATCGACAGGTGCGTGTCTACGCAGACGCGTACAGCACGGGCGCTGCCTTCTTCGCCGTCGACGCGGAATTTCCGCAAAGCGGGAGCTTCAGTGCCACCCGGGCGTTTGCCGGCATCGGTGTGTCAAGAATCAGGTATCAGGCCGCAGACGGCTCAATCGGCTCATTATACTGGAACCCCGATACCACTGAGTTCGAGCAATACTGGTCCCGTTCGATGTTTCCCGGACTCGATGCTCCGGTACGCCTGGGTCTGAACCTGGAGACAGGTTTCCGGGCCGGTCCCCTGCGACTCAGTCTGCAGCTGCCGTTTTATTCCGATCCTGTCTTTGAACGCGACTACCTGCAACGCAGTGAGTACATCGACTGGGGATCAATCATAGGCTTCTCGGATGATGAGACTGCGGTGCCTTCGGTCCGGTCCTCGCTTCAGTGGCGCCTGCAGGGGAACTATTCGCCGGACGTGCGCCGGTTCCGTCCCTTTCTCACACAGGCCTCGCTGCAGACATTCAGTACCGAACTCAACTGGCGGAGGCGGGTCGTCCCGGTTTCGCTGCTTGAGCCCTGGGTTCGAGACGCTGCGAACGCACCCTACGATCCACCGGATCGTTCCTTTTTCTATCCCGATCGACTGGTATTTCCCAATGCAGCGGCGACACTTGCCGGTACCTTGCTGGAGTACCCGGTGGCGGGATCGCGCGTTGAAGAACCCGGCAGACAGGATGCACCTCCACCGGCGCCGCTTCGCCCCCCCTTTAACGGGGTGCCCGCGGACCAGAGCGATGGCTCAGACGCACCGCAGACGCTCTCAGCGTCGGGCTTCCGGCTGCCGCCGCCTCGCGCCAACCTGCAGGTGCAAAGGCCCACCGACCCGTTTTCGGGTCAGCTCGCGTATCGCTTGAGTCCGTCAATCACGGTAACGGGACAATACGCATCATCCCAGTGGCAGGAACCGGACGATGTCGATTACGAGATAGAGTACTGGGAGCAGTTGCGGCGCACCCAGGGCTCGCTCAGCTGGCGGGCCGCGTATCTCTCGTCGGTTTTTGCGGTGAGGGGGGCTACGAGCGTATCCGACCGTTACAGAAGCGTGTTCGGATTCTCGGATCGCATCGAGGAAAACAGGAAAGACGAGCTTGTATTGCGCGCATTCGGCGAACATTCCACCGTCATCGACAACCGGTTGAATCTCAGTTCCGCTCCGCTTGATCAACAGCCCCTGCTCGAAGGTAGCGAACTCAGCTATACGCTCGATGTCCGTCTCCTGCAGCGGCGCTTCAGTGAGTTGACGGAGAACAATGTCCCGCTGTACGAGACCGAGACCATACAGTGGGATCGTGATCAGATACAGAGACACTCTGTGCAGCTGACTTCCGCACTGAACGTCCTCAACGCGCGGCAGACGCTCGAGCTCGGGCTCGACTTACCCCCCCGTCAGGAACGGGGAAGGTCTGAGCTGACCCTCCGCACCGGCATCGTGCAGTCGACTGCGCGGCTGTCCTACGTCACGGATGACGACGACGGCGAGCGAAGCTTCGACCCGTTCAGCGTAACTCAGTCGATTACCCCCGTTCCCCGGGTCCGTTTTGCGCACCAATGGGCTTACGACCTCGAAGAAGCACACCTTAGAACAGGGCGCCTGGATCTACAGCTTGGCGGTTTTACCGGCAGGCTTGACGGCAGGAGGTCGGAAGGTTTTACCTTTGATCTCCTGAACTTCACCTGGGTTGGAGACGATAACGAGGTTTTCCGTCCGGTACAGGCCTCGCTTCGGTACAACGAGTCCTTCGACCCCTTTGTATTCTGGAAGAACCGCATCACGCTCACCCCGTCGGTGCAGAGTAACGCAGCGGTCAATCTGCTGCGTTACACCGACTCGACCCTTTCGTTCCGGTTAAATCTCGAACTGAATGTGCATAGGTTTCTCGATGTGCGATTTTCCTCGGAAAGCCGAAACGATCAGCTGTTCCGATATATCGGTCCCTATGCCGACGAGCTTGGTCTGCAGCGCGTATCGTTTCTGGGAGACCTGATCCGATCGTTTAATTTTTTCAACCGTTCCGACCGGGAAGAATCCGCGTTCAAGCTCCGACAGTTGCGCATCGATGCAGTACACGACCTCGGAGACTGGGATCTCACGGTTGGATATCGCGGCAGTCCGCAACAGGTGACCGGTGCGGATGGCGCGACTGTCGAATGGCGAAGCACGGTCGAACTGCTGCTGCAATGGCGTCCCATACCGGAAATATCGAGGGATCTGACCATTACTGACGAAGAGATCATATGGTAATACATTGCTTGATATAGACTTGACCGAGAACCTAAGGCTCCGGTAGGTTGTTACTGTGCAAGGAAACCGACTTGAATAGACCCGTTGCCGTTGTGTTTGAAGACAATGCTCTGGTAGCTGAAGTCTGCGGTGCAAACGACGCAAATCTGAGACTGCTGGAAGATCTTCTTGGCTGTCCGGTGCTTTCGCGTGGAAACGAAGTTTCAATTCACTCTGATGACGAAGCGACACGCGCACTTTTCTCAAGCATTTTTTTCGAACTGGAAGCGATAGCCCGGAATGGTCAGTCGCCGTCCACCGATCTTGTACGAAGCCTGTACAAGGGCCTGAGCGAAAACCGACGCACGCAGGTTGATCTCATAAAGCACAAACACATTGCCATACCCGGTGGATTCGGTCTCATCTACCCGAAAGGTGCAGCGCAGGCGGAGTTCATACGGGGTATAGAGAACCATGACCTGTCGTTCTGTATAGGACCGGCAGGAACGGGAAAGACCTTTCTGGCAGTAGCTCACGCGCTTTCGGAGGTTCTGACCCGAAAACGCAGAAAGCTCGTGCTCACCAGACCTGTTGTTGAAGCCGGAGAAAATCTGGGATTCCTGCCCGGCGACCTGAGTCAGAAGATCAGTCCGTACCTGAGGCCCTTATACGACGCAATGGATGCCGTCGTCCCGCGGGAAGTCGTTCAGCGCATGGAAGAGAGCCGAATGATCGAGGTCGCACCACTCGCGTACATGCGCGGCAGAAGCCTTGGTGACTGCTACGTGATTCTCGATGAAGCTCAGAATACGACCCGGGAGCAGATGAAGATGTTTCTCACCCGTATGGGAGAAGGCAGCAAAGCCGTTATCACCGGAGACATCACACAGGTTGATCTTCCATCGAGGACCCCCTCGGGCCTCTCACACGCGCTTGAGATCCTGTCGGGGATCGACGATATTCATGTCAGTTCTTTCGGCGGAAGTGATGTCGTGAGAAGCGCACTTGTCAGAAAGATCGTCGCTGCATATGAGGCTGAAACGTGAACACGATTGAGGCAGACGGTACTCACGCGATTGAGGTGGTTGCCGAAGAAGACGCAGACCTTCCGTGTCCTGAAGACGTAATCGCCGGCTTCGTCCGCTCTGTGCTTGAGGATACGGCGGTTCATGCTCAGAGGTGGGAGCTCTCGATTACATTCTGTTCAGAAGAAAAGATGGTGGAGCTGAACCGGGAATACCGTGGTAAAACCGGCACGACTGACGTGCTGACCTTCCGATGGGACGACAAAGCACAAGACCCCGATTCCTGGCCCGAAGCTCAGGATACGTCCCTGGTATCCGTTTCCGGTGTAGACTTCCACTACGTCGGTGATATAGTCATTGAGTATACCGAAGTTAAGCGGAACGCCCGGCACTTTGATGTTTCAGAGGAGGAAGAGCTGCGCCGTGTTCTGATTCACGGCCTGCTGCATCTTGCCGGCATGGATCACAGTACGAACGATACGACCGAGCCAATGCTTCAGGTACAGGAAGAGATCCTGCGCCGGCTCGACAAACAGAGGTTGTTTTGAGTTTTCTCGACCAGTTATTAGGCAAAAAAGACAGAAAGACAAAAACGAACTCCGAAGCTGCAATGCTGAATCTCGAAAAACAGCAGATGATACGGGGTATCGTCGATCTGTCCGAGACGACAGTCAAGGAAGTGATGGTTCCGCGCATTGATGTGGTTTTTCTCGAGATCGGGATGACCGGTCCGTCCGTCTTCGACAAAGTCGTTTCATGCGGGCACTCCCGTTTTCCGGTGTATAAGGACTCCATCGATAATGTCGTTGGTGTTCTGTACGCGAAAGACCTGTTGAGCCTGCTTATCACCAAGGCCGAGGTCAAGGTGGAGGCCATCGTTCGAAAAGCATTCTTTGTACCTGAGAGCAAGCGACTTGATTCCCTTCTGCGGGAAATGCGCCGAAGGCGGATACACATCGCAGTTGCGGTCGACGAGTACGGAGGAGTCAGCGGTATCGTATGTCTCGAGGATATTATCGAAGAGATAGTCGGTGACATTCAGGACGAATTCGACAACGAAGAAGAAGCACTGTTCGAGATAGGGCAGGGAGCCTTCCTCGCCGACGCTCGACTCGACATAGAGGAGTTGAACGAACGCCTCGGTCTGACCATACCGGAAGAAGATTTCGAGACCCTCGGTGGGCTCGTCTTTTCGCTCTTCGGAAAAATCCCCGCGAAATTCGAGAAGGCCACGTACGAAAACGTTGAGTTCATAATCCAGGAAATGGATGGGCACAAGATTCGGACCGTCAAGGTTGTTGTACATGATGATGCTTCCGTCACCGACGAATAATCGCGCCGCGCTGCAATCAACAGTACTGCTTCTGTTCTTCGCCCTTGTATCTGTCGGACCCGGTTCTGCGGACCTTGTTGCGAACGCAAGAGAACGTCTCGAAGCCGGCACCGCGGCCGAACAGCGAGGCGAGTACATCGTCGCAGTACAACGCTACCGCGAAGCACTCGAGCTGAACCCCAACTATACCGACGCGTTTCATGGCCTCGCACGATCGTTCTTTCGTCTGGCCGAGTATGAGCAGGCACTCGAAGCCGTTCGCGAGGCACGTCGTCGGGCACGAGCAAATACGACGATCGCAGCACTGGAAGGAGACATTCTGCTCCTTCTCGGCCGTCTCAACGAAGCCGCTGAGGCGTACAACCGCGTTCTCGCCATCGAACCGAATAATCTCCCTGCCAGAACAGGACTGGCCGAGCTCTCGGTTGCCGAAGGCAGGACAGCAACGGCGATCGATACCTACAGGACCATACTCTCGCTTGCACCCGAGAACCGCCCTGCCATTCTTTCGTTAGCAGTCCTGTACGACGAGCGCGGAGATACCGCAGCCGCCGAGCGCTACCTCGCACTTGCGTTAGAGTTTCATCCCCGTGATCCTTTTGTTCACGAACTCCTGTCTCGTTACTATCTTCGTTCAGGCCGCTACGGGCAGGCGCGTTCCCACGCCGAGACTGCGGTGGCCTTGAGTCCTGGATTCGCGCGGGGCTGGGATCTGCTGACACGCACGGAGCTCGCGGACGAGAACTATGAAGCGGCAGTCGATGCGAGTGAGCGACTGATTTCCCTGACACCCGATTCATCGAGAGCCTTTTATCTGCTTGGGCTCGCCTACGAACGTCTCGACCGCTTCGATGAATCTCTCGATGCCTACGACAGGGCGCTTCGCATTGCACCCGACGATGAAATCGCGAGATACGCACTGGAAAGCACGGTTACGCGGGGCTACGATCTTGAGGATCCCGTTCGCGAAGAAGTCGCACGATACCGGTTTCAGCGCGCAGCGTCACTGATACAGCAGAACCAGCTCATACAGGCACACGCAGAGTTCCGACGCGGACTGATGCTGAACCCGTTCGATCGGGATGGCCGATTCCAGTTTGCACAGCTTCAGCGACAACTTGGCTTCGACGGAAAGCTTCTTGCCGAGCTTCAGGTTCTCGAACAGCTCGGATTTGATGATAACGAGATTCGGGAAGCCATCGAACTGTACGAGTACCTGCGGCGACCAAGCATAGCCACGACGTGGAACGTCGACCAGTTTTCTATTGAGCGCGAACGGCTGAACTTCTCGATGTTCTATACCCACGATCACGGAGCGGATTCCAGACCTTCATCGGGACGTTTCGTCGCCGAGTACCTCAGGCACAGACTACTCGGAAGTGAACTTATCGAAATAGAAGAGCTTCCCGTACGGATATCGACACCTGAACAGGCATTCGAGCAGGCTCGAGCATCGGGTACCGAGTACTTCATCATCCTGACCTTTCGCGAAGAAGACAGAACCGTGGATCTCTCGGTAGACGTTCTGCATAGTGCAACCGGCACGCGGGTAAGGCAGATCAGGGTCTCAAGAACCGGATCCGGAGCAGTACCCCGCGCAGGCGCCGCCGTCGCGGATCGCATAGAGGCTATGGTCCCGACACGCGGACGACTTCTTGAGCGACGGGGCAGAGAAGCGCTTGTAAGCATCGGGCGAGCCGACGGTGTGAGCGAGGAAGACGAACTCATTGTCATTCGCAGTAGCCGACTGGCCAGCTCCGTCGCGGATGTGGGGTTTCGGTACGATCCGTCGGATCGGATCGGAACGATCACCGTGACGGCTCTCGACGACCTGCTCGCAACCGGACGGCTGCAACGCGAAGGTTTTTTTGACCTTTTCGCAATAGGCGATACGGTTCTTCTGAACGCCGACGATCAGGTTCGAACAATAGAGGATCGCCCGGCGTTTTCACCGCTGTACTGGCGCATTCGAGAGATTCGATAATTCGTTACCGGATGCCGTTCGCTAAATTGACACCTCTTTCCCATTTCCCCTATCATTGGGGCATGTGATTATCTTCACATAGAAGGAGTTTTTATGAAGATAGCGATAAATGGATTTGGACGTATTGGACGTAACGTATTCAAGATTGCCCTTGAAAAGGGTATTGAAGTGGTAGCGATCAACGATATTACCGACACGAAGACACTGGCGCATCTGCTCAAGTACGACTCTACCCAGGGTCAGCTCGCAGGCGATGTTTCTTTCGATGACGGTGCGATCATCGTGAACGGAAAATCATACAAAGTCTGTTCCGAACGGAACCCTGCAGAGATTCCCTGGGGCGATTCGCCGGATGTAGTCATTGAGTCGACCGGTATTTTTGTCACGAAAGAAAGCCCGAAAGGCGGCTATGGTGACCACGTCAAGAACGCAAAGTTTCCCGCAAAAAAGGTCATTCTCACGGTGCCGGCAAAGGATACGATTGACCGCATGATCGTCCTCGGTGTTAACGACGACGAACTGAAGCCTGAAGATACCTACGTGAGCAACGCATCGTGTACGACCAACTGTCTCGCACCATTAGCGAAAGTCCTGCACGAGAATTTCGGCATCAAGAAAGGTTTCATGACGACAGTACACTCGTACACGAACGATCAGAATACGCTCGACGGTCCGCACAAGGACCTTCGCCGTGCACGTACCGCCGCTGCGAGCATCATACCGACCACGACCGGAGCCGCTCGTGCCGTCGGAAAGGTTCTCCCTGCACTCAACGGCAAGCTCGACGGTGTCGCGCTTCGTGTACCGACGCCGACGGGTTCCATCACCGATCTTGTCGCCGAACTGGAAAAAGATGTCACCGTAGAGGAAGTCAACGCGGCGCTCAAGAAGGCGGCCGACGGTCCCATGAAGGGCATCATGCAGTATTGTGAGGATCCGATTGTTTCAATCGATATCGTGCATAACTCACACTCATCGATCATCGACGCGCTTTCGACCCAGGTGCTTCAGGGCAACATGGTGAAGGTTTTCAGCTGGTACGATAACGAGTGGGGTTACTCACATCGGGTCGTCGACCTCGCCGAGAAGCTTGTATAACAGGCCATAAGGCCGCTACCGGATACACCGCGGTTGCCGATGCAGCCGCGTCGTGTCTCCGTGATAACCGTATTCGACCCGATTTCCGTGTGGCGCCTGCGTCGACCTGGTATCGGGTCGATTTTCTATCCGCTTCGACTCTCAGGAGGATCATATGGCAATTCGAACAGTCCGCGACCTGGATCTGTCCGGGAAGAAGGTGCTCGTCCGTGTGGATTTCAACGTTCCGATTTCAAACGGAACCGTGTCTGATGACACACGCATACGTGCCGCCCTACCGACTATCAAGTATATACTCGAGCAACCCGAGACGAAAGTTATTCTCATGAGCCATCTCGGTCGCCCAAAGGGCAGCCCGGATCCCAAATACAGTCTGGCTCCGGTAGCGAAAGAACTGGAGAAGCTCCTTCGCAGAACGGTCATAATGGCGTCCGATTGTGTTGGTGAAGAGGTCGAAAAACTTGTTGCCGATGCCGAAACCGGGAGTGTGATCCTTCTTGAGAATACCCGTTTTCACGCCGAAGAAACGGCTAACGACGAGTCATTCTCAAAGGCGCTCGCGAAGCTCGGCGATGCCTACGTCAACGACGCGTTCGGCAGCGCCCACCGCGCTCATGCTTCTACCGAGGGCGTTGCCCGTCTTCTCCCTGGAGCCGCAGGCTTTCTGATAGAGAAGGAAGTACAGTTTTTTGGACCGCTTCTGGACAATCCCGCAAAACCCTTTGTAGCGATCATTGGTGGTGCAAAAGTGTCGACGAAAATCGACGTGCTGAAAACGCTGATGCCCAAATGTACGACCCTCATAATCGGCGGCGGTATGAGTTACACCTTTCTGAAGGCACAGGGCCACAGCATCGGTAACAGTCTTGTCGAGGAAGATTACATCGAGACCGCGCGTTCGCTCATTCAGCAGGCAAAGGATCTCAAGGTGGAACTGTTGCTTCCGCTCGATCACATGGTCGCCGATGAGTTTTCCGAAACTGCGGCAGCGAATGAGATTGGATCGCCTGACGTCCCCGACGGAAAAATCGCGATGGACATCGGAACGAAAACTATTGCCGCAATGCGGTCCGCGATCGCAGGTGCGAAAAGCCTGGTATGGAACGGTCCCATGGGAGTCTTCGAGTTTGACGCCTTTGCTGCCGGGACGCTTGAGACAGCGAAGATGGTAGCAGAGTGCAAAGGCACGACCGTCGTCGGCGGCGGCGACTCTGTAGCGGCGGTGAACAAGTTTTCGCTCGCGGGTAAAATCGACCATGTATCGACCGGTGGCGGAGCGAGCCTTGAGTTTCTCGAAGGTAAGAAACTTCCGGGGATTGCAGTACTCGAGCGAAATCAGGAGTAACTATGAGAAAACGATTTGTTGCTGGTAACTGGAAAATGCACATGAAGATTGCGGAGGCGGAGGCTCTCGCCGCTGCAATCGTGGAACGGACGGCAGGGACCGACTCTCGCGTCCTCGTAGCGCCTCCGTTTACGGCCCTTCACGCCGTTTCGAAGGTCCTCAAGGGGAGCCACGTAGAGCTCGGTGCACAGAACATGGCGGCGGCCGAAAAAGGTGCCCACACCGGTGAGATTTCGCCGCTGATGCTCGCTGATATCGGTGTTTCATCGGTCATTCTCGGGCATTCGGAACGTCGCCACGACTACGGGGAGTCCGATTCGCTGATTAACAGCAAGGTGGTGCTTGCACTTTCACATGGATTCGAGGTAATTCTTTGTGTTGGGGAAACTCTCGAAGAGCGTGACGCCGGAAACGCGGAGCGTGTCGTGGGAACTCAACTTGAAAGCGGTCTTGCAGGGGTCTCCGAAGACCTGCTTGCGAGAGTCGTCGTAGCCTACGAGCCGGTATGGGCCATTGGCACCGGTAGAACGGCTACGCCGGAGGATGCAGATGCGATACACGCACATATCCGTGGTGTGATCGCAGACATGTATTCGAGTGCCGCAGCCGAAAGCCTTGTCATTCAGTACGGTGGCTCGGTCAAGCCGGATAACGCATCGGGCTTGCTTGGAAAGGAAAACATTGACGGGGCCTTAGTCGGTGGCGCATCTCTGAAAGCAGAGGATTTTGCTGCCATCGTTAATGCCTGAACAAAAGGGAATCTATGGGCGTAATTAGCATCATACTACTGGTAATCTTCATCCTCTCGGCATCGTTGCTGATAATCCTTGTAATGCTTCAGGACGAAGGAAGCGAAGGCATGGGAGGCATTTTCGGCGGCGGGGGCGGTTCATCGCAGATCGGCAACCGCTCCGGGAACATACTCACCAAGGCCACGAGCATACTCGGCGCAGTGTTCATTATCACTGCCTTCGCGCTGGCGTGGTTCAGCCGAACGCCGGACTCGGGCGACATAGAGCAGGCAGCTGCTCGACTGCGCGGCGGTGAAGGCAGCTCGACTGAATGGTGGTTGCAGGACGATACGGAAGACGAACCCGGCATTCTGCAGGAACTGGATCTTCCCGAAGTTGGTACCGACACCTCCGATAATTCCGAATAAGGTAGATCTTCATGCGAATTGCCGTTGTCTTTTATCCCACCAGGAACCGCGACAAGCTGCTGGCTGTGTCGTCGAAACTTGCGCAGGGGCTCGAACAGCAGGGGCATCAGCTGACCGTGGTTGATGCCTCTCGCGACGTAAATACCAAGTTGAGCATGTTCGAGTACATCTGTGTGGGATCTCAGGGCACTGCATTCTTTAAGGGGAGTATTCCTCCTGAGCTCCGGAGATTTCTTTCCGGAGCCGGAATTGTTGCCGGAAAACGATCTTTTGCGTTCGTCATCAAGAGCGGGCTCTCGACGCTCCGGTCTCTGTCGAAACTCATGCACGAAATGGAGTCGGAAGGCATGTTCCTGAAGTACTCCGACGTCATCGCCAGTGAAGGGGACGCACTGGAAACAGGGAAACGGCTTAAGGTCGACTGATCCTTTACCCGACGACCGTGCACTTATGCGTCTGGAGCCGGAGAAAGCGTTGACGACCGGTGACAGGCTCTCCTATACTGTTCCTCGATAAGATAGTGTGATGAATCGATGGCCACTGCACCTACGTATTACGAAATCCTCGGAGTTCAGACAGAGTGCTCCCAGGATGATCTCAAGAAAGCTTTTCGAAAACGCGCAAAAGAACTGCATCCGGACCTCGCTGGCGGGAACGAACAGTCCGCCGCGTCCAGAATGCGCACGCTTTTACGCGCATACGAGACGCTTGCTGATCCCGAACGTCGGGCAGTCTACGATCGCACGCACTATATCGCAGCACAGAAGTACAGGTTCGATTACCGGGAATTCTTGAAAGCGCGAGTTGGGGATCTGGACAGCCAATCAAAACTCATTTTTTTCGATCTGTTGCACAGCCGCGAACAGGATGCTGTGGAGCTGTTCTCATCGCTTTGCGCAAAAAAAACCTTTGACCTTCAGAATCATCTCGACCGGGAAGACTACATGGACTGTGTATTCCTTCTCGCCGAAGAGTACGAGAGCAGGGGAAACTTTCTGCAGGCCTACGCGCTGCTCAAGCGACTCGTACGTTGTGAGGCCGAACGTCCGTATTTTCGCCACTTTATCGACGAAATCATTGAGAAGCTGAAAAACATCACCTGTTTTCGCATGATCGAGCGGGAAACCACAGAAGTCGTGCTCGACTGTCTTGAAGAACTCATTTCTTTCAATTTTTCGCGCAAGGATACCGCGTTCTTTCTGAAGAAAGCGGCAGAAATCTACTCCGATCGAGAGGATTACGATCGTGCAATACGCTATCTTGAGCGCGCTCTTGAGCTCGATGATAAAATGACCGGCATCAAGAAACTCAAGCAACGAATCGGATATCTCGAAAGCTTCTGATCCCCTGGCTCTGTGACGACATCTGCCGGTAGATTTTTAATGCCTGCGTGTGGTACATTCAGGCAGCTATGGCAACTATATTTCAACAGCGGAAAACCACCGTCTTTCTTGCTTTCTGTGCACTTGTGCTTCTCGCATTTCCTGCGTCAGCCCAGATTCTTGATCGCACGGTCGCGGTTGTTCGACTCGAACGAACCGTCAACATTGGTAACAGGGCATTAAACCGTCAGGCGGCACTGTTTGAGTCACAGATGGGTCGCGATCTAACGGCTGAAGAACGGCGCGAGGTCCTCGAGTCCATGATTAACGATGAGTTGATCGCTCAGGCAGCCGCTCGATCCGGAATTGACGTCAGCGATAGCCAGCTGCAACAGTTTATCGATCAGGAACGTCGCGGGCTTGGCCCGGCGGTCAGTGAAGAACAGTTTCGCATGCTCGTCGAACAGCAGATCGGGCTTTCGTTCGACGACTATGTTGCAGAGCTCAGGAAGCAGCTTCTTCAACAGCGATACGTGCAGGAAACCCAGAGGCAGCGCCTCGAGAACATCCCGGAACCTTCTCAGAGTGAGATTCGACAGGTTTTCAACGAAAACCGTTCGGAGTTCATCAATCCTGCTCTTGTTCGGTTCCGGCATCTGTACATCGACACACGAAACATGAGTGATGCTCAGAAAGACGCAGCCGCAGCACGGCTTGAGAGCGTATGGTCTGATAGCGATGGGAGCGCAGATGCTTTTACTCGTCTGTTTCAGAATGCGTCAGACTCGGATCAGTACGACGCAGCCGATTTCGGATATATGCCACAGAATGACCGACAGATACGACAGATCTACGGGAGTGATTTCGTTGACACGGCATTTGATCTGACAACAAACGAGATATCCGGAGTTGTAAGGTCCAATATCGGAGTACACGTAATGCAGGTCACCGACAGTCGTCAGCCGCGATTCCTGGAGCTGGATGATCAACTCTTTCCAGGACAGGACGTGACCGTCAGACAGAATATCGTGAGTTATCTCATGAACGAACGACTTCAGACAGAGTTTCAGCGAGCCGGGAACGATGCACTTCAGGCTCTTCGTGACGAGGCAGAAATTACCGTGCACGAATCGCGGCTGTAGAATGATCGTGTTCGACAATGGCGGAACCGGCCCATGGGTGTAAGACGCAGGTCGCGTGTGCTCGCCTTCCAGGCACTCTACGCGTGGGATGTCGGGTCAGCCACAAAAGAAGATCTTCTTGAGTTCGGCTGGTACGAACCGCCGGAAGAAGAAACCGAGCAGGACAATCGCTCGGTTATCAGTTTTGCACAGCTCCTGGTCGCAGGTACTCTGGAGCAGCTTGAGACGGTGGACGCCCAGATCAAGGCACATCTGTCCCGCTGGGGTTTTGACCGCATAGGCAAGACAGACCTCGCGATATTACGCATCTCCGCCTACAGCCTGCTGTACTCAAAGGATATTCCGGCTTCGGTAACGATAGATGAAGCGGTTGAAATGGCCCGTGAGTTCGCAGGCAATGATTCCTTTCGCTTCGTAAACGGGGTTCTCGACGGCATAAGCCGGGATCGTCAGGAGAGCACGGGTACATGAAAAGAAGCCTTTCCTATGCTCTGATTCTTATAATGTCGCTTCTCGCGGCTGTTCTTCTGTTTATTCTCCTCGGGACCGGGGTACGGTACGCACGCGACGCAGCCCGTTTTTCCGAGGACATCGGTCGTATTGACCGTTACCTCAGTACCGGCGCCCATGGTCAGGCAGAGGCTGCTCTGCGGAACATGTCGGATAACCCCCATACGGTATCGCGCTGGCGAGCAATCGGAAGCCGGGCGCTTCGCCTTGAGGATGTTTCGTCCGTCCGTATCCTGACTGAGATCATTCAGACCGCGGTAGGTGCGCATCCGGATTCGGAAGACCTTCACGCCCTGCGCGCGCTCGTTCTGCTCCGCGATGGGGCTGCAGACCTTGCGTATGACTCAGCATCACGCCTTCAGTCAGATCGATACGACAGCATCGTTGCGGAAACCGCGTTGCGCTCAACAGGGGACGAAGCGGTTCTTGAGACAAGCGGGGAGAACCTCGCATCCAGGCTTCTTGCGTTTTCGAGAGATCCCGACCCCGAGCTTGGCGAACTGATCTTTAACGCAAGCGAAGAAACCGCATTCCTGCATAATGCCGTACTCCTGCTTCTCCAACGGGGGGAAATGCTTCGCGTTGAGTCTATGGTGGACACTTACGTCGCCGGTGATCCGGCTTCTGATATGGTGGGTCTGGCATTCCGTTTTTTCGCCTCGCAACGCGACGTGACCCGAGCCGCCGACTATGAAGAGCGACTGACCGAAGAGGAGCAGCAGACGCCGGACATACAGTTGCTTCTGGCTGACATGGATGTCCTCCGAGGTGCGAGGGAGCAGGCCGGGAACCGGTATCTGAGGGTCATGACAACCGAATCCTCGGGACGGCTCGGAAGCTTTTCTCGTCGGGCCTACGCCTACCTACAGGAGCAGCCGGCATACCGCGTAGATGTCCTGCAGGAGGGGCTTTCCCGGGATGATCCGCATCTGACTGCGGATCTGGCCGTTGCTCTCGCGGATGCGGGGCGAAACAGCGACGCCCTGCGCACGCTGACTCAGGCAATTGCCGAGGCAGGCGAGAACGGACTGGACGACGGCATCGCTGCGCTGCGCATACTCGCGGTCACGCTGGATGAGCGGATTCTACCGGAGCAACAGGAGGCGCGCGTGTGGTCCTTGATGTCACAGCATCCGCAGACCGAAGTGTACGCACACTGGCTTGCCAGACGCTCCGTAGAGACTGCTGACCGTCAGAGTCTTTCGGTCCTGCGAGACATGGCCGTTGATACGGATGCGCCGTGGCTCGATAGCGTACAGATCGCCCTGTACCTGACCGGACGAGGATCCTCGCCGGAGGATCTCATGGAGATAGCAGGTCTTTCCTGGCACAGCCAGTATAACCGTGGCCTTGTACTCGCCCACCGGGGCGAGCTCGCTCATGCAGCATCGGTGATTGAACACGCGATACAGAGTGCTGACGCTCGTGCGGCAGCCTCGACGACACGAGCGGGCATGCATGTACGGCTGGCCGAAGTGCTTCTGCGGTCGAACAGACCTCAGGATGCTGCTGAACACGTTCTCAGAGCCCGGAATCTTGATCCCGATAATCCACGTGCCCGTCTTCTGGAACGATCACTCCTTTCACGGCAGAGCTGACCGGGGGGCGCAGAAACTGTAATGATAAAAATTAAAAACTCAAGGCAGATCGAGGGCATCAGAGAATCCTGCCGACTTCTCGCGGACGTCCTCGATACCGCTGAAACGCTGATTGTGGAAGGCGCCATTCCGCTTGAGATCGACGCTGCAGTACAGAAGATGATAGAAGATGGCGGCGGACGCCCCGCTTTCCTCGGCTATCACGGATTTCCGGCAAGTCTGTGTTTCTCGGTGAACGAAGCGGTTATCCACGGCATCCCGGGCCGGGATGCTCTGAAATCGGGAGATATCGTGAGCATCGACTGCGGAATCGAACTCAATGGTTTTTACAGTGATTCTGCCCATACCGTAGCGGTCGGGAATGTCTCTCCAGCAATTGAGGCACTCATGAAAACCGCCGAGCAGAGCCTGTATCTCGGTATCACGGCCGCGCAGCCCGGCAACCGGCTTAAGGATATCTCACGGGCTATCTACGATCACAATCACGCGCAGCACTATGGGCTGGTTCGCCCCTACGGTGGGCACGGTGTTGGTCTTGCGCTCCACGAAGATCCGCATATAAGTAACTTTGTCGGAAGAGGGCCGAATCCTCGATTAAAACCCGGAATGGTGATCGCCATAGAACCCATGGTTAATCTCGGTGGCGACGACATAACCGTTCTCGATGATGACTGGACGGTCGTGACAGCTGACGGTTCGGTGTCGGTTCACTATGAACACACCGTAGCGATCACGGTCGACGGCCCGGAGATTCTGACGGTTCGGAGAAAATTCCGTACATGACTGGATAATAATCCGCTTCTTTTCGTATGTTCTGTATGGAGACCCGTAATATGAGCAAAAATCGATTTTTCTACTCGCGCAAGATTCTCTTTACCAACCTGGTACTCTCCGGAGTCATAGTGGGCTTCGTGTTGTCCATGGTCCTGTTCAGCTGTTCAACCGCCGTTGAGCCGCCTTCGGCGGTTCAGGCTCAGCAGGATTCAGGTGAGCGCAGACAGACGCCTGTAATCGACGCACAGGGCCTTCAGGACAGTTTCCGGGCGACCGTGGAACGCATTCTGCCGACCGTCGTGCAGATTGAGATCATCGAGATCACACAGGGAGCGCCGCAGGGTGGCGGAGGTGCAGCACCCTGGTTCGACTTCTTCTTTGGTGAGCCCGAGGATGACGGGTCGACGCCGACACCGGAGTTCAGGAATCCCGGTCTTGGAAGCGGAGTGATTGTCCGCCGCGACGGTGACACCTATTACGTGTTGACGAACGACCACGTGGTTTCGAATGCTGATGAAATATCGGTCACCCTTGACGATCTTCGTGAGTTCCACGGGCAGGTCGTCGGCACCGACCCGCGTCGTGACCTGGCTCTCGTTTCATTCGAGACCGATGAGCCGGACATCCTTGTCGCACCGCTCGGTGACTCCAGTCAGCTGCACGTCGGTGACTGGGTACTCGCTATGGGTAGCCCGTTTGGATTCCAGAGTACCGTTACCGCCGGGATCGTAAGCGCAACCGGCCGCATGGGCGGTCCGCAGGGAAATATCAGCGACTTCATACAGACAGACGCCGCCATAAACCGTGGAAACAGCGGCGGTCCACTCGTCAATCTTGCAGGCGAAGTGGTAGGCATCAATACCTGGATCACCAGCCAGACTGGCGGAAGCATGGGACTTGGATTCTCGATTCCCATCAATAACGCCCGGCGCGCGATCGACCAGTTCATAGAAACCGGGGAGGTCGAGTACGGCTGGCTCGGCGTCAGTATTCCCGATACCTCGTCAGAAGTGCTTGAAGAGCTCGGGCTTTCGCGCACACTCGGCGCCATGATACATAATGTCTTCCGTGGCAGCCCTGCCTGGGAGCACGGCCTGCTGCCAGGTGATTACGTCACATCCGTTAACGGCGCGCGCGTGCGGACACCGCAGGAGCTCACGCTTCTTGTTGGAGACCTGATCGCAGGTGATGAAGCGGAGTTTGACGTGATACGGCTTGGCGAACGCATGACCTTTACGGTCACCATAGGCAGACGCGACGATGATCAGGCTGTCCTCAGCGCACAGGGTAATCTCTGGCCTGGACTGCGCATACAGTCTCTTACCGATGCCGTACGGCGAAGTTTCAGCATACCTTCGGGAGATGATGGTGTCGTTATTGCAGCGGTGGAAAGCCGCACGCCGGCCGCAGATGCAGGGCTCCGGCGGGGCGACGTCATAACAGCCGTCAACGGTGAAGACACTTCAGATGCCATGGATTTCTACCGTGCCCTTGGGGCCGGAAGCGGCGCATCGATTCGTGTCGATTACGTACGAAACGGGCAAGCCCGTCAGACAACCATAAACGGCTAATCGAGCAAACGGCGATCGAGCCCGGAGAACAGACGCATGTCGAAAGAATACAGCCCCTATGACCGGATACGTGACAACGCCCTGAAGCTTGCACATCAGATACAGGAAAGCGGATTCATACCGGACGTCATCTACGTATCCCTCAGGGGCGGTGCGTACATGGGGAACGTCATAAGTGAGTACTTCAAGGTTCTTAAAAAGGATGATGATCGCCCCGTGTTTTACGCCGCAGTCGTCGCCCGCAGCTACACCGACATACGCACGCAGGAGCGGGTCATGGTCGACGGCTGGACGTATCAGCCCGAGTATCTCCGAAGCGGCGACAAGGTCCTTCTTGTCGATGATATCTTTGATTCAGGGCGGACCATCAACCATCTCGTCGAGATTATTCTGGAGAAAGGTATCCCCCGCGACGACATAAAGATTGCAGTTCACGACTACAAGATTCGCACCTTCAAGCAGGACATTATGCCGATCAAGCCCGACTTTTACAGTCGAAAGCACGTCATAGAGTCACCGGAGGACGACAACTGGATACACTACCTGAGCCATGAGCTTGTCGGTCTGACAGCCGAAGAAATCAGGGCCCAGTACAAGGACCCTGAAGTCGCAGATATTCTGTTACGTCTGTTCGGCTACGCCTGAACGGCTACTCCCGACGCCAGATAAAGTCCCCGTTCTCCGGCTGTCCCCGCCAGAGACCACGTCCGGGGGCTCCGAGGAAAACGAGCGGTCCGGCGAGACCACGGGCGGAACCATTCTGATCAACGACGATGCGAGCTACAGCCCGCCCGGCAATCTGTGTCGTAAGATAGTTGCCGCTTCGGCCGATCAGGACGCGCCCCGAACCTTCTGGTGTGATGCTCTGGAACTCATCGGCTTCTCCCTCGAATAGACCGTTCGACATCGTGCCGGCAAGAACGTACTCGGTGCTACCGATCGTCAGAAATCCAATGCTCGTGAACTGCACCGCCGTGCTCGAGTCCTCCGGTGTCGTTTCGTCGGTCCTGGTCCAGTTGGTACTGACCGTGAGGTCACCGCTGCCAACGTACAGCCTGCCTTTACCGGCGATCCAGAGTTCGTCGTCGTTTCCACGAACCTGCATGTCACGGAAGGTGCTGGACGTACTCCCTGGAACCGTGACTGCCGTCATGCCAGTGAGGAGGTTCGTGTCGCCGCCTCTGAAAAGCTGGGCCGTAGTCAGAACGTAGATGTTGCCATCGAAGTTTTCAACAGCGTATATGGTGCCCCGATTGTCAGCAGCGCCCAGGCCGTCCACTTCCGTGCCGTCCGAGTTGAGCAGCCGTGAACCCACCGTTTCGTCCGGCCGTGTGGCCGAAACGACGAACGTTTCGCCGACACCATCTACCTCTACCGCAAAAACCCTGAGTACATCAGCCGCGACCAGCGCGTCACCGTCACCGTCGATGCGAGTCCAGCCGCCAGCGGCTGTTTCACCATCCGCTGGCCGCGCGTACACGTTTCCGTCGTACACGGCGTAGATCTCACCGTCCACAAGCGCCATGGAATCAAGCGTCTGGCGCGAAGCGGAGGTCGGCGGAGAGATACGGCTCCAATTTTGCAGGTTCGCCTCCGAAGCATCCTCAGCCGTCCTGACCCAGAGGCTTGAACCACCGGCAAAATACCGGCCTGTGCTGCCATCTTCGTGAAAAACGAGGGCATGTATAGAACCATTGGTCGGGAAGCCGCGGTCCTCGTCGACCGGTATTTCCTGCTCGAGACTCGCGAAGAGGCCGACCTCGTGGGTGCAGGCCGAAAGGGCGACAAGAAGCGCCGCGGCGACAGCCGTCAGCCTGTAGAGCGTGTTTCGTTTCGTTGCTGTGTTCATCATTATAGCTAATCTCCTGAAACGTCGCATTAGAAGCTGTACCGTGCGCCGAAGCTCAGCTCAAGAAAGTTCCCGAAGCGACTGTCGGATGGCGGCGGTGTGCGATCGCTGTTCGTGTAGAACTGAGGCACCCAGAACCAGTTTGTGTTCATACCGAAGGCCCAGTCCTCGGTGTAGCGCCAGTATGCGCCGCCGCCGAGAGACAGAACGGGTCCAACGTAGGTGTTTCCTGAAAGCCCGGTGAAACTGATTCCCGTTCCGACACTGAGCGGAAACTCAAAGGGGAATGCACTGATCAGGTAGTTTGCCTCGAAGGTGATCGGTACGACGTACAAAGTGCGTTCGTTCACGCTGTTCATGAACGAACCCGTAACGCGTCCGCCGAGACTCCATTCGTTGTTCAGAAAGCCATGCCACGCGAGCGATCCCGTTCCACCGGATGCTCTGAGGTTCATTTCGGTGTTCGCGTTAAAAAACCCGTCGTTCGGGTTCTGAAAGAACAGTGGAAACATGGGGCCAAGACTGATGGTGAAAAACTGGTCTCCGAGGTCGTACTGGGGCACTACAATTTCTTCGTCAGTGATCTGAGAAGAGAGCGGAGATGCCACCAGAGCGAGGAGCAACGACACGAAGATGAAACTGGCAAGCCGCGTTTTGCGGTTCGGCAAGTAGTGCTGCATAATAGTTGTGAGTGTATCACCTGGACCGCTTCTTGGCCAAGAACACCCCGCGAAAACACCAGGCTTGCGGACAGCCTTAGTCCGTTGAAGGAAACGCACCGACATGGTATCAATTCACATGGGCGCACAGATTCTCGATGGGAAAATCACCGCAGCTGCTATTCGGGCTGAAATCGCACGCGAGGTTTCCGGACTCTCCGGACGAAAGCCCGGGCTCGGGGTCATACTGGTTGGCGACAATCCCGCAAGTCTCAGCTACGTGAAGGGCAAGGAAAAGGCCTGCGAGGAAGCCGGAATGACGAGCCGGGAAATACGTCTGCCCGCTGACGCTTCGCGCGAGGATGTGGTCGGGGCGGTCGAGAGCCTGAATGCGGCCCCCGAGATAGATGGTATACTCGTTCAGCTTCCGCTTCCCGGTCATCTGAACGAGTCAGAAATCCTTGCGCGAATTGCACCGGATAAAGACGTCGACGGCCTGCACGTGCAGAGTCTCGGCGCGCTTCTCAAAGGTGAACCCACGTACATTCCCTGCACACCCTACGGTGTCGCCATGATGCTCTCCCACAATGGAATCAGTGTGTCCGGTAAACACGTGGTCATCGTAGGCCGCAGCACCCTGGTGGGTAAGAGCCTCGCCAACCTGCTTCTGCGGAAAGGCGATGGCGGAGACGCTACCGTGACGGTCTGTCACAGCCGCACTCCCGATCTTCGCGTACACACCCGCCAGGCGGATATCCTGGTCGCGGCGATCGGACGCCCCAATACGATCACCAGCGATATGGTCAGTCCCGGGACGGTCGTGATCGACGTCGGGGTCAACCGCGTCGACGACGCTTCAAAGAAACGCGGATACCGGCTGGTCGGCGACGTCGACTACGAGGCGGTATCAGGCATCGCCTCTGCGATCACGCCGGTTCCCGGAGGGGTGGGTCCTATGACCATCACCATGTTACTCAAAAACACCCTCGAAGCGGCAAAAATACACATGAAACAGGAAGGAAGGGCACACTGATGGTAACCCATACAATAGGCAGAGTAGACAATCTGGTCGCATTACAGCGGATTCTCATAAGCGTCTCGGACAAAACCGGCCTCGAGAAGCTGGCACCGGCGCTGGTTCAGAACTGCCCCGACATCGAGATTCTTTCCACAGGAGGAACCTTCCGTGCCCTGCAGGAACTGCTTCCCGGATATGACCGCCTCCTCGATGTCGCCTCATACACCGGATCGCCGGAAACAGACGGCGGTCTCGTGAAGACACTGGACTACAAGCTGTACCTGGGTATCCTCGGTGAAGCGCATAATCCCCACCATCAGCAGGATCGCGAGCGCAGTGGAGCAGGGCTCATTGACGCAGTCGTGGTGAACCTCTACCCCTTCACGCAGGCAGTTGCCGAGGCTCCCGAAAACGTTGAACAGGGGCGGGGGAACATCGACATTGGTGGTGTGACGCTGCTCAGGGCCGCGGCCAAGAACTATCTGCGTGTGGCAGTGCTCTCGTCTCCCGAACAATACGAAGGTCTTGCCGACGAGCTCGCCTCACACCGCGGGGTTACGAGCCTCTCGTACCGGGCAGGCCTCGCACAGCACGCGTTTTCCGTAACGGCTTCGTACGATGCGGCGATTTCGGACTGGTTCGCCGGGAAGTCGGCAACCGACCTCGCTGAAGGGTACCTGAGCAATGGCTAAACTCAGCAGCATGTACCGGGAGATCACGAAGGATGCCTTTGCGCCCCGCATAAGCCTGACCATGCACCTTGACGGTGGTGACCAGACCCTGCACTACGAAAAGGTTACCTGGGATATCGAAGGCAGCGAGATGGGGCTGCGCTACGGTGAGAACCCCGACCAGCCTGCGGCCCTCTACCGCCTCGCGAACGGAAACCTCCGCCTCGGCGACGTGGAAACCGTTCAGCCGGGCATGGGTCTCGCCTCGGAAGCGGAGCTGCTGCAAAGCGGCAAGCATCCCGGCAAAATCAACATTACCGACGCCGACGCCGCCCTCGGCATTCTTCGCTATTTTGGCGACCGCCCGGCTACCGTCATCATCAAACACAATAATCCCTGTGGTGTCGCGCTCGGTAACGATGCGGCCCACAGTTACACGCGTGCGTACAACGCTGACCGCATTGCTGCTTTTGGCGGGGCAGTCGGCATTAACTGCACAATCGACGCGGAAACAGCCCGTCGCATAGCCGACGCGTACACCGAAGTAGTCGTTGCCCCCGATTACACCCCCGAAGCCCTCGATGTGTTCGCTACCCGGAAGAACCTGAGAGTCATGCGCGTAAAGGCCATGGACAGGCTGGAAGCATACGAACCTTTGCGGGTCGTCGACATAAAGTCGCTGATGGATGGGGGGCTCGTGCTGCAGTGGAGTTTTCAGCCGAAGCGTTTGACCGCTGCAGAGCTCGTTCCTGCGTCTACCGAACGGAAAGGGGAGGTCTTCACCGTACAACGGGCTCCGACCGATGCCGAACAGCGCGACATGATTTTTGGCTGGTTCGTTGAAGCCGGCGTTACCAGCAACTCGGTTCTATACGTAAAAGATGAAGCAACGGTCGCCATAGGCACCGGAGAGCAGGATAGAGTCGGCGTAGCGGAGATCGCACGGGATAAGGCATACCGCAAGGCACCGGAGCGCCTTGCCGTTGAAATGCACGGCACCGTGTACGCGGAGCTCTCCGAATTACAGCGTTCTGCGGTCGACGAGCGGGTCGCCGAAGAACGCGCTGGCCTTCTCGGGAGCTGCATGGTCAGCGATGCATTTTTCCCCTTTCGCGACGGTATCGACGTGGGACTACGCGAAGGGGTAAAGGCCGTACTGCAGCCTGGAGGATCGCTTCGTGATTTCGAGTCGATTGAAGCGTGTAACGAACACGAAGCGACCATGTGTTTTACCGGACAACGAAGCTTCAGACATTGAGGCAATTGCCGCGGCGCCCGCCCGGCATTATACTTCGAACAGGAGAGAAGTACCGTAATGAATGAAATAGTCCCAACTGATACACTTGCACGGAATGCCACCCGGGCCTTAGGCGGAATTGGCGGCGGCGGTGCGCTCCTGATCCTCGGCGTTGCAGCCGGGTCGCCCATAGGTGGCATAATCGGCATTGCGCTGGCGCTCGGCGGAGCAGCAATTGCAAAATCGTCCCCCGAAGACCGCGTAGCCGGAGGCGTCATGGCTGCAGCAGGAATTGTTACCGGCCTGGCCGCACTCGGCATCGGAGGAGGAGGTCTGCTCTCCCTCGGTGGGCTCGGGCTGCTGGGATATGGCGGATATAACCTGTACAAGTTTCTGAAGGGCATGCAGAGTCGTCGTTGAGCACGTACCTGGAGGTATTATGCCGTGGAAATTTCTTCTCTTTCTCATCGGGCTGGCAATGGTCATTATTTTTGCCGGTCTGAATATCAGTCACTCAACCGATATTTCGTTCGGTTTTCATACCTTTGAAGATGTGCCTGTTTTTCTGGGGCTCGGTTCAGCGTATCTGCTCGGCGCCCTGACCATGCTTCCCTTTGCACTTTCGAAGGCACTCAAGAAACGCCGCGAACTGTCGACGAAGTATAAGGAAGAAAAGAAGAAATCGATCGCGAACAGCCCCGGCGAGAAGAAGCCGTCGCGGTTCGGTCGCTCGAAAAAGAAGGCGTTACCGCATAATGAAGAATCGGACGGCAGCCCCGACACACAGAGCACTGACGGAAGCACACCCGTCCCATCGCGACCGAACTAGTCTGACCCGCGTACTCGCGGTCCTGCTTCTGATACTGATTCCTGTATGCGCGTTTGCCGAGGACGTGGATACCGAAGACCTGCAGCAACAGGCATACAGAGCTCTTGCGCGACGGGATTTTTCCGAAGCGATCGAGCGTTTTGACGCGGCCGCTCGAGGAAGTCAGTCTGTTGAACAGGCGCAAAGCTTCGCGCTGCGCAGTGCAGCCCTGCTTATCGAAATCGGTGAACACCGCTCAGCGCTTGAGCGTGCTGTTGTCCTTGAGACCGCAGCGGTAAACAATGCGGTCCGACGTGATGCGTCGGTACTTGGCATTCGTGCGCTGTTTCACCTCGGACGGACCGAAGATGCGTTTAACCGCATCCTTCGTCTCGATCCGGACGATCCGGCCGGAATGTTCCTGACCGCGCACCTCGCACGCGAAGCAGGAGATGATCGCCTGACGGGCCTGCTTGAAGCAATACAGGAACGGTTTCCCGAGAGCCTCGAAAGCGCTCTCGCTGCCGGTGCCGACTGGATATCGTTACCAGCGGTCCCATCACATCTGTTCTCCAGGTCATGGTCCTTCGATGCCCTCGCTCCATCGCTTACGGAGCAGACTCCCGTCGAAGACAGCCCGGCCGCGCAGGTCACAGCGACGACGTCCGGCTCAGCGGCATCGGGCATACAGCTGGGAAGCTTTTCGTCGGAACAGAACGCTGACCGGCACGCGAGCCGAATACAGGAGTCAGGATGGGATGCCTCGGTTGAAGTAAACGATGCAGGAGCATTCCGCGTTGTCATCCGCTTTGAAAGCCCACAAAGACGGAGCGACGCGGAGCAGACCCTGCTTCGACTGCGGGATTCGGGTTTCGAGGGATTTCTGCTCTTTTAGGACTGCTCTTCAGTCAGCTCAATCTGCTCGAGCAGCAGCCTGTTTCCGGGCGCACTCGAAACCCCGTTGACCGTAAGCCGTGCAGGCTGCAGCTCAAGCGTACGGATGATTCTGTCGGAGTGCGACGCGATCTCGTGTGTGAACGTGTACACCCGGCGTCCGACTCGGCGTGCAGAATCATCGAACTTGACGAGCTCAAGCACATAGCGGTCGTCGTTCTGCAGACGGTATACCGCGGCAGTTCCCTGATACCGGGTGCCGGCCTCGCTCAATTCGAAACGACCGCCTACGAAATGTACTTCCACGCCGCTGTCATCCGAATACGTTCCATCGAGCTGCAGCGTCGCCGGTTGTGTACGACCACCATTTGCCTGGGTAAGAGTTGTCAGTAAGGATGATGATACCCGTCGGTATGTGCCATCCCAACGGCTTCGATCGTGGAGATCGACAATAATCTGGTCGAGCGCGAGAACCCTGATTCTCACAAAGGTATTCATGCTCCGTATGTTACGGTTGCGCAGCATGATCTGAACGCCGCTTGAAATCGTCTTCCGCGAAAGCTCCCAGTCAAAGGTCTCCTGCATGTCTCCTCCGTTGAACACGACGCGATCGCCTCGGGTGTCGAAGGTGACGATACTCAGACCTTCACCGGTTTCTCGATACCAGGGGCCGGAGAGGAAGGTGGCAAACTCATCTGCTCCGCTGCGAAAGAGCACCTGAAGCTGATTCTGCTCGACAACACCACCGGAAAGGAATCGCTCTTCCTGCTGCACGAAGGCTCCATCTGCGTGCGAATACGCGAAGCGGGTTTCGATGAGATCGAGGATGTTTTCGCTGTCCGGATCTTCTGCCTGAGCGACAATCACAAACGGTTCCGCCATCTGTTCACGAAGATTGTAGCTGTCGTCGCGACTGCTGCGCTCGAACTCTATTGTTCCGCTACTTGAGACCGACGCGATTTCCGTGTAGCGCAACTCGGTACGCTCGGGACTGCGCGCGAAGATATTCAGAGTCTCCCGGCCATCAGGGTCGACACCAGTAATGATCACTTCCGGCTCGAAGTCACCGGTCACGTCCTCGGCGCTTACGCGAAGCCCCCTGAGATTGGCGGCGTTGGTACGCCCCTGCCAGACAAGCTGATAGCCACGGCCGAGTATGTCGTTCTCGATAACCGCTACCTCAATCCGACCGTGCCCGCCCGACGGATCAAGAAAGGCGACGATCTGTTCCTCGAAGTTGTTACCGGTCAGGTTGGTCTCAAGTACATCGGCTACCAGCGCTCCGGGAACAAGATCGACGCGCACCGTCGGTCCGGATTCCTGTGGTGCGGTGTCGGTTTCATCGGTCTGCTGTCCCGAAAGCCTGACGCCCTCGCTCGCGAGCGGGGTTACGCGTCTCGGTCCGTCCATTTCAGCGCGATGTGCGATCGGTGACTCGGCACTGCACGCAGAAATGAACAGCGACGGCAGAAGTAGAAGAAGAAGTAAAGCTCGTAGCGTCGGCGATTGTTTCATCCTGCTCAGTATGGCCCGAAACCTCCATATATGGGAATGGGAATGCACCGAACGCTTTACATGAACGACGTGCTTGTGGCACTGTTCGCTATGGAATCCCGTGATATTTACAGAAACCTCTCACCGCTTGACCATCGGTACTGGCGTTCGAACAGGGACGTCTTCGAACGGCTTGCCGACGTCCTCAGCGAACACGCCTCGGTGCGGTATTGCGCACGTGTCGAAGCCGAACTTTGTGTAGCTCTGCTTGAACGGGAAGGCATCAGCGACGTTGCAGTGTTCACCGCAGTCCGGGAAGCTGCCGACGCCATAGACCCGTCGGAAGTTGCCGACGAAGAAGAAAAGACCCAGCACAACATTCGTGCGCTCGTGAATGTGCTGAAGAAGCACGTGCCCCCGCAGGCCGCCCCGTACATACATCTCGGGGCCACAAGCGTGGACATTCTCGATACCGCGGCAAGCCTTCGTCTCCGGGACGCTGTGGAGACTGTGCTCATTCCTGAAACCGCCCGGGTTGTCCATCTGCTCTGTGAACTTGCCGAAGCGCACGCAGAAACCGCTCAGGTCGGACGGACGCACGGACAGTTTGCCGTTCCGGTTACCTTCGGCTTTGCGATCGCCGAATACGCATCCCGCCTTTCCAAGTCCGTTGTACGGATACACGACTTACTCACCGATCTCCGGGGGAAAGTCGCCGGCGCCGTCGGCGCATACAATGCTACATCGGTGATCACTGATGATCCCATAGGTCTCGAACGCGACGTACTGTCACGTCTGGGCCTCAAAGCGAGTGACCACTCAACACAGCTTGTAGAACCGGAACACAGTCTGAGGGTGCTGCTTGAAATCAATATCGCATTCGGGATCCTCGCAAACCTCGCCGACGATATGCGCAACCTGCAGCGCTCGGAGATATCCGAAGCCCGCGAGGCGTTCACCGATACACAGGTTGGAAGTTCAACCATGCCGCATAAGCGCAACCCCTGGAACTGGGAGCACGTAAAAAGCCTCTGGAAAGCCTACGCTCCACGCGTCATGACCTTCTACATGGATCAGATTTCCGAGCACCAGCGGGATCTGACAAACTCGGCGAGCAGCCGCTTCGTGACCGAGTATCTCGCAGGCTTTGCGGCCGCGGTACACAGAACCGCGAAGGTTCTTTCCCGCATAGAACCGGATATCGATCACATGAAGCGAAACCTTTCAGACGCCGGAGACATGTGCATGGCCGAACCTGCGTACATTCTGCTTGCGCTTGCGGGCGTTTCGGATGCCCACGAACAGATACGGGTTGCGACCCTGAAGGCGGGCAGTGAAGGCATTACGCTCATGCACGCACTGAAATCGGACAATAGAACCTGGACCACAATCGACGAAACAAGCCGGAAACGCCTCGGCTACGAGGCAGAAGAGCTCTTTTCGCGACCGGAACGGTATCGCGGGCGGGCGGTCGAACAGGCACTCAGTAACGCGGGGGCCGCGCGGGACCGCATGGCATCCTTAGCGCCTCAGGTCGGACACGAAAACACATAGGAGACCCACATGAATCATTCAGCAACCGGAGAACAGATGACGGAGTTCCTCAGCTACGACGACGTGCTGCTTTTACCGGGATACGCCGATTTTCTTCCGGGTGAAGCAGATGTCCGAACGACCATAGCCCGGGGCATACACCTGAACGTCCCGATCATAAGCGCTGCGATGGACACGGTAACAGAACAGGATCTTGCCATCGCGCTTGCACTGCAGGGTGGCGCAGGGGTAATTCACCGGAACATGAGCCCCGAGGAACAGGGACGCCAGGTTGGAACCGTGAAGCGTTACCTGAACTGGGTTATAGAGAACCCGCTGACGGTATCAAAGCATCAGCGCATACGCGAAGTCTGGGAACTCATGGGTTCGCACCGCATCAGTGGGCTTCCCGTGCTGGACGGTGAGAAGCTGTGCGGGATAATTACCAGTCGCGATTTACGCTTCTGTAACGATTTTGACAGTACCGTGGAAATGGTCATGACTCCGAAACCGGTGTGTGTCGAAGGTATACCGAGTCTGGAAGACGCACAGAAGCGTTTTAACGAATACAAGATAGAAAAACTGCCGGTGGTCGATTCCGACGGGCGCCTGATCGGACTGATCACCGTAAAGGACATAGAAAAACACCAGCAGTTTCCAAACGCTGCGATGGACGCCTCAGGTCGCCTGCTCGTCGGGGCAGCAGTCTCTCCAACCGAGATAGACAAGCGCATGAGTGCGGTTGCCGAGAACCGGGTCGACTTTGTGGCGATTGATACTGCTCACGGACACACGCGAAGCGTCATCGAGACCGTGAAGTTCGTGCGGGAGAACTATCCCGATATTCCGGTGCTCGCCGGAAACGTGGCGACCGGCGAAGGGGCCGAAGCACTGATCAGGGCGGGCGCCGACGGTATCAAGGTAGGTGTCGGACCCGGCAGTATCTGTACTACCCGTGTTGTTGCGGGTATCGGTGTCCCCCAATTCAGCGCAGTCAGGCTTGCCGCGGAAGTTGCTTCGAAACACGGCATTCCGGTCATAGCCGATGGCGGAATCAAGTACTCGGGTGATGTGGTCAAGGCGCTCGCGGCCGGCGCACACGCGGTCATGATCGGAAATCTGTTTGCAGGGCTCAAGGAGAGTCCTGGACGCGAAATAATATACGAAGGCCGCATATTCAAGTCGTATCGCGGCATGGGGAGCATCGGAGCGATCAGGCAGGGAAGCGGAGACCGTTATCAGGCGGACCCGACCGAAGAGCCCGTTCCCGAGGGCGTGGAAGGTCGAGTGCCGTACAAAGGCGAACTCAAGCCCTTTCTTCATCAGCTTGTCACCGGACTTAAAAAAGGTATGGGTTACACCGGATGCAGGAACCTCGATGCATTGCGGGCGGATACCAAGTTCATTAAGATTAGCTCGGCTGGCCTCAAGGAAGGACACGTACACGATGTGTCAATTACCCAGGAACCGCCAAATTATTCTCGTTAGGAAGCAATCATGACAATTACAGTTATCGGAGCCCAGTGGGGCGATGAAGGAAAAGGGAAGATCGTCGATTTTCTGGCCGAACAGGCCGACGACGTTGTTCGCTTCTCCGGTGGAGCAAATGCCGGGCACACGATAATCAGGGACGGTGAGAAGTTCACACTACATCTCGTACCGAGCGGTATTCTGTATCCGAACACTGTCGTTACCCTCGGCATAGGCATGGTCATAGATGTTCCGTCCCTTTTTCAGGAACTCGATACCCTCGAGGCGCAGGGCATACAGTGGAAGGGAAGGGTTCTCGTCAGTGACCGTGCGCACGTACTGCTTCCCGGTGACCGGGAGGAGGATAAGCGCCTCGACGCCAGTCGCCGTCTACCCATAGGCACAACCGGTCGCGGTATCGGCGTTGCCTACGTGCGCAAAGCCGCCCGCGACGGCGTACGCGTCTGCGATCTGGTGGATGATGAAACCTTTGCGAAGCTTTCGGCGGATGAACAGGCACATTTTCAGCCGTACCGTGATCGCCTGAAACGCATGTCGAGCGATCTCTCCGACCGCATGCACTCGCACCAGGGGCGTCGCATTCTACTCGAAGGAGCACAGGGTGTCATGCTCGACCTGGACTTCGGAACCTATCCCTACGTCAGTTGTGGCATGTCGTCTGCCGGTGGTGCGTCACTCGGCGGTGGCATCGGTCCACGCCGCATAGATCGCGTTATTGGCGTATTCAAGGCTTACTCGACCCGCGTCGGAAACGGTCCTTTCCCCAGCGAGTTCAGCGTCGAACGCGACGGAGACCTCGGTGAGCGGGTTCAGACCATAGGACACGAGTTTGGCGCGACAACCGGTCGGCCACGGCGCTGCGGCTACCTCGACCTTGTCGCACTCCGCTACGCGGTCAGAACCAACAGCATCGACGGGCTGGTACTCACGAAACTCGACATCTACGACAGCTTCGACGAAATCGCCGTGTGCACCGGGTATACGATTGAAGGTAAAACCTGGCGCACCGTTCCTGCCAACCTCAGGCAGTATGAGCAGGCAGTGCCGGTGATCGAACGACTGCCGGGCTGGCAGCGCTCAACGGCTAATGCATCGAGGTACGAGGACCTCCCTGCGCGAGCTCAGGACTACATCAGGTTCATAGAGTCATTTGTCGAGGCTCCGATCGACATCGTCAGTGTCGGCAGCAGCCGCGACCAGACTATTATCCGACGAACCCCCTGGAAGGCATAATGGATACCATTGCAGTTCTTGATTTCGGCAGTCAGACCGCACAACTCATTGGCCGCCGTATCAGGGAGTGTGGCGTGTACGCCGAGATCCTCGCCGGTACAGAGCCTGTTCCCGAATCGCTTGTGTCACAGATCAAAGGTATCGTTCTCAGCGGCAGTCCTGCCTCCGTGCATGAGCCCGACTCCCCGCGAATCCACCCGTCGATACTCGAACTCGGTGTTCCGGTGCTCGGCATCTGTTACGGTCTGCAACAGATCGTCGATGCCGCAGGTGGCCGCGTCTCGCGGGCAGAACGTCGTGAATACGGTCGCTCCCGACTGCATCTGAAGCAGGATCACCCCCTGTTTAACAATGTTCCGGACGGTTTTGTCAGCTGGATGAGCCATGGAGACAGTCTCGCCGAGCTTCCCGCAGACTTTGTCCTGATAGCGGAAAGCGAGCACGGGCTGCCCGCAGCGGTACAGAACGCCGACAGCTCCATCGTCGGCATACAGTTTCACCCCGAGGTGAGCCACTGCGAATACGGGACACAGATCCTCAGGAATTTTGCGGTAGATATCTGCGAAGCAAAGCAGTCCTGGTCTATGGAGCAGTACGTAGACACCGCCCGCGCGACCATACGCAAGACAGCTGGAGAGCGTTCAGTCCTTGTTCTCATTTCCGGCGGCGTCGATTCCACCGTCGTAGCAGCGCTGATTCTTTCGGCACTCGACGGATCACAGGTGCACCTGATGTACGTCGACACCGGGCTTATGCGGGCAGCGGAAACCGAAGAGGTAAGCAGGACGCTTGCACAACTCGGTGCAGAACATGTGCATATCATCGATGCAAAAGACCGCTTCTACCAGGCGCTCGACGGAAAGCCTGACCCGGAAGAAAAACGGCGAATCATCGGCGATCTGTTCATATCCATACAACAGGAAGAACTCGCCGCGCGAAAGATTGGGGAAGGTTTCCTCGCCCAGGGTACGCTGTACACCGACATGATCGAGTCGGGGAAGGGTGTCGGAAAATACGCGAAAGTGATTAAAAGCCACCACAATGTGCGCAGCCCGCTCGTACAGAAGAAACGAGACGACGGGCTCCTGATAGAGCCGCTGTCATGGCTGTACAAGGATGAAGTGCGCGATCTCGGTCGCGTTCTCGGTCTGCCGGAACACGTTGTCGGAAGACATCCCTTTCCGGGCCCGGGACTCGCTGTGAGAATCCTGGGATCGGTCACCCCGGAACGCGTACGCGTTCTTCAGGCGGCAGACAGGATCTATATTGATGAGCTTCGAAAGCGAAACCTCTACGACCGGATCTGGCAGGCCTTCTGCGTTCTGCTTCCGATCAGCTCGGTCGGGGTTGCAGGAGACGATAGAGCCTACGGTGGGGTAGTCGCCCTGCGCGCGGTGGTAAGCGTCGACGGAATGACCGCCGACGTCTATCCCTTCGAAAGCAGAGATATTCTTGAGATCAGCGCTCGCATTACGAATGAAGTGCCCGAAGTCGGTCGCGTTGTCTACGACGTCTCGAGCAAACCACCCGCCACGATAGAATGGGAGTAAGCGTATCGCACGGGTACTCGTTGTATTTGGTGACCAGCTCGACCGGCACGCGTCCGTTCTGACGGAGCTTGATCCGGCAACCGATACCATTGTTATGGTCGAGGCATCGGATGAGGCAACCCGGGAACACTCACACGTTCAGCGGGTCGTGTATTTTCTCTCCGCTATGAGGCATTACGCGAGCGATCTGCGGCACCGTGGATATACGGTCGACTACGCGGAACTCGGTACCGTTTCCAGTCTTGAGGCGGGAATAGAGCACGCTCTTGCGCACCTGTTACCCGACGAGCTCCATGCAACCGAAGCCGGTGACTACCGGTGTGAACAGATGCTTGAAGCCTGCGCGTCACGGGCTGGAATCCCGCTGACCTGGCACGCAAACCGTCTCGTTCTCTGCAGCAGGGGTGAGTTTGCAGACCACGCACGCGGTCGCAAAACGCTCCGGATGGAGTACTTCTACCGTGAGATGCGAAAAAAGCATGGCGTTCTTATGGACGGTGGTAAGCCGGTCGGAGGGAGCTGGAATTATGATTCCGATAATCGTTCAAGTTTTCCAAAGTCGGGTCCTCCGGAGCCGATTCCTCGTCCCGAGCATCGCAGCGACCGTATAACCAGCGAAGTAACGAAGGCGGTTGCCGAACATCTCCCGGATCTCCCCGGTCGCATCGATAGGTTCATATGGCCGGTTACGCCGGAAGAGGCTCAAAGCGACCTGAACGAGTTCATAGAGAAGCGATTGCCGGTATTCGGCAGGTATCAGGATGCGATATGGCAGAATGAGCAGCTTCTGTATCATTCCCGCATTTCTCCTGCCCTGAACACGGGGCTTCTTGACCCTCGCGAGGTAATAGCAGCAGCAGAAACAGCATTTCGGGAGGAGAAAGCACCAATTGCATCAGTAGAAGGGTTTATCCGTCAAATTCTCGGCTGGCGCGAATACATCCGCGGTATTTACTGGTACAGCATGCCGGACTATCTCGAAATGAACGAACTCGGAGCCACCGAACCATTGCCCGGGTTCTTCTGGACCGGTGACACCGAGATGAACTGCGTCTCCGACGTCGTTGCCGGGTTGAACGAGTACGCGTACGAACACCACATTCAGCGTCTCATGGTGACCGGACTGTACGCCATGCTGCTTGGAGTTGCACCGCGCGCGATCCACGCCTGGTATATGGCTATGTTTGTAGACTCGGTGGAATGGGTGACGCTTCCGAACGTAATCGGCATGTCGCAGTACGCCGACGGCGGAATCATGGCCTCCAAACCCTACGCAGCCACCGGCAAGTATATACAGCGCATGAGTAACTACTGTGCATCGTGCAGGTTCGATCCTGCGAAAGCGACCGGAGAGGACGCCTGCCCGTTTACCACGCTCTACTGGGATTTCCTCGACCGCCACCAGGAGAAACTCAGGACGAACATGCGCATGGCACTGCAGGTAAAAAACCTCGACAGAAAGAGTGCAATAGAAATAAACGCGATCAGGGAAGCCGCAACAATACACAGAAATAAGGGAAACGCCTCATGATATTTACACCTGAACACTATCAGCTTCGAATTGAACCCGATCTGGAGCGCTTCAGCAGTCCAGGTATCGTCACGATACGGGGTACGCTCAACGAGAAGACCTCACAGGTGCGTCTTGATGCCCGTGATCTTGATATTGACCGTGTTGAGCTTTCGTCGGGCGCAGATCCGGCAGAAAAGGTGGCATACACAATAGTCCCGGAAGAACAGGCTCTCGACATCGACCTCGGGCGCCCGTGTTCAGGCACCGTCTCCCTTACCGTACATTTCACGGCCACGATAAACGACAGGCTCGCCGGCCTCTACCGCGCCTCCTACCGGGAGAACGGGGAGACCCGGTATATGGCGATTACCCAGTTCGAGGAAACCGATGCCCGTGCTGCCTTTCCCTGCATCGACAGACCGAAGGCAAAGGCGTCGTTTGATATAGAGTTCGTCGTCGCAGCGGGGCTTACCGGAATCTCTAATACGGCCATCGTGGCCGACGAGCCTCTCGCTGACGGTCGTCATTGCATACGCTTCGCAACGACGCCAAAAATGTCGACGTACCTGCTCTTTTTCGGAATCGGTGACTTCGATTTCGTAGAAAACACAAGCTGGCGCATACCGGTCAGGTGTGCGGCCCGGCCGGGTCAGGCGCAATACGGACACGAAGCTATACTCTGGACAATAGAGTCGCTGCGTTTCGGAGAAGAGTATACAGGCCACGCTTTTCCAATCGACAAGATGGATCTCATAGCATGTACTGATTTTGCGTTCGGTGCTATGGAAAACTACGGGGCTATTTCCTTCCGGGAGAACAGGGTGCTTATCTGGCCCGGTACAACACCCGCCGCTGAGCGTGAGCGGGTCTGTCAGATCACCAACCATGAGGTCGCACACATGTGGTTCGGAGACCTTGTGTCTCCGGAAGACTGGAGCTATGTCTGGCTGAACGAAGCCTTCGCGACGTACTTCGGCTACGTAATTACTGATGCGTTTCACCCGGAGTTTGAAGGACTCGAACAGTTTGTCGCCAACCAGATGCAGGTTGCGTTCCACCGCGATGCCTTGCGACCTACTGTTCCCGTGGAGTTTCCTGAGGGTCAGGAACTCGAGTTCGGGCCGGCGACAACCCCGATCATCTACCGGAAAGCTGCATCCATCCTGCGCATGTTCCGTCTGTATCTCGGTGACTGTGGCCTGCAGGACGCTGCCGATGGAGACGCGACCACGCCACCTGAACGCGCCGCATTTCGTGAGGGTGTGAGAGCCTACGTCGATGCCCACGCTCATGAGACTGCCGACACCGACAGCTTTCTGAAAACCTTCGAGGAAGGCGTGCACCGTGTCACCGACGCCCCTGAATTCCGGAAAGAAACCCTGGAATCCTGGATACGTACGCCCGGGTACCCGCTCGTCGAAGCCACGCGGAACGAACGGACGCTGCACCTGAAAAAGTCACGATTCACGTATCTGCCCGAGGACACCCCATCGGAAACCCCGCCCGTTCCACTCACGATACGCTATGTTCTGAACGACGGATCGTCGCAAACGGTCTCGGTTCTCATGCCGGCACAGACGCTTGATATCACCATACCCGACGGTGTCCGTGCAGTGAAACTGAACGCCGACCAGGCCGGCTTTTACCGGGTCTCGTATTCGAACACCATGCTCTATGAGCTCGGGCCTCTGTGTGCAGAAAAAGTCCTCGGATCCCGCGACCGTTTCAGCGTACTCTACGATCTGCACGCCCTCGTCGTTGCCGGTACCGTGCGTCTGGAAGCCTACCTCGAGTACCTTAAGGCATATTTTACGGGTGAAACCGAGTTCCTTCCGACCTATCAGATCGCCCGGTCGCTCACTGAACTTCAGGAGAACGCCGCTACGAAGGCTGCGCTCATCGCCGAAACAGGACGATCCCTGCTTCAGGCGGCGGGTGAACAGATGGGACTCGAACCGTCTGACGGCGAGCCACATACACGAAGCATACTCCGAGAGACCGTTTTCTGGGCACTCTACGTATTCGAAGATACCGCCGTCGGTCAGGCAGTTCGGGATACTGCGCGTGTACTGGTCGATTCGGCCGATTCTGAATCTGTTCACCCGGATCTGCGCAGTCTGCTGTACCGAATCGCTGCCTGTGAATCAGAAGCACTGCTGCGGAACATGCTGATACGTCTGAGTGATCCCGCGTGTTCTGAAAGCGAATCGCAGGAAATCACCGCAGCTCTCGGACACGTTCGCGGCGAAAGGCTCCTTGCCGAGATGCTCGATTATGTTATGGAACACGTACCCACGCGTAACCGTTTCCTCATGCTCTCAGCCGCCTCGTCCAACAGCCGGGCGGCGAACGCGATGTGGGACTGGTTCGTCTCCAATCAGGAGAAAGCGCACCGGCTTCCACGGTTTCATTTGCTGACAGCGCTTGTACTTTTTGCCCGGTCAGCGGGTGCAGAAAGAAGCGAAGACGTACAGGCGTTCTTTGCAGCCTACCGCAGAGATAATCCGGATGTCGGTAATGAGACCATTGCAATGGCGCTCGAAGAACACGCAGTGCGGGTTGGTCTGAACAGGAATCTCGAAAACTGAGACAGGCGCCATGCACAGTCTCAGGAATCCCGAAAGGCATGGAGGTGAGGGGAATCGAACCCCTGTCCGGCGAAGCCGTCCGCACGCGTCTACAGGCTTAGTCAGTGCTTTAAGTCTCAAAGACCGGGCGGCGCACCGACGTGCCACTCAGTCTTCCAGTCCGGGTATAGAGTCCCGCGCGGCCCCCGGACGGACTGCGCAGCAAGCCCCGGTTTATGTCGAATCGCGTAAGCCTCGAGGCGGCGTCTTACGAATCCGTGGCAGGCTTAATTAAGCTGCCATTGCAAAATCTGCATTGTCTGCAGGTAAAATGGTGCTAGTTTTTGGAGTTGGCGCTCCGCCTGCAACGCACGACCCGGGTATCTTCACCGTCGAAACCGGAACACCCCCGTTATCAAGCGTAAGATTGAAGGATACTCGCCAAGGGAGTTCCGAGTCAACTGTCGAATGACCGTCGGTCGAACAGCCCCCGGTGGATAACGAAATCCAGGAGGATCATTTCGACGGATCTACCGCAGCGCGCAGTTCTTCTAGAAGTTCCGGTCTCGCTGCAATACACGTTTCTCCGAGCCACTCTTCGCCGCCGTCCAGTGCTTCGAAAGAACCGCCGGCCTCGGTGATTATTGGACCCATAGGCGCGATATCCCAGGGCGACATGATGGGATCGAGGGCAACATCGGCCCGTCCCGTCGCGAGAAGAAGGTACGCGTACGCATCGGCCCAGGTCCGCATCATACCCGCCGAAGCGAACAGCGCCTCTGCATACGCAGGGCGTCGCGCGACGGTGTCCACCGGATCGCAGATCAGCGCGAGCGCGTCCTTCAGGCGCGGAGCAGGGCGCATAATGGTCGGTCGACCGTTGAACAGTGCACCGTTGCCGACGAGGGCACTCACGGTTTCTCCGGTAATGGGGTTGTGTATGACCCCTATGACCGGTGAACCGTTCGTCGATGATCCACGACCACGCTCGGCTTCGATATCGGCAACGCCAACAAGGACGGTAAAAAGAGGAACTCCCGCAACGAAGGATTTTGTCCCGTCGATCGGGTCGAGATACCAGGTGAACCCCGAGCGCCCCTCCTGAACACCGAACTCTTCCCCGTATATGCCGTCTTCCGGGTACCAGTCTGCGAGGATGGAACGCATGAGTTTCTCGGTGTCGCGGTCTGCGTCGGTCACGGGACTCGCGTCGGCCTTGTACTCGACCGAAAAGCTGCGCCTGTGCCATGAAGCGACGTTATTGCCCGCTGTTCGAGCGAGAAGCTCGGCCGACCGGTATCGTTCCCGCCGTTCGTGCTCCCGCTTCGTGTCTGCTGCGTTCATTCGTGTCTCCTAATGACCGGCCATCTCCCGGTCTGCATCGCGTTTAAGATCCTTCTGCTTGATTACTTCCCGCTTGTCGTGCAGTTTCTTACCCTTACACAGGCCTATCGTGACCTTCACAAAACCGTTTTTGAGATGCATATCAAGCGGAACAAGGGTATACCCGCGTTCACGAGTCTTTTTTGCGAATCGGTCAATCTCCCGCTTGTGGGCAAGAAGCTTCCGGGTTCGCACCGCGTCGTGATTCCAGACGCCCGCGTTCATGTGAGGAGTAATGTGAACCCCGATCAACCAGAGCTCTCCGCCGCGTATGCGCGCGTAGGCGTCCGTGAAGTTGAACTTTCTGTCCTTCACCGACTTGACCTCGGTTCCCGTAAGTTCAACGCCACACTCGATGTGTTCTTCGACAAAAAACTCGTGATACGCCTTTTTGTTTCTTACCAGCAGCTTTTCCATGCGTGTACTCCGTGTGTCCCGCCCGGGCTCAGTTCTGCGCCCCGATCACAAGACGGAAACCGAGAAAAGGAGTAGCCCAGTGAGCTTCCTGTCCCCCTCGGCTTTCGGTCCCGACCGCGGCTCTCGGGTTCGCCCATGAACCCCCGCGTACGACACGGGGAAAGGACGGTCCAAGCCCTGCATCGACTCGAGATCCTTCAATTCTCAGCGTGCTCGATGCCCGGTACCAGGGATCATTCATCCATTCCCATACATTCCCGAGCATATCTTCGAGACCAAGACGTCCCGTACGAGTACCGTCCAGAGTAGCAGGTCCGGAGGACCTCGAGAAAGCCCCGGAAGCGACGTCATAGGCATGTCTATCGAGAATTGCCGCCCAGGCCCACTCGTTTTCATTCGGCAGGCGTGCCTCAAAACCCGAACCAAGCGACGCGATCGCTTCCCGGTGCGTTTCGTTGAACCATGCGGCGTAGGCCCGTGCCGCGTGCCAGCTGACGCCGGTAACGGGCACGGTGCCGGGCTGGGTATTAAAATCAGCCAGATACCCTGTGTCGACCAGACCCGCGGAGACAAGTTCGTCACGCGCCTCCGGTGCCCATTCCGGATGTGCCTCGATAAAAGTCTGAAACTCGTTGACTGAAACCGGTGCGGTCGCGATCAGAAACGACGCCACGTCGGTCCGCCGTCGGGTCGGTGTTCGATCGTCTACCCCGAGAGCCGCTCCGAAGCCCTGCAGAAGTTCTCCTGACGGTACAGACCGAAAATCAGTACCACCAAGCCGTCGCGGAGGCGTGGACCCGGCTTCACGTCCCGTGTCGACCACAGCCTCTCCGTAGCCGTGCTCAAGATCACGATCTACCTCGAGTTCTGTCTGATACGCACGGCTGTCCCGTATCGTTTCGGTCGCCGACGAAGGGAAGATACGTACCAGCCATCTAAGCCAGGTGTGAGAAACAACTTCAAACTGTTCAAAAAATGATACTATTTCGTCGGACTCGGTCATGCGCGGCGGCTCAATACCGTCGCCGGTCAGGACGAGCGCCTGCGTAAGGTCGTCAAGGACGGGTGCATATGTCACATCTTCTATACGTGCTAAGAGAAATTCCTGAATTGCGGCGTCCGACACCTCCATGGCCTGAAGATCGCGCACCGCTGGTACGAGTATGGCAGGTACCGGACGATCGGCGCGTTCTGCCCCGAGAGCGGCCCACCTCGAAAAATCGAGCGCCGCATCTTCCATGAGACGGGAGGCCGGGTCAGATTCCGACGCGGGACGTAACGTGAAGCTGAGCTCCTGCCGTTCGGACGCAAACAGGGATCCGACTATCCGTCCCCCGGCTTCGATTTCACGCTGCTCGGGAGCAAAATGAGGTCGAACGACGGTCACGGTGTGGGAACCGGCCGGCACGGCATAGCTTAGTGGAGTGGCACCTATTCGCTGTCCATTGAGGTGTACGGTCGCAGAAGGAGGGGTCGATTCGAACTGGTAGACAACGTGCCTGTTGATAATTCCGGGAAGCACCAGCAGAACAGACAGAACAACACAGATGGCTGCAACAAGGATCACAGTCAGCCATTTGCCCGGCTCAATGCCGAAGACAGGTTTGAGTGTGACCGGTGATACCTCTTCGACCGGCTGTGATCTATCCTTCGCTTGTGTCTTTCTTTCGCTGTTCGACTGCTTCATTGTCCGCAGGAGTATAGAAACGCCGCCCGAGCGGTGTCAACGAGCGATATTGCCTGTTCCCCTGCCTCGGTGGTAAGGTGCGAACGGTCATAACACATGAGCAACTGGTACCATACACTACAGACACAGACGGAGCGATTTCTCACGTGGCGACACGCGCGAAAGGAGCGGCTCAAGCGAAAACAGGCGGGGAAAAACACCGTTCTCAGCTGGATTGAGAGTTTTCTCTGGGCCGCGGTTGTCGTGCTTTTCCTGAATCAGTTTCTGATACAGGCCTACGTCATACCGTCGGGCTCCATGATTCCGACGCTGGAGATCGGTGACCGTATTTTTGTGAACAAGGCGGTCTTCGGGCCGGAACTGATACCCGGCTACGGAAAACTTCCCGGTTTCCGTAACCCGGAGCGTGACGAGATCATCATTTTCGAGAATCCGAGCTACGTCTCGCGACCACCGGCAGTCGAGGTGTTTCACCGCCTCGTGTTCATGCTGACCCTCAGCCTGGTGAATCTTGACCGGGACGAGTTCGGCAGACCGCGCGAACAGTTCCTGATCAAGCGCGCCGCCGGCTATGAGGGCGACCGCATTCGAATACGTGACGGTCAGCACGAGTTCCGTGCTCGAGGCGAATCTCAATGGATGAGCGAAGCCGATCACAGGGCCCTCCACGGTCTCGAGTACCCGGTTCAGCGTCTTGTCGAAGCATCGTCCATGCGTGACTTTACCGACGCCGGCCGGGCGCGGGCGCTTGCCGATATTGGCGTCGCCCCGCCGCGCGCGCTGCGCGACGCGGTGGATCGCGCTTCACGGGTACAGGTAACCGACCGCTTCGCCTTGACCGAGGGCTACAATCGAACCCGCTATCAGGTGGCTCCGAACAGCAGCCGCTTCGAACGTCTGCACCACGAAGGAGAAACGGGATGGTATGTGCCCGACGGCCATCTGTTCGGTATGGGGGACAATCGTGACAACAGTCGGGATGCCCGGGACTTCGGTCCGGTACCGCTTGACGCCGTACTTGGTCGGGCTATGGTCAGATACTGGCCGGCGGGACGTATAGGAGCGATTCACTAGTCATGATACATAGTGTCCGCTCCACGGGGAGCTACCGCGGACCCGAAGATCGCAGTGCGGGGAATCGCATTCGGGTTCTGCTGACCGTCATCATCATTTTCCTTGTCTGGTACCGGCTCTTCACGTTCTTTTTCGCCGCCGGTGTCCGCGTTGAGTCGGGCGGTATGGAGCCGACAGTTACACAGGGCGACGGCCTTCTCGCGTCCCGCATAAGCCTCGGTCTTCCGCTGCCGTTCACCGATGCGCGACTCGGGGGATCAGACCCTGCGCGGGATGACATTGTGGTTTTTACACCGAATGAGGTCAGACCTGAACCGGCTGTGCTTCGGGCAGCGGACGGAATCGTCCGTCTGTTGAGCTTCGAACGCCTCTCGCTGCGCGGACTTCACGGGAGAGAATGGGAGCCGGGAACACGCATCGCGCGGGTCATTGCAGAACCGGGAGACACGGTCAGCATGGTACAGTGGCATTATCGCGTTCAACGTGCCGGAAGCACGGCGTTGGGTTCCGATATCGATGAGCGGGACGGTGCTGTGCGCATACACCGGCCCGGGTTCGCGTTCGAGACCGATGTGGACTTGCCTCTGTCCGGAAATATGGCTCCGTTTACCCTCGGGGAGAACGAATACTGGCTCGCGGGCGACAACAGGGGCAGGGCATTTGACTCGCTCCAGACCGGCCCCGTTTCCGGTGAGCAGATACACGCACGTATTGTTTTTCGCTTCACTCCGCTACCGCGTTTCGGCGGTATACGATAAACTGATTGTACGGTATAGAATTACACTACAGAAAGAGGATGCAGACGAATGTCAGGTCACAGTAAATGGGCAACGATACGCCACAAGAAAGGAGCGGCGGACGCCAAGCGCGGAAAACTGTTCACCAAACTAATCAAGGAAATCATCGTGTCGGCTCGCGAAGGCGGAGGCGACATCGAAGCGAATCCACGCCTCCGTACCGCAGTCCTGAAAGCGAAAGGCGCGAACATGCCGAAGGACAATATTGAACGCGCCATCAAGAAAGGCACCGGGGATCTTGAAGGTGCGGACTACGAGGAGCTTTCCTACGAAGGCTACGGCCCGGGCGGGGTTGCGATCATGGTTGAGTGTCTTACCGATAACCGCAACCGCACCGCAGCGGATGTCAGAAGCGTGTTCAGCAAGAGCGGTGGTAACCTCGGCGAAACAGGATGTGTCGGCTATCTTTTTTCCCGTAAGGGGATCATACAGTACAGCGCGGAGCGCTACACCGAGGACGAAATTCTCGAGCAGGCTCTCGAAGCGGGTGCGATGGATGTCAGCACTGAAGGTGACCAGATCGAAGTCACAACGAGTCCCGAGGATTTCGAGGAGGTGCTTCGCATCATGGAGGAAGCCTCGTTTGAGCATGAGTTTGCCGAGGTGGCACGCGTGCCCGAAGCGACGGTAACCCTCGACGAAGACGGGACCCGCAAAGCGCTGAAGATTATCGAAGCCCTCGATGATCATGACGATGTGCAGAACGTCTCGACAAACCTCGACATACCCGACGATTTCGATACGGAATCATGACTGCAATTCTCGGCATTGATCCCGGCCTGGCATCCACCGGATACGGTATCATTGCTGTGGAGGGGAGCCGCATCAGACATCTCGCTCACGGTGTGATCAGCACCCCTGCGTCTGACGAGGCGGGGGCGCGACTCGACCGCATATTCTCCGAAATCGAAACACTGCTTACCCGCTACGGACCCACCGAAGCGGGTATCGAAGCGTTGTATTTTTCCAAAAACATCACCAGCGCCATTCCGGTCGCCCACGCGCGTGGCGTCGTCCTGCTCGCACTCGCACGCGCGGGAATCACGGCGTGCGAATACACGCCGCAGGCGATTAAACGGGCGATTGTCGGTGAAGGTCGTGCAGACAAACGTCAGATCACGGAGTTTGTTCGTGTTCTTCTGAATCTGCCCGAGCCGCCAGGTCCTGATCATGCGGCAGATGCCCTCGCAACAGCCATCTGCCACAATAACAACCGCGGCTTCCTTTCGTTGCAAAAGGCAGCTCTGGGGAAATCGTCACCATGATCAACAGTGTGGAAGGCATCCTGAGCTCACGTGGTCCTGGCTTTGTCCGGGTGAAGGTCGGAGGTATTGAGTTTCATCTCGAGGCCTCCGAACAGACGGTACGGGCCATGCCTCCTGCAGGGACCGAGGTACAGCTTCTGACCTTTCTCTATGTGAGGGAAGACATCATGAAGCTGTACGGCTTCGCCAGCGATGTTGAACGGACGCTCTTCCTGCAGCTACTCACCGTAAGCGGCATCGGGCCGCGCCAGGCCCTCAAAATGCTCACCGCGGCTCCCGCAGAGCGACTCATCGCAATGCTCGAGAGCGAGGATACCGATGCCCTTGCATCACTCCCCGGACTCGGCAAGAAGACAGCCGGCAGAATCGTATTACAGCTGCGTGGCAAACTCATACAGGAAAGCGAAGTCGGGGCGGATGCGTGGGACGACCTCATTTCCGGCCTCGTTGAAATGGGCTACGACAAGGCACAGGCCACGAAAGCCGTGCAGCAGGCCTCGGAAGAGGCCGCTGCCGAGGGGGTGGAACCGTCGTCGATGGAACGGGACGTATTCAGACGGGCGCTCCTCTCTCTGGGATAGACTGACATGGAAGATTTCGACGAAGGCATCCTGAATAACGAACTGCGCGATGACGACCAGTTCGAGATACGACTGCGACCACAACGCCTTGAAGAGTTTCAGGGCCAGACGCCGGTGAAAGACAACCTCAAAGTCTTTGTCACTGCAGCGCGCGGGCGCCAGTCGGCACTCGATCATGTGTTTCTCAGCGGCCCGCCGGGTCTTGGCAAGACGACCCTCGCGGGTATACTCGCACACGAAATGGGAGCCGAGTTCAAGGTCACCTCGGCTCCGGCTCTTGAGAAACCGAAGGATCTTGCCGGCCTTCTGACGTCCATGAGCGAGGGCACGCTGTTCTTCATCGACGAAATCCACCGACTGCGTCCGGCCATAGAAGAAATGCTCTATATCGCAATGGAGGACTACGAGCTTGACTGGATCATAGGTCAGGGACCTGCTGCACGGAACATACGGATACCACTTCCGCCGTTCACGCTCGTCGGCGCAACGACCAAGCCCGGTAAGGTCGCAGGTCCGCTCTACAGCCGCTTCGGAATCACCGTACGCCTTGAGCTGTACAGCGAAGAAGAGATAGAGCTCGTCCTGCACCGATCCGCGAAGCTGCTTGGAATCGAGTGCAGCGACGATGCTGTCAGCATGCTCGCGCGAAGCGCACGCGGTACCCCCCGCGTCGCAAACCGTCTGCTCAGGCGTGTGCGCGACTTTGCGGAAGTACTTCACGACGGGACGATACAGGAGTCGATCGTCGAACAGGCTCTGCAGCGCCTTCTCATCGATTCTATCGGTCTGGAGCACCATGACCGGGAAATACTCAAAACGATCATCCGCAACTACGCCGGAGGGCCGGTCGGTGCGGAGACCCTCGCGATTTCAATCGGGGAGTCCATCGATACGCTCGAGGATTTCTACGAGCCGTATCTGATTCGAAGCGGACTTCTGAAACGAACGCCACGGGGACGAATGGTAACCCCACAGGCCTACACACATCTTGGACTGGAGCCACCTGGAACACCCGACAATGGAAACGAGCAGCTTCTTTTTTGATCTACCCGAGGAACTCATTGCACAGACCCCCGCAGACAGGCGTGATCACACGCGTCTGATGGTCTGTTCATTTCAGGCTGATGATGAAGCCGAGCCCGTCGAGCACATGCGTACCGCCGACTTCGCCGAGCTCGTTCCCGCAAACGCCGTTGTCGTGGTCAACGACTCCCGGGTGCGGAAATCGCGCATACTCGCTCGTCGGGAACACGCAGGAGGAAGTCGCGAATGCGAGGTTCTGTTTCTTTCATCAGACGCGAATGGCTCCGTCTGGGATGTCATCCTCGGTCGTGCCGGCCGGCATCCCGAGAATGGCGTATACCACCTCCCCGGGGGGCGCAGCGGAACCATATCCAGTCGGAACGAACAGACCTTTCACATGACCTTAGACCGTGCGCTTGAAGAACCCTGGTTTCAGGAACACGGCCATGTGCCGCTTCCTCCGTATATACGACGCGACGATTCCTTCGAAGATGAGGAACGTTACCAGACGGTGTATGCGAAGGAAATCGGGTCGGCGGCAGCGCCGACGGCGGGGCTGCACTTTACCACCGACATCCTCGATCGCATGCGCTCACGAGGTGTGCAGATTGCACCGGTTACGCTGCACGTCGGTATCGGTACCTTTGCACCGATACGGACAGAGAGCATCGAAACCCATCATATGCACGAAGAGCGCTATCATATCAGCGAGGATAGTGCCCGGATCATCAATCAGGCGGTGAAAGACAGCCGGCCGGTCGTCGCCATAGGAACGACCTCGGTACGGACTCTCGAAAGCGCCGTTGATAACACCGGTTTCGTGTGTGCCGGATCGGCAGCAACAAGCCTGTACATATACCCCGGCTACGAATTCCGGATAGTCAGGGAGATGTTTACGAACTTCCATACACCAGGCAGCAGTCTTGTCGTGATGGTTTCGGCCTTCGCAGGGACCGGGCGGATAAGACGCCTGTATCAAACTGCAATAGAGAAGCGGTACCGCTTTTTCAGTTACGGTGATGCGATGTACCTGCGGCGACGCGACTGAACACCGTTCACAGAGGCAGCACGGCCTTTCAGCAGGTCTCCGGTCAGTAGGTCTCCGGACCCATGTCTAGAAACTGCTGTCGGACACGGTACAGTCGCTCCAGGTGATCATCAATGATCTCGTTGTAGTCGAGATCACCGGTTTCGATGCGATAGTTCTGATCGACCCAGTGCTGCACCTCTTCGAGATGGACGAAACGCAACTGCCACGCCCGTTCCGACCAGACGAGGGCTTCATCCCAGTAAATGCGCGCGTACTGGAAAAGATCCTCGGCGTGTTCGAGACTTTCCAGGTTCAGATCGACCCACGGGTAGTTAAAGAAGTACGCATTGCGCCGGTTATAGCGGTTCGCCCAGGCAAGATACAGGTCGACCAGCAGCAGGTTCACGTGCATGTTGAAGAGGTAGCGATACCGCTCCCAGTCACGTTCGTTTTCGATTCGTGCAATGGCGTTCAAGGGGTTCGCAAAATCCGCTCGAAGCGTCTGTTCGAGCCAGTAAATGTTCTCGTTGAGGTTCAGAGGCTGATTGTAGAACTGCCTCCGATACATGCGATACAGCTGCTCCTTGTACAGCAGTCGATACGACGATGCTGTCGGCGCGACGAAGGCAAGGAGCAGACAGAGAGATACGAGACGGTACAGATTCGTCCGATGCGTGCGGGGTCTCACAATAGAAGTATCGGAACTCAGTCGAGATACCTACACACTTCACGATGGACTTCTTCCACCGTTTGTGTACCGTCAATCCGGTATACGGTGCTTCCCTGAGCCACCATATGTTCGAGGGCTGCTTCGTACGCACTCAGGGTTTCGACGAGAAAGGTCTCCCGCTCGAAAAGCTCACGTTCGTTTCGACCTTCAAGTCTGTCGAGGCAGACTGATACCGGAACGTCGAGAAAAAACAGCCGCTGCGGGACAGGCAGTTCACCGTTGAAGCGAATCACCTGCTCAAGCCCGCACGTAACGCCCTGATACGCCAGGCTCGACGGCAGGTAGCGGTCACAGACGATTCTGACCCCGTTCTGATGACGGGCAACAACACCGCGATCGGGATCGTACATGTGCGACCTCCGGTCGGCGGCAAAGAGCAGCGCCAGACTGTGGTGATCGGCGTGCCCACGGTGCCCGAGAATGTCCCGGATGTGCAGGCCCACGGGGCCATCGGTCGGTTCGCGGTCCAGGTCGACGACGTGGCCGTCCCGATGTATGGTCTGTACGAGCAGCTGAGCCTGCGTCGTGGTACCGGCGCCGTCAAGCCCTTCGAATACGTAGAAATGCTCGAGAACGGGACGGTTATTGGGCGTCTTTATCATGTATATTCTGCTCCTGCCTTTTTTCGCGATTCACTCTGTGATACAATTGAACCGGCGAGGGGAATGGGGTGCGCGACGGGGCACGGTAACGTGTAAGGTTAACTGAATTGAACGCCAAGAGCCAGAACCTGTTGACGAACATCCTGCAGGCTTTCCTGATTTCCTCGCTTTTCGTACTCACGGCAGTGCTGTTTGTACCCGTACAACGCCTTATATCCGAACGCATGGACGAGCTTCACGCCGAAACCGTCGCGCTGATTGAGGAGTACTTAGGCCGAAGCTTCACATACGACCGGATTTCTCCCTCGTTTCTTACCCGTTTTAACATACACGGCGTTCGCATCGGGTCGTCAGACCGTAATGAAGTGCTGCTCGAACTAGATTCACTCTCGATACGCTATCGCATTCTCCCGCTCATCCTCGGAAGACCGGCGGAAGCGCTTTCCGGGATACACGTACAGAATACCGAACTCTCTATCGACACCTCACGCGATCGTGAACTCATGGACCTCTTCTTCGGGAGCGGCACCCGTAGCCCTGCAGACGGTGCCGGCAGTGGTTTTCTCTCAGCGGTGCCCGAAGGGGTAACCGTATCGGGGAGAAATCTTACCGTCGGCCTCGTCGATCAACGAGGCAGCGCCCGATTGAGCCGGCTGCGTTTTGAAGCTGAACAGCGAAGCGACGGGATCGAGCTCGACGCACGATTTGATATCGCCGGCGAAACGGCTCTGTTTTCCGAACTCGGTACCATTGACTCTCATATTCGTCTGGAAGCCAGACTCGATTCATCGCTGCAGAGTATCTCAGCCCTGCTGGATGTACGCTCGCTTGACAGCGCGCTTTTCCGCCTGAACCGTCAGCAGTTCAGGCTTCAGGCGGGCGGCGACCGGCTGGAAATCCGCAAGGTCGAGGATGCAGCAGCGATCGACATCTCTTTCGTCATGAGCGGGGACTCCGCAGTGGTCACGACTGTTGCCGAAGACTATCAGCTCTCACAGCTGATCCGTCTGCAGGGCGACTGGCAGGAGTTCGACCCATGGCTTTCGAGCAGCCTTTCGGGAAACGGTTCTTTTACCTGGGATCGCGATACCGACGGAGCATATCTTGTCAATTTCTCGGCCCGGGTTCCGGAGGAGCAGGTGCAGGGCGGTCTCGAGTTCGATCTCAGGGCACGGGGAGACCTTCGTCGTGCAAACATTCCGACCCTGCGCGTGACGACCCCTTACGGACGTGTCCTGTTTTCAGGTGCCATCTCCTTCGACAGCTGGATCCCCACCGGATCCCTGCAGCTTGACCGCATCACAGTCGGGGATATTCCCAGCCTCAGCGCCTCATTCACGCTTTCGGCAGAACGCGACACAGGAGTTGCACGAGCGTCCAGCCTTACCTACGGCGATGTAGCTTTTCGCGATCTGGAGATCCGCCTTGGTCGTGACGGCTCTCGCGTGCAGGCGGATATGCACACACGCATCGAGGATTCGGGCTCATTCAGAGCGTGGGGCGCTATCGATTTTCGTGACCTCGACAACGCTCGTTTCGCGGCGATAGTCTCCGACGTCAGCGTGCAACACGCGGTGCTGCCACTCATCGACGCGATCGCAGGTGTGCCAGCCGCGGTAAAGACGTCGCCGTACCAGGAAGGTCTCAGTCTCTCGGGCTATCTCAACTGGTTCGGGTTCGACCCCGGGACACGCTCAGTTCAGGCATCGATTCAGGTCGAAGACCGACAAACAGATGAGCGATCGGCGACGCTCACCGTAGACGTACAGGGTACTGCCATCGGCGGAACCTTCGATGCACGGATTCCCGGACTGGAACTCAGCAGCGACTATCGGCTGCAACCCGTTCACACGACTCTGCTCGAGGCAGACTCCCGGCTCGTAATTCAGGGCACCGAGTACGACATTTCGGCGCTACTCGGCGAGAGTTATCTCTTCGTTTCGGGAGGACCGACAATACAGGCCGAGGTTCTGTTTCCTCAGGATCAGCCGATGACCGCGTCAATCCGATTGCGCGATCTGCCGATTCCCGAGACCGCTTACACAGACGCAGACACGCGACTCAGCGCGCAGCTTGACGCCGAGTACGGCTCCGAAGAGAGCTGGCGTGTATCGGTTCGTGAACTGCGGACGGACAATATCCATCTTCCGTGGCTCGAAACGGTCAGCCTGTCGGCTCAGGGACGCTTCGATCAATCCGGCGCCGTCCTCGAACGAATCAGCGTAACCGACGCCTTCGGTACACTCGAAGCAGCCGGGATACTGCAGTGGAACCTCGCCGAACGCACCGCGTTCTCAGTCGACCTTGTCGCCGACAGCGTCGATAATCCGTCTGAACGTTATGAGGTGCAGCTTTCGGTGACTGACCGGGTTAGCGGTTCCGTGCGAATGCGTGCTGCCGACCTGCGCCGGGCTCGTGTCGATACGCTCGAAGGTGCAGCGGATGCAGGCATCACGATCAGCGGAACGGCAGATGCTCTTGAGTTCTCCGGGTCCGTGGCCTCAAGAGGCGTCACCTTTGACGGAGAAGCGCTGGAAGTGAGCGCTGCCTTCGACGTTTCTCCGGAAGCGTTTCAGATCAGGCAGTTCGCCGGGAGCTACATAGGCGTTGACTTCGAGAACGGGGCTGCCTGGATATCAGCCGAAACCGGTGCCCTGCTTGCCGATATCGACACGGCGGTGCCGCTCGGGGGCGAAATCTACCCGATACGTCTTGAGCTTGACGGTATACTCACGCCGCCTGACGAGACCAGCAGGGCCGGGTTCAGTTCCGAGTTTTTCGAGCGTGACATGCAGCTCTTTGCAAGAGTACAGGGTACACCCGTATTCGGCGATCTGCCGGATATCTGGGAACTAGACCTGACACGACGCGACGGCCGCATCAGCATAATCGGTGGCCCCGAGAACTCGGTGGCTGTGGTCGTCGAAGAAAACGGTGAGTTCTTTATGACCCTCTCGAGTCCGCTGCCTCTGGTCGTAGAGGCAGACGGCAGCTTCTCTGCCGGTGAGGTCGAGTTGAACCTCAACGGCCTGCAGCTTGACGTCGCGTCGCTCCCGGGCGTACTCGACTTCGGTGAAGTCGCCATTACCGCCGGACGTGCATCGGGCAGCCTGCGCATGATAGGCCCGATAACCGATCCGGACTTCTACGGAACGGTCCCTGTTTCCGGATTCGAGATGACCCTCGCACAGCTTCCGGACAATATCGGTCCTGCAGATGGTTTTCTCGTGTTCTCGGAAAAAGAGATGCGCATCCATCCCCTGCGGGTGCCAATCGGTCAGGCGACTGCAGACGCATCAGGTTTCTTTCTCATAAGCCGATGGAATATCGAACAGTACGAGCTTCAGATTGCGACAGTCGGACAGCCCGGAGTCAGGTTTGCCGAGGACTTCGGAGGATTCATCGTGGACGGCTACGGTCAGGGCACCATCAGTCTGGTCGATAACGGTGCGGATCTGCTTCTTACAGGCGCTCTCACGGCCCACAACACCACGATGACGCTCGGACCGGTGGACGACAGTCCCGACGAAGTGAGAGCCGACCCGGATAACCGGCTTCTGGTCGATCTTTCGATAACCGCGGGTCGATCGGTCGAGTTTCTCTGGCCGACCACACAGCTCCCCATCCTGAGAGCAGTGAGCGCTCCGGGTGCACGAGTGCAGATTCGGGCCGATACCGTTCGCAACACATTCCAGTTGACTGGCGACGTCGCGACGCAGGGTGGAGAGCTGTTCTATCTGGATCGCACCTTTCTCATTCGGGAAGGTACCATTCGCTTCAACGAAACACAGGAAAACGTGGACCCGCGCCTCACGCTCAGAGCCGAAACACGGGACATAGGACCCGACGGTCCCGTTCGCATATCAATAATCGCCGAAGAAAGTCCCTTGAGCGAACTCACGGTGCGTGCGGTGAGTGATCCACCGCTTTCAGATGAAGATCTGCTTGCGATATTCGGGGGAGGCATCTTCGCGACCGGTGAATCACTGGTAAGCCTGTCAGGAGCCGTTCTGGCGGGCGGAGATATCGTAAGTCAGTTCGGTGTGATACGATCGGTGGAAGCAAGCATACGAAATGCCTTGCAGCTCGATCTGTTCAGCGTACGGACCCAGCTTTTCCAGAATCTCGTCCGGGGTGTGATCGATGATCCGGGTTCCGACGTGGACGAAGCAGCCATACCAAGCCTCGGGAGAGTCTTCAACAACACGACCGTGTTTCTCGGCCGTTCGCTCGGTCCCGACATATTTGCCGAACTGCTCGTTCAGTTCCGCGCCAGAAGTCCATTCGATGATGCTGCCGAGCGGGCCTTTGCGGGCATCGAGCTTGACAGTGAGTTCAGTCTCGAGTTCGAGACACCGTTCTTCGATCTGCAGTGGAGTTTTTTCCCACGCACACCGGACGCATTATTTGTTCCGGATAATCTATTTACCTTTTCATGGGGCTTTACCTACTAAAGGTTAACAAAGCGCCCGTGGTTCACTATGATACGGGCAGTTATGCAAGGAGATTCTATGCGAACCCGCGCCCTGATCGCCCTCGCGATCATATTTTTACTTCCTGGTGTTCTTGGTGCTCAGGACGATGACTGGTTTGTCGACCGTGAAATCGTAGATATCACGTTCGAAGATCTGGAAAACGTTCGCGAAAGCGATCTGACCGGTGTCGTAGAACCGTTCATCGGACGCACCTTCACCGACAGTGTATTCAACGAGGTTCAGCGCAGGCTTTTCGCGCTCGATCTTTTTACCGATCTCGTACCCGAAGCGGTGAGACCCGCCGACGACCGGGGTATGATCCTTAATTTCATCGTCACTGAGCGACCTACCGTTTCGGAGGTTCGCTTCGACGGGAACCGTAACTTCCGCGCGACGCGGCTCATAGACGAAGTCGTCGTCGGCGTCGGTGACGTGGTCATCGCGTCCCGGGTCCGAAACGACGCCCGGTCGCTCGAGCAGTTTTATCGCAGCCAGGGCTACGCGAACAGCGCGGTGACGAGCGAGATCTCCGACGTCGACGCGGACAACCGTCAGGTGGTTACCTTCCGCATTGAAGAAGGCGCGCGCACGACGGTGGATGAAGTTCAGTTTGTCGGAAACACATTCGCCTCCGCGGGCTCGCTCCGGCGTGCGATCACGACCCGCGAACAGAGCATCTTCAACTCGGGTGTGTTCCGGGAAGGAAACCTGCAGGAAGACCGCGAGGCCATACAGCAATGGTATGCAGAGCGGGGCTTCGTCGACGCGCGCGTCACGGATATAGACCGCACCGTAATCGAGGATGATGATCCTCTGCGGACGCGGCTTAGAATCACCTATTTTATCGAGGAAGGTAACCAGTACACCTTCGACGGATTCCGTTTCGAAGGGAACGTCATTTTCAGCGACGAAACACTCGGACAGGGCGTCCGGTTGCAGGAAGGCCGCATCCTGAATGCGGTGCGCCTGCAGCAGGACTTTGACGCAATTCTCGACGTGTATCGCGAAGGCGGCTATCTGTTCAACGAAATCGACCTCGAAGAACGCAGGGACGAAGAGGCCGGCAGCATCGGCTATACGATACGCATCGTCGAACGCGGTAGAGCACGCATCGAGAATATCAGCGTCAGAGGAAACGAACGGACACAGGATCATGTCATTCTCCGTGAAGTACCGCTGCAGGAGGGAGATGTATTCAGCCTGACCCGTCTCAGAGAAGGTCTGCGGAATCTTGCCAACACACAGTTTTTTACCGGTGTCGTTCACGATATCCCCGAAGGAAGTGTGCCGGGCCTGCTCGACCTCGTTCTCACCGTCGAAGAGGCTCCTACGACCGACCTGACCTTCGGCATTACCTTCGGAGGTGGCGGCGACTTTCCGGTGAGCGGGCAGATTGGCTGGCAGGACCGCAATTTCCGCGGGCTCGGTCAGACTTTCGGGCTGAACGTTACCGCCTCTCCCGGAACACAGAGCCTCTCGCTTTCCTTTCAGGAACGCTGGTTCACCGGTCGTCCGTGGTCCTTAGGCGGCGACGTGACGGTAACGCGCGACGTGCGCCCGAACGAACCGCAGGACATTCTGCCGCCCTTCGGCGTACCCGATCCGTTTACGGGCGAGTATGTGTTTTCAAGTGACCAGGAAGTAAACGGGACGACGTACTCAGCAGGCGACCCCTTCCCGGGCGTCCCGACAGAACAACAGATAAGCGACTTGGAACTTGTCACCGACTTCGCCTTCGCCGGTGGACGGTCAGGCATCCCCTCGGATTACCTCATGACCTACGAGGAGTGGAGCATTTCAACCGGGGCGAATACGAGCAGACGCTTCACGACGCCAGTCGGGCGACTCACCCTCGGTACGAACGGGCGAATCCGCGTCACCTTTGCGACCTACGACGACGAACTGTTCCGTCCGGCCGATCCTGTTCTGCGGGATAACCTGAACCAGTGGCGTTTCGTGAACAGCCTCGGATTCAACGCCTCACTCGACAGCCGCGACATTTTCTTCAATCCCTCAAGCGGTGGTCTGGTCAGACAGGATCTGAGCTTCGTCGGCGGTCCGCTCGGCGGAACGCGGCATTACATTCGCACCGATACCCGCGCGGAGCACTTCTTTACCCTCTGGGATGTTCCGGTAACAGACACGTGGAACTGGAAAGGTGTACTCGGTGCACACACCTCGCTTGGAATACAGTGGCCGACCTTCTTCCGATGGGATGGTGGAGATCCCTTCACCCCGGGACCGGACCGTCTGTTCATAGACGGACAGACGGTTGCCCGCGGCTGGCCGCGACAGACCGGCGAGGCACGCTGGAACAACTGGCTCGAACTCAGACAGCCGATTGCCCCGCAGGTACTGTGGTTTGACACCTTTCTCGACGCGGTAGCCCTCTACGACGAGCGGGCCGATGTGCTCGACACCGGTCGCGAGGACTTCCTGTTCACGATGGGTGCAGGCCTGCGTTTCACGATTCCGCAGTTTCCGATCCGCCTCTACCTCGGAAAGCGATTCAGCGTAGATAACGACGGAATTCAGTGGGAACCGGGTGACGTGTTCGCAAATCCGGATCGTGAGACCTCCGGTTTACAGTTTATATTCAGCCTCGGAACAGAGTTCTTCTGATCCGACGGCTTATTGTTTCAAGGAGCATACATACCGTGAAAACCAGACACATCATAGCAGTCCTTCTTCTGTTTACACTCGCAGGAGCGAGTGTAAACGCCGAGCAGTTGACCACCGTTGCCGTAGTCAACCTCGAGCAGGTCCTGAATGAGTTCTTTACCCAGAGCCAGGCCGTCCGGGCGTGGAGGGCAGACGTCGAATCCTTCGACCAGCAACGACGCGAAATCGAAGCGGAAATAACCAGCCTCGAGGACGAGCGACTCGATGCTTCGAATCGCGGAAACGAAACTGCGGCGCTCCGTCTGGAAGAGCAGATCGATGAGCGGCGCAACTTCCTGAACGAGTTTGTCCGTATTCGCCGGGCGCAGCTCGAACGGCGACGGGAAGAACTGCTTCTCGGAGACGATGCCTTCTTTCGTGAGCTCGATGCCGCGTTTGCCTTTGTCGCGCAGAATCAGGGCTACACGGTCGTAATCGACTCCGAACAGAGAGGGCTCCTGTGGTTCTCAGACCAGGTTGATATTACACAGCGGGTCATCAATCGCCTGCGTCAGGTTCTGCGATAACGCGTCGGCGTCTCGAGGAGGGGCGGAAGCCATTGTCTGCAGAACACACACCCATGATGCAGCAGTACGCCCGCATCAAGGAGCAGCATCGGGATTCCATCCTGTTTTTCCGTCTCGGTGACTTCTACGAGATGTTTCAGCGGGATGCTGAACAGGCATCACGCATACTCGGGCTGACCCTGACCCAGCGTCAGGGCATACCAATGTGCGGTGTACCGCATCACGCCAGCCGCAGTTACATCGCCCGACTTCTCAAAGCAGGGCGCAAAGTCGCAATCTGCGAGCAGACACGCCTTCCCGAGTCCGGAAAAGGTATCGCCGACCGTGAGGTCGTCGAAGTCATTACGCCCGGCACGGCAATCGACGATGACTACCTCGATCAGCGCGAGACAAACAGCCTTCTCGTCGTAGGGATTGCTCGGGACGAAACGCCGGTGTGTGCGTATGGCGATGTTTCAACAGGCACGTTGACGATCGAGACCCTCGACTCAAGGGATAATACGATCGGTCTCCGCAGCATCATCGCCCGAATACGTCCAAAAGAAGTCCTTGCTCAGCAGACCCTGCTGGAATCGGAACTGGGATGTGCATCGGTTCTCCACGATCTTGATGTGTCGGTAGCGCGCATTCCTGACTGGAACTTCGACGAACGCGCCGGGTTCGAGCGCCTGTGCCGTACGCTCGGAACGGTGAACCTGAAAAGCTTCGGCCTTGAAGCCGGAGACGATGTCCTCGGGTCGGCAGCGGTTTTTCTATCCTACGCGGAAGATACCACCGGCGTTCCTCCGGTCCTCCTCGGCGGGTTTCGGGTTCTACGAAACAGCATTTCCGTTCTTGATGAGTCGACGTTGCGAAATCTTGAAGTCCTCAGAAACATGCAGGACGGAAGCAGGTCGTACTCGCTTCTCGGTACCGTGGACAGCACACGGACCGCAATGGGCGCGCGTCTGCTCGCAACCTGGCTCGCCGCTCCGTCTGTCGACAGTAGTCATATCGCCGCCCGGCACGACTGTGTGGAAGCTCTGTATCGTTCCCAGTCGCGGCTCAACGATCTGCGTCGTGAGCTTGACGCAATCTCGGACATCGAACGCCTCGCGACACGCATAGCCCTTGGGCGTGCACACGGTAAGGACCTGAGAGCGGTGGCTCACTCGCTCGCAGAAGTCGAGGCTGTGTACGCACGCACTCACGAACTCAGGGCGTCGCTCCCGGAAGAGGCGTCGGATCTGCTTTCCGCGGTAACAGATGAAGGCGTACTCGCCGAGCTTGCAGCTCTCGGCAATCTTCTCGATTCAGCCCTCGTCGACAACCCGTCGACCGTCGAGCACGAGGGAAACCTCATCCGGCCTGAGTTCGATGCAGACCTCGATGAACTTCATCGAATCCGGAATAACGGTGAACAACTCATGCAGGACTGTCTTGCGAAGGAACGTCAGCGCTCCGGTCTTTCGACTCTGAAGTTGCGGGACAATCGGGTCCTTGGTCATTTTTTTGAAGTAACGCGCAGCCAGGCAGAGTCAGTTCCTGAGCATTTCATTCGCCGGCAGAGCATGGCGAACGCGGAACGTTTCACGACCGGGGAACTGAGCAGCCTTGAACAGAAGATCCTCGAAGCCGAGGAGCAGATCATCGAACGGGAACGTTCCATCTTCCAGTCGATCAGGGCAGAAGCAATGGCTAAGGTAGCCGCGATCGCCGATACGGCCCGGAGGATAGCCCGCATAGACGTATTATCCTCCTTTGCGTACACCGCTACCGTTCGCGGTTACCGGCGTCCTGAAATCACCGACACACCGGTTCTCGAGATCCGCGAAGGCCGGCATCCTGTCGTCGAAGCACACGTGGCCGCGGGTGAGTTTGTGCCCAACGACCTGTTTATGCACGCTGACTCCGAGCGCTTTCTCCTTCTCACGGGCCCTAACATGGCAGGGAAGTCGACCTTTCTCAGACAGACGGCGCTGATCGTCCTGCTCGCACAGGCCGGAAGCTTCGTACCCGCGACGGAAGCCCTGATCGGAATCGTAGACCGGATTTTCTGCCGCGTTGGTGCAGGAGACAATCTCGCTCGGGGCGAGAGCACCTTTCTCGTCGAAATGAACGAAACCGCGTTCATACTGCGGCAGGCGAGTCGCAACAGCCTGATTATCATGGATGAAGTAGGCCGGGGGACCGGCACCGTCGACGGTCTGTCTATCGCACAGGCCGTCTGTGAATATGTCGAAGGCGACATCAGGTGCCGCACGCTGTTTGCGACGCACTATCACGAACTTACCACTATGCAGCTGAACGGGATGAAGAACTGCAGGATGGCGGTCGTCGAGCGGGGCGACCGCATAGAGTTCCTGAAACGCGTCGAAAACGGCGCAACGATGCAGAGTTACGGGATACACGTCGCTGAGATCGCCGGTATCCCGCGCGCTGTGATACGCCGAGCATCACAGCTTCTCAACGACCATCAGACCGGAACCGGCGTTTCGCCCGACAGACACGCCCCTCCCGCCGACGTGACCCCGGTAGAGCGTTTCGAGCCGTCGCTGTTTACCGCTGAAACACGCATCGCGGATATGCTGCGTAATATCGACGTTCCCACGACGACGCCGGTACAGGCGCTCCTGCTTCTCGAAGAACTGAAGGAAATTCTGCAATCAGATTAGCGTTTCCGTTCGTAGTATAGAACGTGAAACATATACGTCTGATCGAGGACTGGTTTCTGAACCGTCGCTGCAGATCCTGTGGCATTCCCCTGGTTCTTCGACCGGGTCACGTGGGACTGGTCTGTAGTGCGTGCCGGGAGTCGCTGTCGGTAGAGTTTCTCTCCGGCCAGCTGTGCACCCTCTGCGGAAGCCCGCTTCCCGGAGGAGTCGACGTCTGTCGTCACTGTACCGAGACCACACCCGCCTACACGAACCATCGCTCAGCGTTCCTCTATCAGGGTCGCGTTGCGACGCTCATAGTCGACTTCAAGGGTCGCGGGTATAAACAGCTTGCAGCATACTTCGCGGAGTCGCTCGCGGCCATTGTGCCCGACTGTGATCTTCTCGTTCCCGTCCCCTTTCGTCCCGAGTCGGTCCGGCGCAGACCCTTCGATCCGGTCACGCTCATCGTGCGTGAGCTTTCAACTGTACAGGGTTTACCACAGGTACCGCTTCTGCGACGCCGACCGGGAAAGAGCCAGAAGTCACTGAACCGTGCCGCCCGGCTGACGAACCTGAAGAACGCGCTGTACATCAGACCCGGCATGCATGCCTCCGTATCCGGTGCACGCATCTGCCTCATCGACGATGTGTTTACCACCGGCGCGACCGTCGATGAATGCGCACGGGTACTCAGACACTCCGGCGCATCCAGAGTATACGCCCGTACCGTTGCAATGGATTGATGGTCCGCCGGCGCCGGACTGCCGTGA
>RECN01000183.1 GCA_007694005.1 Spirochaetaceae bacterium
AGCCCGAGCTGAACATCGCTGCCCTGCGGATCGAGCCGGAGGCTCGGGTAGAAGCTGATGTCAGGGTCCCGCCACGAGCGCACGATGCTGCCGCCACCATCGCCATCGGCGACACGAAACTCGAGCACGAGCTCCATGTCGCGTGTGGCGTGCAGTGAACTCGAGGCTTCGATGTCGTACGGCGGCCAGCCGCAGGCGCTAAGGAACAGAAGGCTTGCGACAATGAGGGCCCACAGGCGGGCCGACGGGCGAACAGATGAGCAGGTCATGGCTGAAACCTCACACCAAGCCGAAAGATTCCCAGAGAGACAGGGAAGCGCGCGGCGGGCAGATATACTTCCCATCTCTGCGGGAGATATACCACTGCCGGAAACCGGACCTCAATAATAGCCGGAAAATCGGTAAAAATCAGCGTCGGACTCCACTCGAAGAAGAGCCTGTGTCTGACATCGGGGTTGCCTTCCAGGCCAAGCGACAGCTGTGCCGTCGCAGGCGCGACCGGATCCAGCGCAAACATCCCCGCTCCGTGTATGAGCCGACCGCTCACACCGAGCGACGTATAGACGCGCCGTCGCGCGTCTGTTCCGGTGAGGTAGCTGCCGATGCCCACGCGGATGTCGGTAGCAGGTGTCGATGTGAAAAGCCCGGGTGAACCGGTCAGGTTTTCAGGGCCCTCATCGATGGACGCGAGCCCGAGGATGTAGGTTGTGAACCCGGCCTGTGCGAACGCGTAGTCTCCGAGGATTCGTCTGCGAGCGTCGAACGACGGAAAGGACATATTCTGCAGGCTCAGATCGTACATCCATTCGCCCCGCGGTTCTGTATCGACGGCGATCGTTGATCCTTCGTCGGTCAGCAGGATCTGCCCGGAAACCGGATAGTACCCGGGAGCGCGAAGCAGCAGATCGTAGGTGGCCGGAGCGTAGAGCGCGAGCGAAAGCCTGCCGTCGCCGTCTGCGACCGATGGCTCTTCCTTGTCCCCGATCCAGATCCGGGCACCGGGGATCGTCTGTATGTGTAAGGGAGCGTTCCCGACAGCGCCGAGCGCAGTTTGTGTCATGGTGTCAAATGCGTCTTCAAGCTCCCGCTGAAGCGGCTGCCAGAGTCGGCGGTACGATATCCCGGCAGGACCCACCGGCACCTCGTACTCGAGATCAATCAGACTGTCGCCTGAGGTAATGGCTCCGGCCTGAGCGCGTACGGACACCGAGCGTTCTCCCGCGGAGAAGCGCACGTACATCCACAGCAGAGCGCCGTCGGAAGCTGCTTCCTCGCGGACCTGCACGGTACTCACCGTGTCCCGGACTACGCGTGGTCTGACCGACAGAAGCGGTGCGGAAGCAGACAGATCGGCGACCGCGCTCAACAGTTCCGGTCGCGACAGCACCACGTCAGGGGTATCCGGGTCGGCGCTGTCGTGCTCGATAACGAGCAACATGCGGACGCGGTCAGCCGGCGAGAATGCATGGTCTGCTTCCGGAACATCCGCCTCTCCCCGACCGAGGCCCGATAGTGGAACCGCGAGCGCCAGGAGCAGTAACGACAGTGCGACAGCGTTCCGTACTCGAAGCGCCAGGCTTACCACCATGCTGATACCCTGTAGACGCGCCAGCGCACGCGATCGAGCATGTACATATGCCGCCCGGTCGGGCTGTAAGCGTAGAGGAAGTACTCATCGCGGGGGACGACCCGTGTTGCGATAAGCTCGCCGTTTGAGCGGGAAAAGATCTCGTGGCGGTCACGCCCGAGCGAGATGACTTCGTTCGGCGTGATCGTGAACTCATCGGATCGGTCGGGCGAGTCCATCGATGAAAATGTGGGAACAGAAAGAAGCGAGCTGTATGTTTCGCTGCCGATCGTGAGTGCAGCTTCGTCCCCGACAGGTGTGCTGAAAAGTTGGCTGACATCGGAGAACGAAAGCGATCCGGCCCAGAACGAGCCGCTGTTTTCAAGGACGAGTCCAAGCCGCACTTCCGAGTTTGCCGATGCAGGCGGATTCGAGAACGCACGAAGCCTGAACCCGAACTCCGGCTCCGGAGGGTCTCCTTCTTCCGGGCCGTCGACAAGCCGTATCGTGAATGGCACAGTCGGGTCCGGATCGGGGTCCGAATAATCGTCTCCGGAGGTGTACCGGGGGCCTATGGTAAGGACACTCGAGCCCTCGTCTACGCGGACGCGAACTATTTCGTTTGTGTTCCCGACTGCGGCTTCTCCAGAATCAAGCTGATTACCATTGAAAACCGGATCAGGCCCTTCGACCCGCACTCCGTTCTCATCGAATAGCTGCCGACCTACGACAAACCCTGCACCGTACCCGACCGGGAAAGCTTCTCTGATACCGCCGGTGTCAACCGATGTGTCGGCGAGGCTCAGGTTGGAGTTCAGCACCAGCAGCCGCCGTCCGTCTTCCACCGGGGCATCGAGGATCAGAAACTCGCGGACGCCATTATTAACGACGCGCATTTCGCTCCAGTCCTCGCGGACGACGATACCGTACTCGCTCAGAGACTGGACCGCCTCGATGCGGTCGGAAAAGGGTGGCGACGCCGGGTCGCGAAACAGGGGACAGCCCGCGAGCAGTAACGCGCAGAAAACGATCAGTAAAGGCCTGCGGGCGAATATCATCATCAGTCTGTCCATGCCTGCCTCACTCCCAGAGAAAGATACGTGTACACGCCGGGGGTAAAGAAGCCGCCGTTTCCTCCGGCGTAAGACAGGACATCGAGCCGGGCGAAGGGTGCGAGGCGCGGGTAGGGAATCTCTGCGGCGATCGACGCAATAACGACGTATGGGTCGGCGAAGGTTGATGCCCCCGCGGCGGTCGGTAGTGTCGTCAGTATTACACCTGCTCCGGGAGCGACGCTCAAGGCAAAACGGCGACTGTCGGCCCTATAGAGGTAGCCGCCGGCATTCAGCCTCAGATCGAAGTTCGCGGTAAACTGCGATCCTGACCGAAAGCGATACGCGCTTGAGGTATGGGCGCCGAGCTCGAGAAAGAGCGACCGGGGAAGCGGATAGACCCGCAGTCCCGCACCAGCGCCGAGAGGCCGGTTGGTCGTCCAGCTGTAGACAAGCTCCCTCTGTATGACCGGTTCGAGTTCAGGCGCTTCAAAGCGCATGACAGGCGCGTCTATGCGAAGGGTCTCGGTGCGCGGATAGAATCCGGGCGCGCGATGCAGAAGCGTGATCTCTGTACCGATCTCAAAGGGGATGTCTGTTCTGAATACCGGGTCACGGTTTTCCTGGAAGCGCAGGGTCCCTCTGGTATGGGGGGAGGTCAAAGACAGCTCGACGAGGGTCTCGGGTATGGTTCGAAGCGCGGGGCTTGTGTCTACGATATCTTCGAGTTGCCGCCGTCCATCGGACACCGCCTGCCGCACGATACGCACCAGGCCCAGGTCGGCAAATCCCGTATAGACGCCGCCTCCAAGCCCTTCGCCGGTCTGCTCATCGACCAGGGCAAGTACGATGGTCAGACTCTGTCCGGCCAGACGGTAGCGCACCAGCACCGATACGACGGTCTCGTGCTCCGATGCTACAAGTCTCCGGTCAGTCAGGACCCGGACGTTGAGCGCGGAGAACTCCGTGTCGAACAGATTCCGCAGGAGTGTTTCGAAAGTCTCCCGGTCCGGCACCGCGCGGTACTCCTCGACACCGTCGGAGAAGGCTGCGACCGACGGACTGCCTGCAAGGACCGAAATCAAGCGCGCGTCGGTATCCTGCGCCGCAGCGATACCGGCGGCGAAACTGCAGAGGATGCACAGGGCAATGCCCTGAGTTATGCGGCGGGTGGCACGACGGATCATTTTGTCTGCATGACCTCCACACCCGTCCAGTCAGCCGGTGGTGGTGTGTCCCGGAACGTTTCCGCGCGGGCGAGCATCTGGGCCGCCGCGTAATCATCCGGATCTATCACAAGCGCCTGCTTGAACTTCGTAACGGCTTCGCTGAAGCGTCGGGCAAAGAAATCTTCCATTCCTTCGTTGTGTATCTTCCAGAGTCTCCGGTGCGGGTTTGAGAGACTGCTCGCCGCGGTATATATGCGCACACCCTGCGTCTTTCCCTTTACTGCCACCTTGTCTATGAGGCGTGTCGGGAGGGTGTCGCCGACTTCCGCGTGCAGGGTTTCTGAAAAGAGCACCTGCTGCTTGTAGTACTTGGTCAGCCCCTCCATGCGGGAGGCCAGGTTCACCATGTCGCCGATCACGGTGTAGTCCATCTTCTTTTCAGTCCCGATGTTACCCACGGTCACCAGACCGTAGGCCAGCCCGACACCGATCTTGAACTCGGGGCGGGAACGGGAACGCTGCCGGTCATTGAAGGCGTCGAGTTCCCGGCACATATCGAGGGCGGCCATGAGCGACTGATAGGCATCATCATCATGCCTGACCGGAGCACCAAAAAAGGCCATGATCGCGTCGCCGATATACTTGTCTATGATGCCGCCGCGGTTCATGATCAGATCGACCATGACCGAGAAGTAGTCGTTCAGCGACTGCACCAGCGCGTCCGGAGTCATCTGCTCGGAAATACTTGTAAATGAACGGATGTCCGAGAACAGAATGGACAACTGACGGTTTTCACCGACGAGCATCGACTCGGGGTTCGCGAAGAAGCGGTCTATGAGCTCCTGCGGGACGTATTTCTGGAAGATGTTTCTGATCTTCTGCTCTTTCTTCTGCGCGACAACCGCCTGCAGGGCGTAGCTTTTGATCTGCGTGTACGCGCGGTCGAGTTCTCCGATCATGATGTTGAAGGTGTGCGCGAGTTCACCGGTTTCGTCGTTGAACTCAACGGCGACGCGTTCGCTCAGGTCATTTGACTCGATGATTTTCCGCATCGATTTCACGATGCGCCCGAGCGGTCGGGTGAGGCTGCCGGCAAAAATGAACAGAAGGATGACCGCAATCACCAGGGACGATGCCAGAATGATGAGGGTCTGTGTTCCGATGCGGTCCACATCCTGATAGAAGACACCGGTCTGCTCGGTGTGCAGGATGTACCAGCCGAAGGGAGCGAAGAAAAAGCCCATCGCGACCCGGTCAACGCCGTTGACGACGATATTCGTCAGATCTCGGGTCGAAGCATCGAGCAGCTCGACAGGCAGCGTCGGGGGGTCGGCAGGTACAGCCTCGGAGGTCGAAAGCACCATGCGGCCGCTCTGGTCAAAGGCGAGTACGGCCTGCGTTTCGCTTCTGAGCATACCCCGGGCCTGACGCGCAATGCTCAGTTCGGTGGCGGCGACCATTTCGGGGTCGTTTGCGAAGTCGTTCTCCACGAGGATCTGCCACTGCCCACGGGCAAAGCGGTCGAGTTCCTGAGTACGAAAGTCAAGAAGTTCGCGGGCAACCCTGGTAATGCCGGTGGTCGCATTGAAGTAGGAGAACACTCCGACCATGACCACCGTCGCGACCAGAATGGGAATAACCACCAGGGCGACTTTCGAGCGGATTTTCATGCATACCCCCGTAGGTTAGTTTAGTCGCCGGGGGGGTAAATATCCACTACTGTCCGCGACTGTGGTGACCGACAGGCGGTTAAGGACCTCAGGCTCGCGTCATCGTTTCAGAAAGGTCTGACTGTGGCAGATTCGCTCCCCGGGCTCTGAGGGTTTCGACCAGCGTCTGCGTGTTCAGATCGCAGGCAGGCTCTCCGGTCTGTACGTGCTGTGCCGCAGCGGTCCCGGCCGCCTGCCCGAGCAGCATGCACCCCGGCTGGTCCCTGAGCGAGCCGTTTACACGCACATCGGTGGACACAACTCGGCCGGCAGCCCATAGGTTCGAAAAACCTTCTGGAACGAGGATGCCGTAGGGCATGCCGTAGTACTCTCCGTCGGCCGGACGGCCCGCTTCATCGAACTCCTTCTCAAAGCGCTCGTATTCCGCAGGCGAGGTGTCGTAGACGTGCACATCGATCTGCTTGCAGTATATCCCGATGGAATCGGGGAATTTCCGGCGCGCCACAAAGTCATCCCAGTCGAGTTCGTACTCTCCGACGATGCGGCGTGACTCGCGTACGCCCATGAGTGCTGCGGTCGCCGACAGATGCGCGTGTTCACAGCCGTCAAGGTACGCCCGGAAGAACCGTACGTACTCGTCTGCGAACTGCCGCCCACGCACGTACCCGGCGCTCAGACTTGCGACCGAGAGCGCGTCCATGTCGAACAGATGTCCGGCGTTCAGGATCGCGTCACCGTCGCCGGTGCGAAAGAGGCCGGGAACGTGCCGGTCTGCCTGCGAGAAGAAGCCCTCGGCCACCGCCCGGTCGACGGCTGGCTGCTGGTGGGGCTTGCGGTGAAACCTGTTGTGGTCTATGCCCGTGACCCGTGCACAGAGGGTCGGTGGCATGATCTTGTCCGTGTCGCGTCCGGCCTCCCGGCAGGTAACTCCGCAGAGATCAGAGAGCACCGCGTCGCCGGTCGCGTCAATGAAGGATGCGGCAGGGACGTAGCTGAAGCCCTCGATGCTGTGAAGCACGGCCCCGAGTACCCGGGAGGAGCCACCGGAGCGTTCGGTCTGCGCCTCGACGACGCGGGTTGCAAAGCGAACCTCCACCCCCGCGCGCTCGCACAACTCATCGAGCAGTCGCTTCAGGGCCTCAGGGTCAAAGCCGAAGCCGCTCTTGGTACGCTGCCACTGCTCCGGACCCTTGCCGGGTTCAATCGCACCCCGCTCGTAGAGCGCTTCGCAGATCTCCACCATAATGCCGCCGACCATGCTGTGCACGTTGTTGCCCATGCAGTACCAGCTTGAGACGAGCCCTTGTGTGCCCATGCCGCCGAGGGCACCGCTTGCCTCAACGAGCAGGACCGACATACCCTCGCGCGCGGCGGCGATCGCGGCAACCGTCCCGGCCGGGCCTCCGCCTGCGACAAGCAGGTCGTATCGATGCTCGACGGGGATGTCGCGCTTGAGCGTATAGGTCTCTTTTGCGTTCATGAACGCTATGTTAGTCTGCCCGAACGGCTATGAAAGCGCTTGAAACGGGCAGAAACGAGTCATTAACGGCTATCTTGCATACCGAGTCGATCACTGGTCTCAGAGTAACCGTCCACGATCTGACACATTCCCTGTGGCAGACGCTTCCGGCGGAACGATTTCGCCACGCACACCCGGCCTGCCACGAGGTAAAGACCGGTCCCCGCGGGGCTGAGTGTCTGGCCTTCGAGATCGCGGGCTTTCGGAAGATCGCTGGCTCCGTGCGAAACGGGCGCGTTCACCGTTGCCACGCGGGCTTCTGTGAAGCGGTCTACCCGGTCTTTCACGATGCTGCGCTCGCGCTCGTGCTTTTTCTTGGTCCCTTTCTGCCGGAGAACCCCGGCAGCCGGCAACAGCCGGGCGGCCCGTCGCTGCCGCGGCGAAGCGACAGCGAGGCGGCAACCGCGCTTGAAGCGCTCAGACAGCTCGGGTCACGGCTGCGATGCCTGATCATCGACACCCCGGAGCGGCTTTCGGTACAGGACGTGTCGCGCGCGACGCGCATACGACAGTTCATGGCCGCGCGCTACGCCGAGGCAATACAGCTCTCGGACCTCGCAGAAGAGCTCTCCCTGAGCGTCGACCGCACGCGTCACGTCGTGCGCGAGCAGTGTGGGACACCGTTTCGGGACCTGCTTGAAGAGACGCGGCTACAGGCGGCCCGGGCACTGCTGCTGAACTCGCGTCTGACTATCGGTGAGATATCCGACCGCTGTGGTTTCGCCGATCGCACCTCGTTCAGTCGAGCGTTCCGGCGCGCCTGCGTGGTGTCTCCCCGGCAGTGGCGGCGGGAACACCAGTCCTGAATCACAGCGGTTCTATGGTCTTCAGCCGCCCGTCGGCGTATGGTTCGAAGCGGTGTTCAAAACCGCGTATCGCTTCGGTCGGCTCAAGCGCTTTCGTGTTGAGCTTCGAGAAGAAGCTGCGTTCAAACCTGACCGAGGCGACGTAATCATCCTGCTCGTGGCCGGTTCTGCCGTTTACCCGCTGCGTGTATCCGCTCGCGACAACCGTCTGCACCTTCGGACTTACGTTAAAGGCCTCGCCGGCGAAGAAGAATAAGAGCCCCGTAACGCAGTGCGCGTACTGCGAGGTGAGTTCACGTTTTGACTTGTCCTTGATGCTGACTTTGCCGCTCGCGAGAATGTTCGTCTTCTTCTGCGGCAGGTCTTCGATTTCCGGGAGGTCGATATCAAGATGCAGAAGCCCGGCCTTCTCGTCGTAGTCGAGATCGATGGAGAACTCCACCGGCAGTTCCATGTCCTCGATGCGCGCCTCAAAGGCTTCTTCGACGAAGCCCTTATCGCCGGCGAGCGCCCGTTCGATACGGTCGCGTTCGGTCTCACAGCGCACCCGTTCAGCCTCGTCCCAGGATTCGCGACGCATGGCCTCTTTTGTCTCGAAGTCGAGCAGGGCCTTTGTGTAGGCCGCCTCTTCGGCGGCGAGCCGGGTCCGCAGGCGCACGGCGACGTATTCATCGCGCATGTGTCTGGCCTTCCAGAACGCAAGCGGCCGCACCTCGCGCTTCGCCTCGGCGACGAGCTCCTCGCGTATGCGCTCGGGGTCCGGCGGGCTACCGTCGAAGGATCGGGGCCGGAAGGCCTCGGGGGCGATCTGCGAAAGCGCGTCCTTCCAGGACGATGCCGGACGCACCTCGGGGGTGAGCGTGTGTATCTCCACGAATGCTTCGGTTTCCTGCTCGTGCTGCGCGTGTACGCGCTTTGAAAGCTCGCGAAACTGTCGCTTGTAGTCCGGCGAGCGGCGGATCTGCCGAAGCAGACCGGGGTCGAGGATGACGCTACCGGTTTCATCCTTCAGAACAGGGTCACCGGAAGCATCAAGGGACAGCTCAAAGGAATGCTGCTCGTAGCCGTCCCAGGTACCTCCCGCGTGTCTGGGGCGGCTGCGCGGGGCTGCGGCACTGCTGGAACCGCCGCTCGCCCCACCACCGATGCGCTGACGGTCGTACAGACCCGTCCCGGGAACGCCGGTGTTCAGGTAGGTACCCCGACGACCGGTGTTCACCGACATGCCGGGGATCCCGGCGGTCATGCTGACCCCTGACTTGCTGAGGTTCAGGGTCAGTCCCTTCATGATGCGTATGCGTTTGCGGTATCTCATGCGTGATACTTCCCCGTATATTGTTGCATGCGACACCCACTATCGCAAGCGGGTCCGGTCTTTCTGATAGAGCTGATCCATGTAGGTGTCCACGCTCTCGGTGACCCGCGCGATGGTCCGCTCCCATACCCGGCGGATGTTTGTGAGCGTCATCTGCTTGATGTCGGGCATGAGGTCGCTCTCGGCGATCTCCACAAGTTTGTTGTTGAGCATGGTCGATGCGCGACTTAAGGTGTCGGCGATCTCCTCGGTGTGCGAAAGCCCGATGTCCTTCATGAGACTCAGCTGCTGTTCCTCGAGTTTCATGATCGCCTTCTGCGCTTCAAGCGCGATGGTCTTGCTCTCCACGTCCTTTTTCGCGAGCAGGAAGTTTTCGTAGGAGTCGAGGTGATGATTGATCTCCTTCTGCTTGGCCATGAATACCGCCCGCATAAGCTGCTTCTTGTAGCGATACTTGTCGACCTGGGTCAGCGTCTGGTCGGAATCGATCGCGCGCAGTTCGCGTGCAAAATCCTGCTGGTTGGTCAGATCCTTTGGGCTGTAGCGCTCAATGGCGTACTCGTCGCCTGATGCGCTCTGTGTGCCGCTCGTCCATGTGTCCATGATGTCCTCCGTTCGTGATATGTGGTGATACGACGCAGCAAGCGCTTCGCCGTTCCAGACTCAAGCTGTGGCTTTTTCTCTAACAGACTGATGATGAATAGATAGGTCTCAAGTTCCGACTCCGGCTGTCTGAGAGCTGCGGTGCGGTAGCGGGAGCGGGTTTCCAGGTCACGGAAACTTTCGAGCACCGCCCGTTCCCGGCGGGCGATGTCTTCCGGGAACAGCGGCGCGGCCGTGGTTGAGAGCCGCGGGGCAGGCTGAGCTGCTCGCGGGGTGGGTCGTCCGGGCGCCGGGTCGGGGTCACGCCCCGGGGCCGGCCCCCGCGAGGCACCGGCCTCCGTCCAGCCGCGGTGCACGCGAAGGGTGTGCAGAAACGCGGGCAGGACCACCCGGCATCGGGCGGCTGCAGGGTGCTGTCCGCGACTGTGGTGTTTTTTTTCGACACGACCGAGCGGCAGACCCGCTGCTACGAGCAGATTGTCGCGAACCCATGCGACTGACTCGAGGTGTGAGAGCTCTTCGACCTGATCCCGGTCGAGCCTGATCCCGCAGTCGGTCTCGATAATGCGGCTCATGATGCCTTCCTGTAGCCTCCGGACGCGAGCATCCTGAAGCCGACCGACCGAATCGCGTGACAGCCGCAGCAGGGTCCGGTCTACGACTGTGCGAACCGGCTTCTGAACCCGGTAGGCCGGTCTGTGCGTCCCGGCGATACCGGGTCTCATGCCGAGGGGCTTCAGCGTCGTGATCTGCGCACGCACGCAGGCGCCGGCGAAACCCGGATTCCGAAGCAGAAGCCCCGCCGTTTCGCTTCCGCCTGCCAGAAACCGCAGGCTGTAGCCGGCCCAGGCGATGCATCCGTTTACGCAGGCGCGGATAAACAGTGCTGTACTGTCCGCGACTGTGGTGATTTTCACGGCCTATTCTCCCACCGGTACGATCCGGGTCCGGTTTACGACGTCGACCACGCGACGGTACGGCGCAAAGGAGTCGGTCAGGTTCCGTACTGCGATCCTGAGGTAGCATCTGTTTTCCGCCGCGTAGCGCAGGTCGGATGCGAAGGTCTGCCGGATCACCGGGTCAAGCGCCTCGGCTATGTCTCCATCCTCCGACTCGACCAGGATCGCGTCAGCGTCCTCGTCTCCGGCGCGAAGCACCAGGACGGTCTGCTCGTCGGGTACGGTGAGCGTACCGATGAAAAAGGGTATGGTACCGTCCGGGCGCCGCCAGCAGGGAACGTTCCCCATAGCGAGCTCTTCGATCTGATCCTGCAGGAAGGTGACCTCAGCTTCGAGCGCTTCGGTTCGCTCGGCGAGCTCGGAAGCCTCGGTTGCCGCTGCGCGCCACTGGCTGTAGACAATGACCCCGGCAATGACGGCGAGCAGCAGCAGCACAAAAGCGAGTTCCGAGAGACTGAAGAGCATTGTTTCGGTATGTGACCGGTGTTTCACGAGGTATCCTCCGTGTAGCCGTTCAGGAAACCCGCTCGACTTTGCGTTCGAGCAGGGTAATGAGTGAATCAAGCGCGGTGTTAAGCTCCGACACGCCTGAGTTGAAGTGCTGCATTTCCCCGGCAACCGCGTGAAACGGCAGCGACTGTGAGCGGCGATGCAGGTCGTCGCTTACGCTGGTAAAGGTGGCAGCGAGCGATGAAATCCGTTCCACTTGGCCGTTCTGCCGCTGCATGGCGGACGTGAGCGCATCGACCTCCGGAACCAGGGCGTGCCGGGCACGACTGAGATCCGAAGAGAAGTCCCGTGTCGCATTCACAAAGGCCGAAAGGGCGGCAACATAGGCGTGCTCTTTTTCGGCCATTGCGTTCACGGTCGATGCGCGCTCGGCGAGAAAGGCCTCTATGGAGTCGACGCTGCGTTCGGGGTGATCCTTGAGCCACGCCCCCCGGACGATGCTCCGAAACAGTATCCCCGCAATGGAAGTCGCGACCGATATGCCTATGTAGGTAAAGGCAAAGGTGATGTCCGCGCTTCCGTCGAGGCCTGCCTCCTGCAGGGCGGCAAAGAGCGCGATCAGCGAAAACAGCGTAAAGAGAAAGCCGAGAAAGTAGATGGAATCCATGTGGTGTTCGGCGAGCGGCTGATCCGACATGCGCTTTGTGCCGATGCGGACAACAAGCGCGTATCCCACCACAACGACCGTGGGCCCAAGCAGTTCAGGACTCCCGGTCCCTTCGGCTGCCCCGTAGATCAGAACGAAGCCGAGGACACCTGCTGCAAGGAAGAGCAGATTCAATGCGGAACGGTTCCCTGTCATATGCGTGATCCTCCCGAGATGTACTGCAGGACCGGATTGCCCCCGCAGCTGTAGCGGCCGACCTCCCAGTCGAGGCTCAGCCAGTAGTTCCCGCGCGCATCAGCCTGCAGAAACTGCATACGGCGCCCGGGAAAGGCCCGCTGCAGGACTGGTTCAAGCCGGGCGCGCGCCTGTGCGTCTCCAAGCAGCACTTCCGCCCACGCGTGAGCGCCCCCGGCACAGGTGCCGTGCAGGATGCGCACCGTGCCTCCCACCGCCTCGACCATGGAGGCAATCAGAGAAGCAAAGTCGTCGCAGTCACCGACAAAGCCTGCGGCAATCGTGCGGTCAGCCGGTGAGTGGTAGTTGCTTCGGATGTACAGCGGGTCGTTCACGTAGCGCCAGCGCCCCATGACGTAGCGGTGAATTGCGAGCACCTGCTGCAGCCCCGTTTCCCCCGGGTAGGGGGCCCTGCTGCCTGCGTAGTAGCTTCCGGGGTGTTCACCTGCGAGGCCAGCTGCAAGATCCCTGACCAGCGGCACCGCGGGCCGCACCGCCTCGCGGTATGAGCCCACGCGCTGCAGGTCCGAGGCGTCTATGTGTGCGCGCGACTCAACCTCGCGCAGGGTCACGCGCATGCGCTCGACCTCCTGCGCGTAGCGCTCGCGCTCCTCGCGGACGCGGTCAAAGCGTGAAATCTCCACCTCAAGCTGCCGTATGCGGGTGTTCAGCTCGTGTATGCGCTCTTCCCGCTGCTCGTCTGTGACGGACTCGTCATTCGCGAGCTCCTCGAGCACAGGGTCAAGGGCCTCCCGGTAGCGGAAGTACCGTGGATCAAGCCGTCGCACGAGTTCGCCGATCTCCCCCTCGTAGGCGAGGCGGGGCGGGGTGTCACGCTCTTGAGCCTGGTCCCCGGCTGCGGCGTCTGCGCTGTCGTCCCCGGCTGCACCGCTGTTTCCCGCACCGCCAGCTGCGCCAGACGCCCCCGCGGACTCAGATCCGCCGCCGGCTCCGAGTACCGTTGCCACTGCAAGTCCGCACAGAAGCACCGCCGCGACCGCGCGTACCGCCGGCCGCCGGGGGAGCACCGGCATGCGCATGAACACGCCCGCTGCAACAAGGCCGGCGTAGCCGGCGGCGAGCGCGACGGTCTGCTGCAGCAGCATGGGTCCACGCGCGGCGAAGCCCATGCCGAGGGTAGCAAACACCACCGCAGACCCGCCTATGGCTGATACGAGGAAGGGCAGCCTGCGGTACCCGCGCGCTGCCACGAAGAAGAGCCACGCTGTGGCGACCGACAGGACCCCGGCTGTCGCGGGGTTCAGGACCGCGCTCACGTCGCGGTACACCTCGTGGCTCCACGACGAGGCGAGGGTTGCAACGGCAAGGACGGTCCCGGCACCGAGCGATATAGCTGCCACTGTGTTTCGTGTGTGCATGTTCTGTGTAACGCAAGATGCGTGCCGGGTCGGGGCGATTATCATCATCATCATTCTAATGTGTTCTGATACAGTGAGTTGCGCGCTCATCCGCCGGCCAGGTGCGGTCGACGCAGCGGGCACCACACAGCAAAAACGAAACCGGAGTTACAGAACCTCGGAACCTGAGTTACGTTTCTGGCGAAAAACGACAGAGGCGCGTATACTCAGAGGCGTGACACGCATACTTCTGTCCTTCGTCGGCAACCGCGATCCCTACTCGGACGCGGAGGGAACGCACGGGCCGCTTCTGTCGCTTCTGACCCACGAACGTTTTGACCAGGTCGTGCTCTTCTGCACCGGGAGTGCCTACCTCGAGCGCGCCCGCACCATAGAGACCGTCCTTGAGCGCTCCCCGCGGCCGCCGACCTTCTCCTTCGTGAACCTCGAGCTCGAGTCGGTCGTCGACTACGAGGAGATCTTTGCCCGGCTTCGCGACACGGTATTTCGCATTACACAGAGTCGCGCAGCGGCTGATACACGCTACGAAGTGCTCCTGGACCCCGGGACCCCGCAGATGCAGACAAGCTGGTTTCTCCTGGTGCGCTCCGGGCAGTTCGACGCGACCCTCCTGCAAGGTGTGCCCGCACGCTTTGCCGGTGGCACCTACCGCGTCAAGGAAATCACCTTCGAAGGCAGCGTGCTTCCGCGGCTGGAACTCGATCAGAAACTTCAGAAGTCTCAGGCAGATGATGATGATGCCCCGGAGGCGGGCGCTCGCGCGAAGGGCGGGAACGCCCGCGCAGGCGGGAAACCTGGCGCCGTTGGCGAGCGGGGGACCGCCGTTGGCGAGCGGGGGACCGCCGTTAGCGAGCGGAGGACCGCCGCTTGGATTAACGCGGGCAGCCGTCCGATCGTCGGCTCATCACCCCTGTTCTCGGTACTGCTCGAGCAGGCCCGGCAGGTCGCCCGCTACGATGTATCGATACTCGTGCGCGGTGAGACCGGTACCGGCAAGAACCTGCTCGCGCGCTACATACACGAGGCAAGCCCCCGCGCCGACGGGCCATTTCTTGAGCTCAACTGTTCGGCCGTTACCGCAAGCCTTGCCGAAAGTGAGCTCTTCGGGCACGTCAGCGGCGCCTACACCGGAGCTACACAGGACAGACTCGGTACCTTCCGCGCGGCCGACGGCGGCAGCATCTTTCTCGACGAGATCGGTGACCTGCCGCTTGAGCTTCAGCCCAAACTCCTTCGCGTACTCGAAGAGAAGGTGGTGCTCCCGGTGGGAAGCGACACCCCCGTACCGGTGGACGTCAGAGTCATCGCCGCGACGAACCGCAGCCTCGAAACGATGATAGAGGCCGGGACCTTTCGGCGCGACCTCTACGAACGACTCAAGCAGGTACCGCTTGAACTGCCTCCCTTGCGTCTCCGCCGCGAGGACATAGCACCGCTCGTCTCGACCTTTGTGGAGCGCTGGAATCATCGGTACCACGAAGAGAAGCGCTTCGAACCCGCAGCCCTCGGTGGGTTTGAGGCCTACGACTGGCCCGGAAACGTGCGGGAACTCGAGAACCTGGTCACAAACCTCTGCGCATCATCACCGGAGAACACGATTGCCGAAGCTGCCGTTTCGCGGGCGCTATCATCACCTGCCACAGCCACCGGCCCGTGGGAATCCGGTGGCGGGACGCGAACAGACGGCCAGCCCGGGAGCGACGCGCGCGTCACGCTCCCCGAAGACGGCATAGACCTGCGCGCGCACCTCACCAATCTCGAGCGTGCTCTCTACGTCGAGGCCCTCAGGCGCACGGACGGCAACGCCGAACGTGCCGCACGCCTGCTCGGAATACCCGGGCACACCTTCCGTAAGGCCTGGCGCGAGCGGCTCGGGGGTGGGTGAGTGTAGCGAAACGTTTCTCCAATCAAACTGCTTTCACGATGCGTATATACAGGTGAGCGATTGTTGCAATCGCGGTGCGAAACGCAGTAGTTTGGAGGCAGGAAATGGCGGAGTACGCTATGAAACTCGAACAGGAACAGCTTGAACAGATCGGCGCATATGTCAGAACGCATCTCTCGGAATGGCTTCCGGACACCGTCGTTCGATCGGACGCCGGTGTCCTCGGTCGCATCGAAGGCGATCTGGGCGAGGTCAAGGGTGATCTAGGCCAGGCGAAAGGCGATCTAGGCCAGGTAAAGGTCGATATCGTTCAGATAAAAGAAGAGGTCAAAGCCAATCGGGTAATTCTCGAGAAGCACATGGAGTTTACCGAGAAGCGCTTTGAAGCCGTGCAGCAGACCATGGATACCCGCTTTGGGGCCGTGCAGCAGACCATGGATACGCGCTTCGAAGCCATGGATAAGCACTTCGATTCGCTGCAACAGACCATGGATAATCGTTTCGAGGCCATGGATAAGCGCTTCGAGTCGCTGCAGCACAACATGGATAAGCGCTTCGAGGACCTGTACCACAACATGGATAAGCGCCTCGAGGCAGTGGACAAACGCTTCGAGTCGCTACAGCACAACATGGACAGGCGTTTCGACGAGGTTACCCGCACGGTCCGCCATGGGCAGTGGTTTATCGGGCTGCTGGTGACCTTCGTTATGGCAGCCTCTGCGGCGGTGCAGATTCTGTTTTAGTCTGCGGGTTGTGCTCGCATCGCCCGGACATGATCGAATTTGTATGATAAAATCGCGCACATGCCGCACACTGAGCGCGAGAATCAGCTGATCCGCCTGGCACGACTGCAGGGTTCAGACCCCGGGGTCTTTGTTCTGGCCGTGCATTCCTTCGCCGAAGCCTACATGCGCAGTGTGTGCATGCCGGAGAATCCTGCGTACGACACCTTCTATGCCTACCTCGATGCCTTCAGGGGTGATCTGGTGCAGCGCAACGGAGATCTCCCCCAGGCGCAGCGATACGCCGTGCTCGGGCTTATGCGCCGAGCGCACGCGCTGACCAACGATGTACGACACCGCTTCGTGTCGCTCGACACCGAGATGGCGCGGGCTGCCACGCAGCATCTGCTTCAGTTCTGCGCGCTCGCGGGCATTGAGTCTGACGAGCTTGGGAACGTGGAGTCCTATCTTGATGTATGGAAGGAACGCCGCACCGTCTCCCAACTCGCTCACGAGCTGACCGAGACCGGGTACCGGCTGCACGTCGCGCAGGCCGAGTCGCAGGCGCTCACCGAGCGCGTGACCGAGCTCGAGGGCATACGCGAGCGCTTCGAGCACCTTTCCCGGGAGCACACCGATCTGTCGCGGCGCATCGCGGATCTTGAGCAGCGCACATCCGGGAAAGACGCGAAAATCGACAGCCTCAGATCAGAGCGCGCGAAGCTGACCGAGGATCTGCGTAGTCTGCGCCGCAGGCAGGGAGAACTCGACGACGCGCAGGCTTACGTCGACGCCCTCGCACAGATCAGCATTTACACCCGGACCAGACTCGACTACGAGCGCACCATCGTCAGACTTACCGCGGAGCAGAAGCAGGTCCTGCAACAGATATCGCTTGACCACGACTTTCTTGTGAAAGGTGCTGCCGGAACCGGAAAGACCCTCGTGCTGCTGAAGGCGATCGAAATGGCCAAGGGTGTGCAGACCCCGGGCGGGCAGGGCGAACTCGATATTCCCGAGATACAGGGCAGTGTCGCGCTTCTGACCTACACCAACACCCTCGTAAAGTACGACCGCTACCTCTCATCGATCATGCTGCACGGCCACCTCGACGACGGCGACCGCATTGCAACAGCCGATCAGTTCCTGCTCGAACGCCTGCAGGAGATCGCACCGGGATCACGCATCGCTTTCAAGCGCGATGAACTTGAGGCGCTCCTGCCGCAGAAGCTCCCGCCGGGTTTCAGCGCTGTAGACTTCGTGGCCGAACTCGAACAGGTCATCTGGGCCCGGGGTGCAACCCGCGAGTTGTATGTGGACAGGATGATGGACCGCCCCGGGATGAAGAAGGCGCTGGGGCGAAACGGCCGCGCGGCAATGTGGGAGGCCGCCGAGGCGTTCTCTGTGGCCATGGAACGCGAGCGGCTCTATGCCCGCGGCTTCGCGGCACTGCGCGTGATCGAGGCGGTGCAGGGCGGCGCGGCCGCCCCGGCGGCTCTCACGCGATTCGACTACATCTTTATCGATGAAGCGCAGGATCTGCCGGCCATCGTGTTGCGCGCGCTCAAGGCCTGTGCCCGTCGCTGTGTGCTCTTGGCCGGGGATGCCGATCAGTCCATCTATCAGCCTGGCTTTACCTTCAGGCAGGCGGGCATAGACATACAGGGCAGGACCCGCATCCTCAGGACCAACTTCAGAAACACCGTGCAGATACACGACAAGGCGGAAGCCTTCAGAAAGACCGTTCCCGGCCTCGACAGCGAGAATCAGCCCGACGCCTTTCGCGACGGGCCACAGCCGGAGGTCTTTCAGACCGGTGATTCCCGCAGCCTCGCGGAACTGCTGCTTTCGCGACTCAGAATCTTTACCGAGACCCTCGGTTACGAGCGTGACAACGTCTGCGTGCTCGTCCCGACGAAACAGAGCTACGACGGCATACGAGCCGTGCTCGAACCGGCCGGTTACAGCCTCGCTCAGATCCGCGATCCACAGTTCTCCTTTGCGGAGAATCACGCGGTGCGCATCTCGACCCTGCATTCTGCCAAGGGCCTTGATTTCCCGGTCGTGCTGCTGTTTTTGCCGCAGACCCCCTTCGTCGGCTCCGACCTCGAACCCGACACCGAGGACCGGATGCGGCGGAACCTGCTCTACGTAGCTTCGACCCGGGCCATGGATCACCTGAACATCTTTACCCTTGACCCGCCGCCGGATGCGGCCACCGGAGATCTTGTCTCCTGCTTCAGAGGACCGGCATGAGCGACAGCGAACCCAATCCCAACAACAGCACACAATCAGCAAAACCCCTGCTCATAGAGTTCACCGCAGACTGGTGCGGCCATTGCGAAGCATTTGCACCCGTGCTTGCCGATGTCGCCCGCGCGCTTGGCGAGCGGGTCAACACCATAGTGGTAGACACCTATGCGCAACCCGATATCGCGGAGCGCTACCGCGTGACATCCATTCCGACCTGCATGCTCGTGGTCGACGGCGAGGCGGTTCTGACTGTTCGCGGGGTTCGCAGCAGAAAGAAGCTGAAAGCGGCGATTGAGTCAGCGCTCAGCTGAGTGCGGCCGTATCTGGTATACAAAAAGTAACATAAAGTGTTATATTTTGTATATCAAAATGGTGTGGAGGTTCTGAGTGCAGCCATCAACCTGCTTGCGGCAGTTCCTCGAAAACAACGCTGACGGTGAGCATTATCTCTTTACGGTGCAGGACTTACACAGTCTCTTCCCGGATCGCACCGAAGAGGCGATGCGGGTGCTGCTCGGTCGCGCCGTGCGGTCCGGGCTGCTTGAGCGGGTCTGTCACGGGCTGTATCTCTATCCTCGCGTCGCATATCCCAAAGGACGCGTACTGTATCACGCAGCAGCGCGCGCACGATGTCGTGAGTTCAACTATCTGAGTCTCGAATCAGTACTGAGCGACCATGGAGTTATCTCCCAGGTGCCCGTACAGCACATTACCCTTATGAGTAGCGGACGAAGCTACCGCATGCGCTGTGGTACGTATGGGACCGTAGAGTTTATTCACACCAACCGAAAACCTGAGCGTATATCGGCAGAACTGCACTTTGACCGCCGGATTCAGCTGTGGCGCGCCAGTGTGGCTCTTGCTGTCGAGGATATGCGCCATACGCGGCGGGCAACGGATCTAATTGATTGGAGTCTGGTTCATGAACTTGCTTGATCGTCTGGTAAGCGAAATCTCCGCGGTTCGAAAAGGAGCTTCTTCATCACGAGATTCTCAGGGTCATGGCGGAGAAGGGTTTTCTGAAAGACATGACGTTTATCGGCGGCACCTGCCTGCGGGACTGTTACGGAAGTCCTCGGTTGAGTGAAGACCTCGACTTTGCAGGCGGTATCGATTTTTTCCCGGATACACTTCGGGATCTGATAACCGCAATTCCTGAAGCGATCGGACAGAAATACGGCCTGTCAGTTGATGTCAGCGAGCCTCGGCCAGAGTTCGGAAACACCGCAACCTGGAAGGTTCGGTTTGTGACGCGCCCGGAATCTCCACAGCTTCCGATGCAGAGAATACACATGGCTCATGCAGAATGCGGTGGCGACCGACGCAGACCTGATAGTGCAGAAGCTGCGGGACCGCTCTGTACCGTGCGTTTCGTACGTGAAGATTCTCGAGCAGCGCGTCGCTGAACTCGACCAGAAGGCGTTCCGAACCGAAATGCAGAGGTTTCTGCCCACCAGAATCGTAGACGCGACGGTCGATCAATCGTCTTACTGGGATGCGGTCCGCAACACAGTCCACGACGAGGTGCAGAAAATTGTCAGGACCCTTGCATGATGTCTGCTCCCGCGAACGCGGATCCTGCGTTCGACAGCCCCGAACGGGGGGGGCGATTACAGAAACCTGCTTCTCTTCAACTCAGACGCGAAAGAATCCGTAAAGAATCAAACGCCGGGTCGAAGGAAAAGACCGTGCGGATGCCATGTCTGGTCATGACCGCCGCGTGAACGGCGCACCGCACCGTCAGTCCCGGGGTCGACACCAGCAGCGACTTCGCGCGGACGGCATCTTCGATCGTGACCGGAAGGACGTCGTCTGCTACCTGCAGCAGCAGCTCGTAGGCTGCGTCAATCGCAGCCGGCTCAGCGATCGCCGTGTAGTGGTGAAGCATCTCCTGGAACACCTCCGCATCCGTTACCAGACGCTCCTCGTCCCGGACAAGACGCTCAAGAATGGAGACTGCCCGGTCCTTGTTCGCATGGTCTGCCCCAATCAGATAAACCGGAATACTCGAGTCGATGAAGATCATGGCTCTATTCCCGCCGAGTAATCGTGTTCGATCTCTGCGGCCATGTTCCCGAAGTCACCACTCGGGTAACGGTACTGTTGTGCGCGCGAAATCGCGGCAAGCTTCTCGTGTACACGGGCGGCAGGCCGCTCGCTGATTTCGTGCCGGATTGCGCGGCGAACCCACGCCGAGACGGTCATGTGTTCTTTCTCCGCGTGTTCCCGTACCTCAGCGAGTTCTTCACTATCGAGCAGTACCTGCAACCGTATACTCATAGCCATGAGTATAAAAGGAGTATGTGCATACGTCAATCGGGCAAAAAATTGCCCCGCAGGCGTGTTGCCACACCCGCGGGGCGTCCTGGTATTCAGAAACCCGTGCTAACGGCGCTGTGTTTCCAGCCGGTACTGGCCGGTCGCGTCCTGCCGGAAGCTGCGGGCGATAATCCGCATGGTGCCTCCGGTGCGCGGCGTTGTTACGAGCCTGGCATTCAGCCCGTCTCCGCCGTCATCGTTGAAATGGCGACTTCCGTCCGGGTGGAACACGACAACGTAGGCATCAAAATCGCTTGAGATTACATCGATCTGGTAGGTCGTATTAGCCGATACCTGAAGGTGAAACTCCTGCCCCCGGTATCCGTCAAAGCGGGGCGATGCCATGGTGAGATTGCCGAAGATGGTACCCAGCGAAATACTCTGCGTACCAAAACTGACCTGGCTGGCCTCGTTGACCAGGACCGTATAGGTCCCACTGGGCGTTCGGCTGAAGCTGCGCGCAATCACACGCATGATGCCCGAAGTGTTTGGTGTCGTGACAAGCCTGGCATTCAGTCCCTCGCCTCCGTCATCGTTGACATAGCGGCTCCCGTCGGGATGGAACACCACGACGTAGGCGTCGAAGTCGCTTGATATGACGTCAATCTGATAGCTTCTGCCGCCGGAGACGTTTACCCGGTACTCGTCTGCACGGTAGCCCTCAAACTCACCTGAACCGGCACCGAGGGTGCCGAAATGCGTGCCGGTTCCGACATTCCGCACCGACATCGAACCTGACTGGCCGGTTGCCTGCACCTGCAGGGTATAGTTACCGCTGGGCGTTCGGCTGAAACTGCGCGCGATAATGCGCATGGTGCCCGAGGTGTTTGGTGTCGTGACAAGCCTGGCGTTCAGCCCCGCACCGCCGTCATCGTTAAAATAGCGGCTGCCGTCGGGATGAAAGACCACGACGTAAGCGTCAAAGTCACTCGACATGACATCGATCTGGTACTGCACACCAGCCTGCGCCCGCAGCGTATACTCGCGCCCCCGATAGCCGTCAAACGTCGTTGACGACGCCCCGAGGCTGCCCTGGTATGTGCCCGTTGAAATCGCCGTCTGTGCCCCGAGCGACACCGCAAGCAGCGCGACGAAAAGAGACAGGATCACACACCGCATCCGTGTATTTGACATCGTTTTTCTCCTCCCCCCAGAGGGTATATAGGAGAATTATAGAACCGCGGATCGCAGTTGTCCTGAAAATTCAGACAATATTGAAAAAAATCAGAAACAGATGTGATGATGATAACATTACGCGCCTGCGTAAAATTCCGTACAAAAAACGTGACACTACAACGAAATCCGGCTATTCTTATCACGACGAGTCTGCTTTTTCGCCTTCGTATACCGACGCCTCTCGTCCTGTATGGAGGTTATCTCGTGCCTGCTTTCAGACGAACTGGGTTCCGTGCCGTATTGCTCGCAGCGATTGTTTTGCTACTGGTCCTTGCGTGTATGCAACCGACCGCCCCGTCCGCTGCCGTGTCGATCGAACTGTCACTGGCAGATGATGACGGAATTCGTGCCTCGAGTCTGCCGTTTGACGAGACCGCATTACACATCCTTGTGATCCGCGAGGGCACCATACTCCCGAGAAGCACCGGCAGCGCCGAACGGCAACGCCTCGCCGACGCGCTCGCAATACGCGCCCGCCCCCGGGATGCGCTCTCCGACTCCATGTCCTTCGCCGAACGGCGGGCGATCCTTGACGGCACGCGCAACAGCATCGCCCTCGATGGATTCCTCAGCGGCGCAAACTATCTGGTGACGGTAGTCGCCTATAATGCGGATGACCTCGACGAAGAACCCTATTTCGCTGCGGCCCGCCTGACCCTTGAAGAGGGCCGCAACGGCGTTCGCCTTGACCTTCGCCGGAGCACCCCTGGCATGCTTGCCTATTTTCGGGAAAATTACAGCATCGACCCCTGGAGTCAGGAGTTCGCCGGCCTGCGCCTCGCGGTCATGGACTCGGGAAATCAGCGCGCACTGCTTTTGACTGGGTTCCGGTCCGACGGGAGTGGGTGGAATGAGATTGAGCCCACTTTCGATGATGAAACCGCCGCAGATTTTATCCCGGAACGGATTCATCTGGCTGATCGCGGACGATTACTACTGTACGGTGTCCTGTCCGGACAGGGAGACGACAATGGCCCCGGGTTTCTTCTCACGAACACAAGCGGACGATTCCTTCAATGGTTTAACACGCTGGATGCCATTGATGCAGATCGCCCCGTTGTCGTGGATCGGG
>RECN01000166.1 GCA_007694005.1 Spirochaetaceae bacterium
CGCGGTCGCACACCTATCGCGCGGCTGATCCCGTATCAGGCCGAGCAGCGACGCCTCGGAAGCCTGCCCGGGCTCGTGGTCCGGATGGATACGTCTTTCGATGAACCATTGGAGGATTTTGCCCCGTATATGGCGGCGGAAGATCCAAAATGAATCTTTTGCTCGATACACACGCGCTGCTCTGGATGCTCTCAGACCCAGGGCAACTCAGTGAGTCTGCAAAGAAGGCTCTGACTGCAGCGGAGAACAATCTGCATTTCAGCATCGCTTCCTACTGGGAAATCGCGATCAAGGTGAGCTTGGGCAAATTGACACTGTCGGCGGAGTGGCAGCGAACGGTACCGGCGGAAGTGACGCGGAACGGAATCCAGTGGTTGCCGATTGCCCCGCGTCACATCGATACGCTCGCCTCGCTGCCGTGGATCCACCGAGACCCTTTCGACCGTTTGCTGATCTCCCAGGCGAAAACCGACCACCTTGGCATTGTTACCCGGGATCCCGAATTTTCCGCCTACGGTGTCGAGACGGTGTGGTAACCGCCGGTGTCGGCTTTTCCGGAACCGGCGCCGCCGCCGGCGCGCTCACCTCGCTCGTTGCGTCTCTATCGTCGTGAGGTCCGCAAGATCGTACGGGGTCGCCTGGTAGACGTAGTAGTTCAGCCAGTTCACGAACAACAGGTGAGCGTGCGCGCGCCACGTGGGGAGCGGCGGACGCGTCGGGTCGTTGTCGGGGAAGTACTGAACGGGTACCTCGATCGGCAGTCCCTTCTCGACGTCGCGTCGGTACTCGAGCGCGAGAGTGTCCGCGTCGTACTCGAAGTGACCGGTGATGAAGATCTGTCGTCCTTCGTGAGCCGCGACGACGCAGACGCCCGCGTGTTCGGAGGTAGCCAGAATCTGCAGCTCCGGCCGTGACTCGATATCCTTCCGGCGGACCTCCGTGTACCGCGAGTGCGGAACCGGAAATCTCTCGTCAAAGCCGCGGAACAGCGGAATGTGTGTGTCGTGTCGCCGGTGTTCAAACACGCCGAACAGCTTCCGCGGAAGGGGGTACTTATCGATTCCGTAGTGGTGATACAGCCCGGCCTGCGCTCCCCAGCAGATGTGCATCGTCGAGTACACGTTGTGGCGGCTGTACTCCATGATCGCCGCGAGTTCATCCCAGTAGTCGACATCCTCAAACGGGATCGTCTCGACGGGCGCGCCCGTGATGATCATGCCGTCGTACCGATTGCTCCGGATGTGTTCGAGCGACGTATAGAACCGGTTCAGATGTTCGGGGTCGGTGTTCTTTGATTCGTATGAGGAGGTGTGAACAAGGTCGATGTTCACCTGCAGCGGCGTGTTGCTCAAGAGCCGCAGCAGATGCGTCTCGGTCGCGATCTTGGTCGGCATGAGATTGACGATCGCTATCTTTAGCGGACGGATGTCCTGATGGACCGCGCGTTCCTCGGAAATCACGAAAATGTTCTCGCGCTCGAGCTGCTCTTTGGCGGGGAGCGTATCGGGTATATTGATCGGCATCTGTGCCTCCTGCGTATTCATCGCGCCCCCGGCCGTGCACACCGGGGCGTTCAGGCGGAGGCGGCGGGATTATCTCGTTTGCATCGGGTCGGCCGCGGGCGCCGGGCCGTGTGGGCCGTACAGGCAAGTCATAGATCAAAGATAAAGTATCTCGTGGATTGGTGCAATCGGAATGTGAACGCGGAGCGTCACGATGCCACCGGTGCGGCGCGACAGAACGCATCGAATACTTCATCCGGCGTTTCAGCCGGTATTTCACACCCGGCACTTAGCATAAACCGGCTCCCCTCCGCCTTTCGGATGCACGAGAGGGCCTTGCGGGAACACTCTGCCGGTGTTGCTTGAAGAACGTCCTCGACCGGATCGAGATTTCCTTTGAAGCATTTGCCCGATTTTCCGTAGAGCTCGTGTGCGGTATCGAAATCCACGAGGTGGTCCACGTTAAACAGATCGGCACCGGATCGGATCATATCTTCGAGATGGTTTGTCGTGTTGCCGCAGATGTGGAGTTTGACGAGGCCTCCCGCATTGTGGATCGCATCACACACCTGTTGCTCATAAGGCAGGGCGAACTCCCGGTACATCGTGGGCGATACAAGCGACGCCGTCGCATCTCCCGCTCCGATCATCGGCGCGCCGGTTTCCAGCTGCGCTAATCCGAAATCGGTTACAATATCGGTCACAAAGCGCAATATACGATGGGCCAAATCCGGAGCATCATAGAGGAACATAATGAAATTGGTCACGCCACATAACGAGCACGCTTCGGCAAACGGCATATCCACCCATCCCAAGACCAGACACTCCTCTCCCACAGCGTGTACCATTTCCCGAGTAGCGCGCACACGATCATTCATCCGGGATCCCGATTTTCCGGGATCCGGTCGGGACCGCCGCTCGAACATTGTAATTTCTTGTGGAGTTTTTACGAGTGGTTCAGGAAGAAATGGTGGCGTACTTTCCGGGAACACCAACTCACCTCCCAAGTCGGCGCAGATGCGGAAAGCGTCCGAACACGAGGTGATGGCGTCGATGTTAAACTTTTTATACATCGCGATCTGCGATTCGGCCATTGCACTGGCGTCGGTGGCGAACTCGCGATAATCGTGACCGGCCCTGACGGCTGAAAAGAGCATGAGAAGAGGGAAAACCGGAACTCTGTCCGGCCTCCGCCCATCAATTGCCGCCAAGCACCGTTCCTTGCTGGTCAAAAAACACTCCCCGCCGACAAGCGCATTTCCGTCTACTCTTCTACAACCAGGAGCGCGTGTCCGCCCAGGACGGTCACCGCCGTATGAACGTATCCGTCCTTGTACTCGAAATCGAGCTCCACTTCCCCCGGCGCCAAAAAAACGCGCGACGGGGTTTTATCGAATCGAACGGCGATAGGCATGTTAACAAGCGGGAGGGCGTCCTCTACGATGTCGAGATCATCGACACGTCGTTCGGGGCTGAAGCACAACAGATGAACTACCCTCGAGCGGCGGGTATCGACCACCGTGGTCTCTAATTTGCTCGGTCCCTTGTCCCGAATGAGTGGGTAGGGGACCAGGAGATCGATACAATTGCCGAGGAGGGTCCGGTAGTTCGGGGCACCGTGTTTGCCGTACGCCTCTAGAAGAGGTACCGAAAAGGTGATGACCCTTTCTTTTTTGACTACTGCCGCGTACTCGGAAAGACTGTCTTCCGCAGTATAATCGTGGCCTGAGAAACGATCGTATGTCCGTTCGAAGTACGGTTCGCCTACCGTAACGAGTGTCTCCGCCGATCCTGCCGGTTTCATCCGGAATCCGCGTTCATACATCACGTAACCGTAATTCGCCAATCCTTCGGAAACCGCGTTCTCCGCATGGAGAAAGGTGTGTGAATAGGGACTCAAGCCGAATGTTTCAATACCGAGCTCGTCCATTACCGGTCTATCCTCTGCGTCGAGTGCGGCCGGTCCGAAGATTATCATCGATCCGCCACCGTTCAAATACGCTGTCAGTTTCCGTTTCAGTTCTTCGCCGATGCGCGTCGTCTCCGGAACCAGCACCATTTCGTATGAGGTAAGATCGGCGGAAGGGGGAAGAATATCGAATTGCTGCCGCAGCTGCTGAAGTGCTCTCGTAGCGCCCAAACCCGCCGGTCCCGGTTTGTCGCCTATCTCCGGATCGACTATCATCGCGATCTGGCTCTCAATCGTACCACCTTCAACGTACGGTTCACACGCTTCAATGTGTTTGTACACCGTGCCGATGAGGTCGTAGACCGGTTTTGCAGGCACTCCGCGCGGATGAAGCAGATCGCCGATTCCGTTGGCCATATTCTGGCTTAGAATCTGACAGCACTCGTATTTGAGGGCCGCCTCCGGTTTGAGCGAGGTGTTGTCGCCCCAACTCTTGAAAAATCGTCCGGTGTGGCTCAGAGTCGGCAACCCTAACGGTCTGACAAACCTGGCAACGTAAGGGAAGTAGGCGTACCCCCACCCGCCGGTCGGAAGTGCTTCGATCTCGATATGCCGTACGTACTTCTTTTCGGTATGGAGATTCGTCTTGGGACGGCTGTTGAACCAGATGCCTGCCGGTTTACGACCCTTTTGATACGCGTCCAGCATTTTTCTATATCGCATCATGTACTCGTGGACCACCTCGCGTGCGTAAGCCGCGCGCGTTTCAGAACTCTCGGGATCGTGCGCCTTCTTTTTCATTCGCTCTATCGCGTAAGAAGAACAACTCGGTTGATCCCAGCACATATCTAAAAAAAGACCGTCGATCGGCGCGTATTTTTTCAGGATTTCTTCAATGATATCAGCAACGTAGTCTTGATAAGGGCTCGACATATCCAAGATCTGCCATGCAGCGTCGAAAGGGCCAAAACCCCACTTCCCGTGCCCTCTTTTTACCCTCTTTCCCTCTTCGTCGATCGCCATCCATTCAGGATGTTGGTTTGCAGCGTACTCGTTGACCTGAACGCTGATGTAGATCGGAGCCCGGATTCCTTCGCTATGGAGGGCATCAATCTGTTCCCCCATTAGATCGAGTTCCTTCGGGAGTGATGGATGGCGCGCCGGATGGTCGGTTTCGTAGTATAGGTGGCCATGGTGACACATTCCGAAGACGGTAACGCTATCTACGCGCGCCTCTTTGAACGTCTTCGCGAATGCCTTGGGGTCAAACTCCCTTCCTACATCCGGTACGTCGGGGCCCGTATGAAAATCGAGGTGTATTGTCCGTTTGGGAAATTCAAACTGTTCCATTTACTCGTTCTCTCTTTGTTTTCAACCGTACGCACTCACGGAAGCGCGTTCAATCGTCTAAATGCGTATTCCTTATCCTGTTTTCCGAAACAATCGCCTCCGCTCGTTGGACCATCCACGAAAGGAAACCATGCGCGAGACCCAAAAAAAACCAGGCACTGAGCAAGTGGATAGAGTAAACATCAATGCATCTTGAGACGTGGGAAGCCCTGAGTCAAGCGTCCGGCGGCGCGGGGTCTGCGGAGTGAGAGATACTGTCGAGTCCACGGACGAGCAATGTCGCCATGTACTCGACCATGCGGCTTTTCGGGATCGGTGAGCCGAACTCGTCGGGCAGGTGGTGGATCGCCTGGACGATCGAGAGGTAGCTCCCGGCCAGAAGCGGCGCGTGCGCCGGGTCGGCTGCCGCGGTCTCGGACGCGAACACGCGGACGAGCGGCATCATCAGCGATTGGTACACGGTCGACTC
>RECN01000076.1 GCA_007694005.1 Spirochaetaceae bacterium
GATAGTACATGGTATCGATCAGCCCCCGCTGCCACCGGTCGCGCTGGGATCGAAGTATGCGTCTCGATACCGGCACCTCAGTCCAGCAGTTCGCGTTGTAGGAGTACTGCACCGCGTGTGGTTCACCTCTATCGGTCAGGCTGCGGGTTATCCTGACCACGAGTTCCATGTCTTCTGCGACGGTATCTTTGGAGAAGTAACCGCTGCCGGTCATGTATCCGTGCGCGTCGATCACATCGGCCTTCCTGAACACGCCGAATGCACCGGATATAATCATGAGACTTTTCAGACCGGCCCATCCGGTGCGCCCGGCCATAAATGAGCGCAGATATTCAAGCACCTGAAAGCGGCCAAGATGCTCCTGCGGCAGACGGATCTCCTCAAGGACACCGTCCGATACCGTGCAGCCGTTGACCGGGAAGATATTCCCGCCGGTCGCGACCACAGGCACATCGCTGTCGAGAAACTGGGCAGTGGCGCGCAGAAGCGCGTCCCGCTCAAGAAGCGAATCGGCATCGATTGCGGCAAAATATGCCTTCCGAGACGCATTGATACCGACGTTCAGCGAGTCGGCCTTGCCACCGCTCTGCTTGTCGATTACCGTCAGTTCCGGGATTCGCGGATTGCGATAGATGCCGCGAACGGGCTGCGCCGGCAGATAGCCGTGTACAAAAATATCGACACGATCGAGTTCAAACACGTCAATGAGTCGCTGCAGCGTCCCGTCGGCAGAGCCATCATTAATTACAAGCACCTCAAAGTCGGGGTACCGAAGGCCGAGAAGCGAGCGTACGCTTTCGACGATCGAGGCTTCTTCGTTATACGCGGGTGCCAGCACGCTGATAGACGGAAGCACTCCCGGAGCAAAGAGCATCGATACCGGCTTGATTTCAAAACCTCGCTGTTGAGATCGAACCGAACGTCCGGCGATCCAGGTCAGGACGAGATACCAGATGTTCAACGCGAACGCGTACCAGGCGAACACAAGGGTGAACCCGAGACCGTACACACGGATATGGTCCATGACCGACAGCTCGGCTGACCATCGAAGCACCGTGTACACCACGACAGGAACAAGCACCGTCAGACCGATCACACCGATGACAAACCAGCGCGGCGTTGATTCGCCGACACGGGTGTGCCGGACGGCCGCTCTCCCGGATCGGTCCAGTGATAAGGTCTCGAGCACACGATCGGGGGCAGATTCGACAATCAGGTCCTGGATGTCGGGTTGCTCCTGAAGGGCTGCTTCTATTGCGTCTATCACGAAGCGCTCTACGTCTGTATCCTGATTCTGCGAAAGGAAGCCGAGAACGCCATGCACCCGCCCGCTTTGTAGAACGGCACGAAGCGCCTCACGCGCGGGGCGATCACGAAGTGACTTCTCGATAAGATACTCGACCCGTTTCGACAGGACCTCGAGCAGTGCGTCACGGCAGCCATCATCCTGCTCTTCCAGTGCGTGTTGCACGAGATCCATGTACAGCCCCGGGTGCGAGAGAACAAGACGGGACAGACCTATCACGGCACTCTTTCGCGTGTCCTCACGGCGAAGGCCGTCCATAAGCCAGGCCAGGCTCTGCTCCGGGGGCAAATCCCCGACAGCTTCCAGTGCCAGATTCTGAATCATATGAACTGACGATCTCAAGAGCTGTTCAATATTTGTCTGATGAAGATAGCGTTGCAGGAGCATTCTCGTAGCCTCAACGGCAACAGCGTCTATATCGCTTCTCGTCAGTGTCTCCAGAAAGGTCCGACCCTCGTCGTCGGAGCGCAGCGCGGCTATGTTCATAACCAGCGCCTGGACCTCCGGCTCATTCCGTTTCCGCAGCACGTTGAAGTAACTGTGCAGATGATCCCGGAATCGCGACAGGATCCCGTGAATCTGTCGCTGGTAGGTTTCGTCGCTATCGGCCAGGGAGTCGACAATAGACGGTATCACCACAGGGTTTCCGGTGCGCGACAGAGCGTATGCGATATGCAGCTTCACCGACGATCGCTTTTCGACAGCCAGCGCCTGCATGAGAGGCGGCGCGGAGTGCTCCGGTCTGGCGTACCCCAGCAGTATCGCAGCGGTCTTCCTTCTCATGACGGCGCTCGACTTGAGCCGACGGACCAGCCTGGCGAAAAGCCCAGAATCTACTATGGCATCCTGAATCTTCGTGCGCTGCGCTTCCGGTACGTTGATGGAATCGACGAGCAGCGCATACTCCTCCATGAACGCTTGGGTGTCTCTGAGCAGGGCTCGTACGATTTCCGCAACCGGTGCAGACGACAGGGATGTCCGAATGAAGTTTCGCACCCACAGTCGTCGACGTTCAGTGCCGCGCAGTAGTAGCCGAAGGACAAGTAATCGCAGCAGGAGGATTACGTTCAGGCCCGCAATCGACACAAGGAGAAGCAGTTCCCAGCGATACATTACCGGCGTTCCCGCGTGAGGTTGGACAGCAGACCCAGAAGTTCGACCAGCGAGAAGGGCTTGCGCAGGAAGTGTGTAATACCCAGCAAAGAGGCCTTCTCTATCGTTTCGTCGTCTTTCCGGTGTGATATAAGAATGAACGGAATGCTGCTGATTTCCGATGAGGCACCTAACTGTTCGCGCAGGGCAAAGCCGTTCATCTTCGGCAGAAATGCCTCGCAGACAATCGCATCCGGGCGAATCTGTGCGATCGTGTCCAGCGCATCGGCTCCATCATCTGCCAGAAGAACCGAAAAGCCTTTGTCCTCGAGCAGGCGGGTCAGGGTGTGCAGGTAGGGAGCTTCCGGGTCGGCAATCAGCACAGTCGCTCCCCCGGAACCTATGGCGCTGTCTTCGGGATCAGAACTGCAGATCGTGTTCATTCCGCTCGCTCGGGCAATCGACAACCTGCCCTGTGCGCGCTCCAGAAGCGTCTCCGCCGGACTGCTTTTCGGGATCTCATGCGACTGCACAAGCCCGATGGATACGGTTATCCGCTCGAGAAACATCGCTGACTCGGCAACCGTCTTCCGGATTTCTTCCGTTACGACCAGAACGTCCTGATCACCGGGATCGACGATCAGATAGATAAAGTCCGGCCCCGCCAGTTTATACAGGCGCGCCTGTACCCGATCTCCGCGCGAAAGCCGATAGTTCTCCAGATGGTACGCGAGCACGTGGAGTGCATCATCACCTCCAGAACGCCCGAATCGGCGGTTGATCTGTTCGATCCGATCCAGCGATACCAGACACAGGGCGTACTCCCGTTCTGCACTCCGGAACGTCTCCAGGTCGGAGTGGAGCGTCTCGGCGGTGTTGAGCGAGTCCGCATGAGGTTCAACACCCCGTGCGGATGCACGATCCACATCGGAACGATCGGGCCTGTCCGGCAGAGTCTGATACGGACCTGTGCGCGTTGCCACCCGGCTGAGCTGCCGTAATAATCCGTCGAAGGACTCCGGCAGGGAGAGCGCTGCATCGCGCGACAGCCGTGCAAGGGTACTTCGAAGCACCTCGAGTTCCGGACCGCCTATCCATTGGGTCAGGCCGGAGACGAGCTCCAACCACATGCGGGGTACTGCATCGTCGGAAAGCTCTCGTCCAAATCCGAGTTCGAGATCCGGCCGGGGGATGCGTGAGGCCTGGAACAGATTTGTCGCCGTCTCCTCCCCGAGCAGAGCCGCAATTCTGATGAAAAGACGATGTAACGCAATCACGGGAGTGCACTCGTTACGTTCAGGCTGAAACACCGTATCAATGAGCTTCCGCCCACCGACTGCCAGCTTCCGCCCACCGACTGCCAGCTTCCCGTGCGCCGGCGCAAGCTGACCGAAGTCAGGGATACCTTCAAAGCTGTCAAGCACTGTGTCGGCGGTAATTCCTGCGGTTACCACGTCGGTATATATGCGTACCGATTCGCGTCGCAACACCGGCTTGCCCGTTCGCTTACCCGGCCCCATGGAACCAAAGAATGGCCCGGTAAACAGGGTTCTCGTTTTTGGATGATAGCCGATCATTGCCCCGGACATCTGAAAGAAAAACGGCCGACGGAGGGAAATGCGGTCCGCCGGACCGAGCCGCACGGAATGGTCGTAAGCGCTACACGGCCGCACCGTCCACGAACCCAGGCTCGCATCACGGCTTGACGCGACTGTCCAGTGCAGGTACAGAATTCGCTCTGTCGACAGATCGCGAAGCAGCCTTAACCCGCTGAGACAACCCGGGAGCGGAGACAGGATGAGCGCTACGAGCGGCTTTTCAGGATTTACGAGCTTCATGAGCTCAGACTTGTATCGGTTCACGTGCCTGTCAGGACCCGGATCGACAAGCACCGAACACTCTTCGCCGGAAAGAAAGTATGTGGTGATATCCGGGAGCATTTCGCTGCCGAGCGTGTTGAACTGCGTCAGATCGCTCATAGTTCATTATAGTATTGGGTAGACCAGGAATGAAAACGACCGTTTCCATGGTAGAGTGCCGGTATGAAGCGCGTTTTCTTTGGTTGCACGGTGCTGCTGTGGACAATGGCACCTGCGTCGTGCAGTTCGACACCACTGGTTCCGATCGACAGTGAAAGCAGGATGATACGTTTCTCCGGATACGAGTGGACCGTGCGGGACACCGAAGGTCGCGAAGGCCCCGGGCCGAATCATTTTTCGGCCGATGAACAGGGTGTACGCATTGATGATCAGGGGCGCCTGCATCTCGGCATCTGGAACCGCGGCCGGACATGGTACACCTCGGAAGTGCGCCTGCCGGAGGCGCTTGGATACGGAACGTATGTATTTGAGACTGAGGGTCCACTGCGGTTTTCAAGCCCTGAAGTTGTTCTGGGTCTCTTTACCTTTGACCACGACGCACCGCAGCGAGCCTACCGTGAGATCGACATCGAGTTTGGTCAGTTTGGAAACCCGCGAAAGCCCGACGCGCAGTTTGTGCTCCACCCCTTTCCCCCGGAAGGAAACAGGTTCGAGTTTGACCTCCCGGACGAGCTGCCGGATATCATGACTCACGCGTTCCGATGGACCGAACGCTCCATCGAGTTCCGTTCGCTATCAGAGTCACTACACGATCCTTTTGAACTGCACGCCGACGACCCGCTGGTTATAGCAGCCTGGGAGATGCGAGGGCGCAGCGTGCCTGATCCCGGTAACGCCCGCGTCCACATGAATCTCTGGTTGTATCAGGGGCAACGGCCTGCCGAAGCGGCTTCGGTAATTATTCGGGCATTCAGGTTTCTGGAGTGAAGATGCGGCTGAACGCCTCCAGGCAGAACGCCTACCCGTCCGCAACAAGCTCCACGACCGTCCGCGGCGTACCCGGCCATCCCCGCACCCCTTCGTATCGGACAAACTGTCCGTCGCTCACGCGGTACCAGTAGGTCGCGCTCCAGAACATACTGCTTATGCCGGGAAGGCTGATACGCACTTCCCAGGCATCGACTCGCTCACCGTCCACGTCTATGGTCGAACGTCCCCGCCTGACAGCCTGCAGCTTCCGCAGGGTCAGATCACCCGGCTGTACGGTCCAGAACTGCATGCGATCCCGGGAGGAGCGCACAAATGGCTCCAGCGAGCGCTCGATTGACTGAATCCAGGGGTCAGCATCCTCGAGCTGGAATGATTCATCAACCTGTCGGCCCTGATTTTTTCCGGTAACCCGTATCGTTCTCCCGCTGATACGGGCGGTATAGTCGGTATCATCTACGGCGTTGCGGTGGGCCCACTGCAGCGACTCGAGGGTCTGCGCGTCGACTATTACCTCGTGCGTTTCGCCGGTTTCACTCTCTGAGCTGAGCTTCAGCTGCTGCCCGAGTGAATTCTCGGTCGACTGAAGATAGATCACCTCGCTGCCGGTCTGTTCACGAAATCTCATGTTCTCTCCCGCTGTAACGCTGTGGGTCGCGAGAAATATAAGCAGAAACGCAATATGCAGTACACGAAGATGCAGCTTTAAAGATCGCATAATGTAGATATCGTACACAGTCTATCGTGGAAAGTGTACCTTTTCACTCGTGTTGTATGTCTTTCTCTCGCTCATGCTGCTTCTCGGCTTCTTTTCCGGAATTCTGCTCTTCGGACCGCGCATCGTGTACGCCCGAAGCGAGCGTCTGCCCCGGCTCGCAGACGGGATTGCTCCCGCAGGCCAAGCGGCTGTTTCGGTCGTTATACCGGCCCGCAACGAGGAGTACCGGGTTCCAACCCTGCTTGAGAGCCTCAACGCACAGAGCCATCCGGCAGTTGAAGTTATTGTGGTAGATGATGAATCCACCGACGGTACCGTGCGTGTCTGTGAACGGTACGGTGCTCGCGTCGTCCCGGCAGGCGACAGACCGACCGGCTGGATCGGCAAAACCTGGGCTTGCGCCGTCGGTGCTGCTGAAGCCACCGGCTCGCTGATTCTCTTTCTTGATGCCGATGTAGAACTCTCGCCTCACGCGATTGCGCGCCTGTGTGCGGCACACACAGAGCACGGTGGAGCCATCTCGGTTCAGCCCTACCATCGCACGCGCCGTCTCTACGAGTCGTTCAGCGCGCTGTTCAACGCTCAGGCGGTTACGGCGGTCGGCGTCCGGGGTGACGCACGAGGTCTGTTCGGCCCCTGCATTCTCATGGACAGAAGCTCGTACGAGCAGTGCGGTGGCCACGAGTCGGTCAGAAGTTCGGTTCTGGATGATGTTGATCTCGGCCGGGTCTGCAGGGCCTCCGGAGTACCGGTGCGCAACTATCTCGGGGGCAAGGCCATACGCTACCGCATGTACCCTGAGGGACCTATGGCCATGATAAACGGCTGGACCAAGAACTTCCTGCGTGGTGCAGGGTCCACGCCAACCCGCGTTCTTATGTTGCAGTCTCTGTGGATCATCGGGGCGGTCACGGCCTTCGCGCAGACAACCATCTCGGTAGCCGATTCGAGCGTTGCGGTGTTCACGATTGAACAGGCTGCCATTATCTACACAACCTTTGCGATCCTTGTCGGCCTGAGCGTACGCTCCTACGGAAGCTTCGGCTTCGGTGTCGCGATCACCTTTCCCCTGCACCTGCTGTTCTTCGGCTTCATTATGCTCAGAGCGCTGTGGATGCACTTCCGCGGCGGCACTATAGAATGGCGCGGCAGACGTGTCTGCCCGGATGAAGGCGGATGCACTGACGCGACGCCGGATACCATCGAAGACACGCCGGTGGTGGAATCCCGTTCATGAGCGTTCTGCTTCAGGTCCTTCTGATCGCCGGCACGTGGGTCGCCATACACATCGGCAGCGGCTACATCGCACACCATGTCCCGCTCACCTGGTTTCAGAGCGACCGCGTGCTGTTTCGAACCCGTCGATTTGAGCAACAGGGGCGCCTGTATCGCCGACTGTTTAAAGTACATCGCTGGAAAGATCTGCTCCCGGAGGCCGGAGCAGCCTTCGAAGGGGGCTTCGCTAAACGATCGCTTTCCGGCATAGACGCTGCGTATCTTGAGCGATTCATTGCCGAGACCCGTCGGGCTGAACTTACACACTGGCTCCCCCTGCTGTTTTCGCTGACCTTTTTCCTGTGGAATCCGCTTGAGATAGCAATCTGGATGCCGCTGTACGCGATCCTGTCCAATGCTCCGTTTATTATCGTGCAGCGCAGCAACAGACCCCGGCTGCAGACCGCTGCAGCACGACGAAGGCAGACCTCCATAGAGCGATGAATGAGCATTCCGTTCTCTCGGGAGCGGCCCGTCTTCTTTCCCGCCACAGTATGGTAATCTAGGACATGGATATGAACTCAACCGACCAGGCCACGCTGCAACGCCTCCGCTCGAAAACCGGATACAGCTCTGACACGACGAGCTACGGAAATGAGTGTGTTGCCCGGGCTTTCACCGAAAGCAGTGTCGCCTTCGTGTCCGGCTGGACCGAGCTGGAGACAGTCTTCGACGCTGCGGTGTCGGCACTCGGCACCTGCATACGGGATCACGACGGTAGCCCTCTGCTGCAGGAAGGCGGCGTCTACGACGGATGCTGGCTTGAGAGTACCGGAACGGCCAACGCTGAGGTTCTGTCGCGTTTCGTTCCGGATGCGGCTGAATCAACGATGCTCGCGTTCGCTCGATACCAGCGATCAGACGGGCTGATTCCGTACAAGATCGCCGCCGACGGACCGGTATTCCGGCAGATTCAACTGGTCACCCCGCCGGTCAGGAGCGCATGGCACCATTATCGCGTCGCCGACGCGAGTCCCTCATTCCTTTCCCGTATCTACGACACGTATTCCGCGTACGACCGATGGCTTGTCGCAAACCGCGATACGCGGAAGACTGGATGCATCGAGGCTTTCTGTACCTACGACACCGGACACGACCTGTCGCCTCGATTCTGGCACGTGCCGAACTCACCGTTTCGCGGTGAACCCGACCGTTACGACCCGGACAATCCGCGCCTTCCGTTTATTGCACCCGACCTGACCGCAAGCGTTGCCTGCAGCCGGGACTACCTTGCGCGCATCGCCGAGGAGTTCGGTTCGGATGTTGTCGCGCCGGATACCTGGCTGCACGCCGCCGGGCAGATGCGGGAGGCCATGTTCACGCAATGTTTCGACGAGAAAGACCGTTTCTTCTATGACCGCGACGCATACGGCGAATTTGTCAGAGTGCAGTCCGACGTGCTTATGCGGGTCCTCGCGAGCGAAGCGGTACCGCTTGAGCTGTTCGAAGAGCTGCTTTGCACCTACCTGCTGAACACAAGGAAGTTCTACTCGGACGTTCCCTTTACGTCCATTGCGCTCGACGATCCCCGTTGCTTCCAGTCTTCGGAGCACAACAGCTGGGCGGGTGCGGTTAACTTTCTCACGATTATTCGTGCGCCGCATATGTTCGAGCACTACGGACATTCAGCTGAGTTTATGACCGCAGCCAATCAGCTGATGCAGGCCTTTGCCGATGTGAAGAAGTTTCCGCAATGCCTGAACCCCTGGACAGGTGAAGAAGGCTACACTGAGCTGTATTCACCGGCAATCCTGTCGGTACTCGACTACATAGAACGCATGCACGGCGTTCAGGCGGCGACCGACGGCTCAGTCTGGTGTAACGCACGGCCGCCCGTTCCTTCGTCGGCGGACCGTCCTCGTGAACGATCAAGCGCGTACCGACGGAAGATATCCGGAAACGAATACGAGCTGGTGTGCGGTTCCGATCGGGCATATCTGTTTCTGAACGGCCGAGCCCATGCGGAGTTTCCAAACGGTACCAGACTCGTGTGTGATCGCTCGGGTCGTGTAAGCGGGATCACCGGGCTTGTACCGAGGACAGTTCTCGGAGAACTTACGCTCTATTCGTCTTTGCCGGACCAGCACGGCGAACGGTCGTTTGCCCTTGAGATCTCGGCAAACGAGACGCTCGAAATCGACGGCGAAAGCCTGCAATGCAAAGCGAAGCACAACTATTTACCACCACAATTCTGAGGAGCTATTCCATGAAAACTGAAGACATACAGATCCGCGATCCCTTCATTGTGCCCCGTCCTGATAGCGACAGTTATCTCATGTACGGATCGACCGACCCCGACATCTGGAACCCTCCGGCCACAGGTTTCGACGTCTGGGAAAGCCGGGATCTCTCTTCCTGGGAAGGCCCCGTTCCGGCCTTTCGCCCCCCACACGATTTCTGGTCCGACCGGAACTTCTGGGCTCCAGAAGTTCACGAGTACAGAGGTGGCTGGTACATGTTCGCGTCATTCAAGTCATCCAAACAGCGCCGTGGCACGCAGATACTCATAGGAGATTCCGCGAAGGGACCGTTTCGCCCCCACAGCCCGGGGCCGGTAACCCCGGGCGAATGGGAGTGCCTCGACGGCACACTCCACATCGATCCGACCGGGACGCCGTGGATGGTATTCTGTCATGAATGGGTTCAGATAGACGACGGTACGATATGCGCGATACGCCTGTCGGATGATCTCACCAAAAGCGTCGGATCTCCGGTCACGCTCTTTGCAGCGAGCTCAGCACCGTGGGTTGAGCCCTTCCGCGACGGCAAGAGCTACGTAACCGACGGCCCCTTTCTGTTCCCGATCGGTGATCGTCTTGCCATGATCTGGTCGAGTTTTCGCGGCGGCGCGTACGCCATAGGCGTGTCGTACAGCGATACCGGTGTTCTCGGCCCCTGGCAGCACGACGGGCAGCCGCTCTATCAGAACGACGGCGGGCACGGCATGATATTCCGGGACCTGTCAGGTCAGCTGAATCTGACGATACACACACCGAACCGAACACCCCATGAACGGGCGATATTTCTACTGCTTGAAGAACACGGGGGGAGCTTATCGGTTGGAACCTGACGATGGTTATTGCAGCATTTATCCCTTGATCGCACCGGCCATCATCCCCGCGATAAACTTGCGAGAAGATATGAGAAAGGCAATTACGATTGGCAGAATCGCGAGAGATGCGGCCATCATGAGTATTGCCACATCTGTCCCCCGCCGCGGGTCCCCTGTTAACTGCACAAGCGATAGGGGAAGCGTTAGCAACCGGTCGCTTCGCAATACAATGAGCGGCACGATAAAATTGTTCCAGCTGGTCACAAACGAGAAGATACCTAGCGCGGAAAACGCCGGTGTCAAGGTAGGTGCAACGACACGGAAAAAGATCAGCCATTCATGACACCCGTCTACTCTGGCCTGATCCAGCAGCTGCGGATGTACTGAGCTACTTATGTACTGGCGCATCCAGAAAATCCCGAACGCGTTCGCTGCGCCCGGCACAATGAGAGCCAGGTGGTTGTCCACCCAACCGATTTCCCGAATCACTATGAACCAGGGAATAATATTCGCGATCCAGGGGATCATGAGCGTCGACAAACAGAGCGCAAACATCCAACGCTTACCCGGAAACGTGTACATCGCGAATGCGTATCCGCCCATTGAGCAGAAGATGAGTATCAGCAGGACGTTTGCTGCAGCAACAAACACTGAATTCCACATATGCCGTGCATACGAAATAGAATCGAAGAGCACTGTGAAATTCCGCACCACCTGATCGCCGAAACCAAGAGGTGGTGGATACGAGAAAATGTTGATGGTGGAATGTGTCGCGAGCGCGAACATCCAGTAAATCGGAAAGGCGATACAGAATGCACCTGTACCGATTATCAGATACAGGATGGCTCGGTTCAAAAGATTTGTGCGTGTCATTGCAACAGACTCCTACACCTTTTCCCGGAAGAAACGGATATTCATGACGGCTACAATTATCGTGAGCAGCATTATAACCAGCGCGATCGATGACGCGTATCCGAACCGTGAGAAACGGAAGGCATTCCGGTACAGGTACACCATAAGGGTAAGCCCCATGCGGTTCGGTCCCCCTTCTAAACCTGCCAGGACGAATGGTTCGTCAAACAAGGTAAACGTTCCAACGACTGACAAGACGAATGAGAAGAGCACTACTGGTTTTATCAGAGGCAGACTGATGCGAAACAGAACCTGCGGCCAACTGGCCCCATCGATCCGCGCCGAGTCATACAGTTCATTCGGTATTGACTGTAGACCGGCAAGATATATGACCATGTTCCATCCAACCCAACGCCAGATAAACACGGTCATTATAACGGTGCGAACCCATTCTCCCTGACCACCGAGCCAGTTAATGCGTTCGCCGCCAAATGCCATAATTATCAGATTGATCAAGCCACCTCGAAAACCGAAGACGTTCATGAACACAAGAGAAATGGCAACAGACGACGCAACGACAGGAAGAAAATAAATCGTCCGAAAGAAATGCCGAAAACGAATAAATCCCGAATCGAGAATGAACGCCACGATCAGCGCAAACGATAGCATGGGTATGTGAGCGACAACTCCGATAAAAAGCGTATTGTAGAGTGCCGTCCAGAAAACCGGGTCCTGGGCAATACGAGTGAAGTTTGCCAACCCGGAAAACCGCATCGCACTCAATCCGTCCCAGCTTTGAAAACTCAGATAGAACGAAAACAGGATCGGAAAGGCCATAAACACGAGAAACAGCACGTAAAACGGTGCGATGTAGCTGTACGGCACCCAGCTGTTGATCATACGACGGCCAAGCCCGCGTGGCTTACGATTCGTTCCGACAGTTTCAGCGTATCCCATTTGCATTTCTCTCTCTGCACACATTGTATACCCTGTCGGAGCGTGACGCCCCGACAGGGATCATTGGTATCTACGTCAGATCCCGACGGAACTTCAATCCAGACCCAACACTGTTCGCAAGGCATCCCTCTCGGGTGCAGTGGCACGAAGAATCTCGTCGACGACAGAAGCGAGAATGCTTTCTGCTGACTCGCCGGCATCTATCCCGACATCGACTCCGCTCATAAAAATACCTTGGGTCTCAATATCCATGGGAGTCACCAGCGAAGGTTCAATTCGCGTTGCGATATCGGCCCAGAGACGTCGGGTCTGTTGTCCTCCGAAATAGGGATCGGGTTCATCGTAGAACGAGGCATCCCACGCCGGAACGAGAGACGGGAAATAGTCGACCGCCGCGAACATTGCGTTCTGTGCTTCGACTGTGGTCAGCATGTACTCGATAAACGCCCAGGCTGCTGCGGGGTTGTTCGACATAGACGGTATCGCTAAAAAGGACCCACCCCAGTTGACAGAGTCAAACAGCGGTTGCCGTGCGACCCCCCAGTCTCCAGCGGAATCAGGTGCGATCCAGGACTTGAGGAATCCACCAAACCAGCTTCCTGCGGACACCACAGCAATCCGATTATCGCCGAGCAGCGACGTCCACTCACCACCCCACATCTCAACATTCGCATCGAGCCCTTGAGATCGTATCTGGCCAGCAAGATCAATAAGTTCGATCGAATCCGCTTCGTCGATGCGTAAACTAAGATCTTCGTTGTAGAAATCTCTGTTGGACCAGCGAGCCGAGATCAGGTCGACAGCGTTTCCCATAAGCCAGCGCTCATCGGGCACGTGCATTGCCCGCGCAACTTCGAGGAACCCGTCGGGAGTGTTCATGAGCTCGAACACGGAGTCCGGGTCACTCGGAAGTCCTGCAGCTTCGAACATGCGCCGATTGTAGAACATGGTCAGCGGCCCTATATCCCACGAGAGGCCGACCATCTGGGTCCCGTCGATCGAAAGTCCATGTTCCCACTTAAAGTCCACGAAGTCATCGGCAAATCTGCCAGCATTGTACGGTTCGTCGAGAAGATTCACGAATCCCGGGCGATCCCGAAATGAGCCTATATACTCGGCCTCAATCATGACCACATCAGGCGCACCGGCTCGCGCCGCAAGTGATGCGAGCAGTCGATCGTGATGATCGCCCGTTGCGGTCATCTCGAGTTCGACCGTTACATTCGGATACTGCTCGTTGAAACCTTCGATGATTGCAGCAACGGCATCATCACCTGCAGGCCAACCGCCAAATGTAATCGTTCCTGATATATCTGCAGGATCCAGACTTACCTCGTCTGCTCCACATCCAACCAGAATAAGTGATGCGCCGGTCAGTATGACCAGAGCAGTTACCAAAACGCGAATGGGCTTATTCATAAAGTCCCTCCTCCTTTTTTACCGGCAGTGCCGGTAAGATGCCTGCCTATATGCAGACTATTGCTCTCTAAGAACGTCGAAGCCAAATGCAGCCAGGCTCAGACTTGAAACAACCTCGCCTGTTGCAGCGATCTGCAAGGGGTGTTTGAGCTCGACAACTTTCGGTTCCGGATTATGATTCATTACCCAGTACATGCGCGTTTCCGCATTTTGCCGAGCAACAGTTTCAACGTTTTCGACCGGACGAAACGGATTCGGTTCAACTCCCGCGAGGTCTGCCGCGGTTGAAAGAACGACACTGACCGCATCCTCGGTCAGGTCACAGCCAACATAGATGCAGAAACCTGAGCCGAACTCTTTCTGTGTTACAGCCGCGGTCCCGGCGAAGGAACCGTCAGTGTACGAAGCGAGTTCCTTCGCTCCGTCGATTTCAAGAATGTCGGTCCAGACTGATGCTTTTGACGAACCGAACAAACCTTTCACAGAGACCTGACGCCCCCAGTTCAATGAATCGAACTCCGTGACTTTGACACCTGCCAGAGTTGACAGCCGTCCTGGGATCTGTTCGTCGATCATGGTGTTATTTCGGTCCCGTATACCGGCTCTGAATCCCGTCACGAGTACTCCTCCGTTCGATACGAAGTGCTCGAGCGCTTCAACAGCATCATCGTCCACCATCGAATACGCGGGGAGCAGAATAACGCGAGCTTGTTTTAATGCTGTGGACAGCGCGGTAACGGACACATTGAATCCCCGCGACGCAAGAGACCGGTAGTACGTATGGAGCAGTTCCGTGTAGTTGAACTCCGGGTTATGTGGCTGGAACTGATGGCTCCAGAGAATCTCGTAGTCATGCACCAGGGCGATATCAGCTGTCGGCTCGGTGTGATCAATAATCGTTCGCATCGGCGCTGCGGTCTGTACTGTATCGGCGACTTCCTGATACCGCCGGCGTGGCACGCCGTCGTGGTCAAGAATCCCATACCAGTACTGCTCTGTCCCTGTCCGGCACGCGCGCCAGCGAAAATACACGATTGCTTCTGCACCGTGTGCGACCGCCTGCATGGTCCAGAGACGGATCTCCCCGGGGGCTGGCGTATCGCCGAGCGTACGCCAGCCGCATGGTCCGCTCTGTTGTTCCATGACCCAGAAGGGCTTCTGCTTGAGGCCACGCATGAGAGAGTGGCGAAACCCGATGTCGTGAGGCGCGGTACGTCCCCATGCAAAACTCGGATAATTATCCCACGACACGAAGTCGATGGTCTCACTGAAACGATGGTAGTCAATATCCGTAAAGTCACCCATGAGATTGTGCGTTACGGGTCGATCGGAATGCGCACGTATTGCCTCCACCTGGGCATTGTGAAAGCGCATCACGGCGTCGGTGGAGAAGCGGGAGAAATCCAGAAGCAGTCCGGGATTATGACCCTGTGCGTCGACCGAATCGAGCGAGCTGCTTCCCGGGTCCTGGGCAACGGTGTACGCTGGCAATACTACTTCATCGAACGATCTGTACTCTTGACTCCAGAACACCGTCCCCCACGCTTCATTCAGCGCATCTATGGTCCGATACCGCTCCTTAAGCCATACTCGAAAGGCTACAAGCGACGCTGTATCGAACTGGAGCGTTGTGTTGTGGCAACCAAACTCGTTGTCCGTCTGCCACGCGGTAACTGCCGGATGGGAGCCGAAACGCTTCGACAGTTCGCCGGCAATATGCGCAGATCGCCTGAGATAGTTCTCGTTGCTGTATGAGTAGTGCCGTCGTGAGCCGAATGCCTTTGTGCGACCGGTCGCATCAACAGGAAGTATCGTCGGATCCTGATCGACAAGCCATTTGGGGGGGGTTGCGCTCGGAGTACCCAGAATGACTTCTATACCGTAGCGGTGGGCGAGCTCAATGAAGCGCTCTACCCAGTCGAACTGGTATTCGCCGTCGGAGGGCTCGAGACGAGCCCATGCGAACTCAAGAATGCGAACGGCGGTGAGCCCTGCCTCAGACATAAGCCGGCAGTCGGTCTCCCATCTCGCTTCGGGCCAGTGCTCAGGATAATAGTCTGCTCCGAATAACATATTCGATCCTCCGAACCTGTGCACGTGCACAGTACCTGAAAAATTAGATGTGCACGTGCACATTCATCACACTAACACTACCCAACTCAGCTGTCAAAGCAAATTTGGCGCTGCATTAGACATTATTCGAGCTTAGTTGCTTATTCGGACTGAAACGAATCCATGTTCTCAGGAAGTACAATCTCAACCGGCATGAGAACCTCGGCATCCATGTCCGTGCCGAATGCCAGATGCCGGGCGAGCATGTGGGCGGCTTCATATCCCTGAGTTTCAGGACGTTGGGAGATTATGGCATCGATTCTGCCTTCACGAAGCAGTTGTGCGTTCTGTGCAAGCAGATCATAGCCGATGATCGGGATGTGACGCCGTATGCCGATGATCGCAAGAGCCTGCGCGAGCAGATCCGCTGAGGCGTTGGTCATGAACACCGCCCCGAGATCAGCTCCGATCTCCTGCAGGCGCGTGACGAGCTCGTCCCGGTACTCTTCCTCGGAGCCGTCGAGGAGCGACAGATCGTAGATGTCCCCGGAGGAAATCTCAGCCCAGTATTCGCGAAACGCGTTAGCCCGCTCCAGCAGATGCAAATCCACCCTGCCCAGGGTAACCGAGGCTACCGACGATCCTCCGTCCCTCATCAGTTTCGCCAATCTGCCCGCAACACGCCCCCCCTGTCGCGGATCCTGTCCGACAAATGGTATGTCCGTCCCATGGAGCCGGGAGTCGAATGCGACCGATGCAATGTTGCGCTGCGCTATGCGTTCAGCCAGGACCCGCTGGGACTCAACCGAGACAACAGGCGCGACGAGCAACCCGTCAGGCGCCGGTGCATCCCCGCCGACGTTAAAAATGCTATCCAGACAGTCAACGAAGCTCTGCTCGTTGTACCGATTGAAGAACGACGTCCGTACCTCGAGATTATTCATGTTCAATCGGGCAAATGCCCGCTGCATGCCACGATACGGCTCGGCCCAGTACCCGCCGTCGGACTGAAGATGTGGAATCAGGACCTCGATCACGAATACACGCCCGTGGGAGAGGTTTCTCGCGTGGACGTTCGGCGTGTAGGAGAGCTCGTGAATCGCTTCTCGTACGCGAGCCTCGGTGTCCGGTGCGACCTTCCCCCGATTGTGGAGAACGCGGTCAACTGTTCCCAGAGAAACGCCTGCCCGGCGGGCTATGTCTTTAACGGTTATCACAAGTCCTCTATCGTAACCGGAAATACGCAGCGTTCCAACGCAGCGCGTCCTGAACAGAGCGCACTGAAGCCTGCTCGTCTATCACTATGGCTTCGATATCGTGCAGATCGGCGAAATCGCGGAACTGCTCGAGCGTTACCTGATCGCTATAAACGGTGTGGTGCGCACCACCGGCATGAATCCACGCTCCCGCGGCAACCCGCAGGTCGGGCATAGGTTTCCATAAAACGCGTGCGACAGGCAGGTTCGGCATGTCATGCGGAGCTGCCACCGCCTCGACTTCGTTGATAATCATGCGAAACCTGTCGCCAAGATCGACAATCGTGGCGTTGCGCGCACGCCCCGGCTTACCGTCAAACACGGCCCGAACAGGATCGTCTTTGCCGCCTATGCCTAAGGGATGTATCTCTATACGCGGTCTTCCTGCGGCAATGCTCGGGCAGATCTCAAGCATGTGCGCCCCGAGTACGGTGCTGTCTCGGCCGGCAAAGTTGTAGGTGTAGTCTTCCATGAAAGACGTACCTCCGGGCTTGCCCATGGCCATGATCTTGGATGCCCGGAGAAAAGCCGCCGTCTTCCAGTCACCTTCTCCGGAGAACCCGTAGCCTTCGGCCATGAGCCGTTGCGGCGCGAGTCCCGGAAGCTGCGACAATCCATGCAGGTCTTCAAAGGTCGTCGTAAATGCAGTAAACCCGCCATCCTGAAGGAATGCGCGAAGCGCAATCTCCTGTCGTGCCGCATAGCGAAGGCTTTCGTGACGGTCTCCACCGGACTGCAGCTCGGCTGCCACATCGAACAGATCGTGGTACTCCGCCACGACTCGCTGCACATCTGAGTCCGCGACCTGATCCATGTACGCCACGAGATCACCGACACCGTATCCTTCGACCGAATAGCCGAATACGATGCGGGCGCTCACCTTGTTCCCTTCGGTTACAGCGACCTGCCGCATGTTGTCACCAAAGCGTGCGATGCGACCCTGTTGTGCGTCGAGTCGGGCAAGTGCAACCCGGCACCAGTCGGCGATATCGGCCTGTACAGCGTCCTCGCTCCAGTGACCAACAACAACTTTACGGTGTACATCCAGCCGCGTAGCCGCAAATCCGAACTCACGCCCCCCATGCGCAGACTGGTTCAGATTCATGAAGTCCATGTCGATCGTGTCCCAGGGTATCGCTGCGTTATACTGCGTGTGTAGATGAAGCATGGGTACCGCGAGGGTCTGCAGGGCAGGCAGCCACATCTGGGACGGAGAGAATGTGTGCATCCACGTTATGATTCCGGCACAGTCGGCCGACGCTGCCGCCTCCGCAAAGGTCTGACTGATCGCATGCGCAGTTGTCAGCACGGGTTTCGCGACGATCCTGACGGGTATGTTTCCGGACGCGTTCAGACCGGCGACGATCTTCTGAGCATCGTCGTATACCTGGTCGAGAACTTCGGGGCCGTAAAGATGCTGGCTTCCGGTCACGAACCAGATTGAAAGATCGGAGAGTTTATCGTGTGAAATCATTAGTATTCCTCCAGAATTGCGAACAGAGATGTGCTCAGGAGTTGATGGTCCACTCCGAATCACACTACACTGATACATGTGCACGTGCACACACTATCTGATATCATAGAGTCGGACAGAAATGCTGTCAAATGCGAATATCGTCAAGGGCATGGAATTTCGGAGGAAGCGACTGTGCGAAGTCTCAATAGAACGGAACTGCAGCAACTCGATTCACTCAGAGCTGCCGTGGTCAAGGCAAATCTGGACATCGTGTCGGCGGGACTGGTACTTCTGACCTGGGGGAACGTCAGTGCAGTAAACCGCTCGCTGAATATCGTTGCGATCAAACCAAGCGGTGTCTCCTACGACGAGCTCACTCCAGAACTGATCCCGCTGGTAGATCTCGAAACCGGCGACACGATCGAGGGAGGCATGAAACCGTCCTCCGATACCGCGACACACCTCGAACTGTACCGCGCCTTTCCGGGCGCAGGAGCTATCGTTCACACGCACTCCCACGCGGCGGTCTGCTTTGCACAGTGCCATCTCGACATTCCCTGCCTCGGCACGACGCACGCCGATCACTTTCTGACCGATATCCCGGTTACCCGCGGCCTTCGCCAGTCGGAGATAGAGCACGACTACGAGCTGAATACCGGGCGGGTCATCGTCGAACGCTTCACTGAATCAGGGATTGATCCAAAACACACTCCGGGTGTGCTTGTCGACCAGCACGGGCCTTTCGCCTGGGGGACCGATGTAAAGACTGCCGTCGAGAACGCCGTCGTGCTTGAAGCCTGCGCGCGCATGGCGCTTGACTGCTCACGCTTGTCGGGAAAGAGCCCGGATCCCGCTGATCGCGTTTTGGTCGAGAAGCACTTCTTTCGCAAGCACGGGCCCACCGCGTATTACGGACAGGGGCCGGTATAAGACGGACCCAGTGCATGCACGACCGATGTCGCCCCGAGGAGCTCACATACGGTTACGGCGAAATGTGCGAGGAGTCTCACCGGTACAGCGCAGGAAGGCTTTCGTAAAATACCCAGCGTCGACGTAGCCGCACTCGACGGCAATCTGCTTGATCGGCGCGCAGGTGTTGTAGAGCAGATCAACCGCCCGCTCAATGCGTACCCGCTCGAGAAATGCTCTCGGTGATATTCCAGCGGTCGCGGTGAACAGCCGAGTGAAATGCGAGCGACTCAATCCCAGTTCGGCCGCGAGGTCGGCCACGCCGATCTGACGATCGCACCTCTCGCGCATCAGCCGTTGCGCACTGCGCGTGGTCTCGACGTGGTGCGCCTCGGCGCGACGAATCCTGGCCACCGCGAGTAGCTCCATAGCGATGGAGTAGGCGAGCGCGGAGGCACGAAATGCCCGGTCATCGCGACCAGGATCCGCGTACGTACCGGCCACGACCGCCTTTGTAAACCCGAGCGTTTCGTGCATCAGGTCCAGCAGCCGCGACGAGTGCTCCAGTCGGATCACGGGTCCCCCGGCCAGCGCGGCGTCGACGGCACGCATCGCTTCGGATCCGGTCAGGCAGACGTAGACGAACATCCACGGGGCACCACCGGGGAACTCGTAGCGGTGGTCGTGCGGGATCGCCGCCACCATCAGGTCGCCGGGAAGGAGTCGATGCTCGGTACCCTCCCAGTTCAGTCGCCCCTCTCCACGAAGCGTGTACTGAAGCACCGCAAAGCGGCGCGCGCCGCGGCGACGCCCGTCGAACGAGTAGTCGAGGGTCATCGCCCGCGACCGACCGCAGCTTGTAATCATCGCGTGGAGCGGGATCGACCGACCGGTGTGAAGGAGCGCCGATTCCCACAGTTCTTCGTCATGCACGAGCACAAAATTACCACTATTCGCGACATAACGCCATCGACACAGGAAGAGCGGCATGTACACTGAACGAAAACAGGGTTCAGGGAGGACACATGTCGTTCAAAGTTGCATTTATCGGGGCAGGAAGCGTCGGCTTCACGCGAAAGCTCGTCCAGGACATCCTCGGAGTACCAGAGTTCAGCGACATTGAGTTCAGCCTTATGGACATCAACGCGCAGAACCTTGACATGATCGCACAACTCATCGCCCGCGACGTCAATGCCAACGGCCTTTCGGACGTGAAGATCACGACAACGACCGATCAGGCCGAGGCTGTTCACAGGGCGCGCTACGTCATTAACGTGGCGCGGGTAGGAGGGCTGGAGGCGTTTGCGACCGACATCGATATCCCGCTCCAGTACGGGGTAGACCAGTGTGTCGGCGACACCCTGTGCGCTGGTGGCATTATGTACGGCCAGCGTGGGATCCCGATGATCCTGAACCTGTGCAAGGACATGCGCGAGCACGCGGAGCCCGGCGCGCTCCTCCTGAACTATGCGAACCCTATGGCGATGCTGACATGGGCCGCGAACACGTACGGCGGAGTGAACACTGTGGGCCTCTGTCACGGCGTCCAGGGCGGTCATCGTCAGATCGCCGACGTATTAGGCGTACCGCAAAACGAGGTCGACATCGTCTGCGCCGGCATCAACCACCAGACCTGGTACGTGCGCGTTCTGCACGACGGCAAGGAGGTGACCGACAGTCTGCTTGACCTCTACGAAAAGCACCCCACGTACAGTGAAACGGAGAAGGTACGCATCGATGTGCTCCGGCACTTCGGATACTACTCGACCGAGAGTAACGGTCACCTCAGCGAGTATCTGCCGTGGTATCGAAAGCGAGCAGAAGAGATCAAGAACTGGATCTCGCTCGACACATGGATCAACGGAGAGACTGGGGGATATCTGAGAGTCTGCACCGAGAAGCGCAACTGGTTCGAGGAGGACTTCCCCCGCTGGATGACCGACGAAGCAGGCGAGTACGGGCCAGACCATCGATCGAACGAACACGGCAGCCATATAATCGAAGGACTCGAGACAGGACGAATCTACCGCGGGCACTTCAATCGCATAAACGGATACACTATTACAAACCTTCCAACCGATTGCGTGATCGAAGCGCCCGGCTACGTCGACCAGACCGGCATCAAAATGACACAAGTCGGCGATCTCCCGATAGGAGCGGCGGCGGTCTGCAATGTAAGTATCAACGTGCAGCGGCTTGCTGTTGAAGCCGCGGTTCGCGCCGACGTCAGCCTGCTTCGCCAGGCGTTCATGCTCGACCCGCTGACTGGTGCCGTATGTACCACTTCCGAGATCTGCCAGTTGGTCGATGACATGCTCATCGCCGGCGCGCCGTGGCTGCCTCAGTACCAGGAAGCGATTTCGGTGGCAAAAGGGCGTCGCGAGTCGGGTGCGCGGGTCCCGACAAGGGAGTACTCTGGCGCCGCACGGCTCGCGGTAAAGAGCGTGAAAGAACTCCGCGACGAAGAGTCGGGACTCAACGTCGAAGCGCGTGCGTTCAGGTTCAAACAGTAGGACGCCGTTGCACATACGACCGCCCTTGCCCACAGGCATCTGAATATGCAATATTCTTTATATGCACTACACCGTTACCGGTATGGATTGCGCCGAATGTGTCACAACGGTCGAAGAGACCGCAAAGCGTATTCCCGGCGTACAGAGCGTTCGCGCCGAGTTGCTCACCGAAAGCATCTCAGTCGAGTTTGATCCGGCGGCTGAAGCCGCCGACGTGCAGGAGAAAATCGCGATGGCGCTCAGACGAGCAGGCTACGAACTCGCAGTCTCTCAGGAAACCGGCAGCGATATTGCTTCAGGTCGTACCAGCCGGGCCTCCGCTGCGGGGGCGGGCTCGCTTTTGCGGCGCTTTTTTCTACTCGTCAGCGCGGTTTTCGCATTTGTCGTCATAGGAGAATGGTTCGGGCTCATCGATTCGATCACCGAAGTGCTGCCCTGGTGGGCGGCAGTCCCTGCGATACTCGCGTTCGCGTACCCGCGCCTGAAGCCGGTTTTTGCCGCGCTTCGACAGCGCAGAATCATTTCGCACACGCTCATGAGCACAGCCCTGATCGCGGCGCTCATCGTCGGCGAATGGGCAACGGCAGCCATCCTCGCGGCGTTCATGCACATAGGAGCCTACGCGGAGCATCTGGTCGCGGTCAAAGGCCGGAGCGCGCTCAAGGCGCTTGCAGCATCCGCCCCGCGGGAGGCGGTCGTCGTTGACGAGGCGGGGACGGAGCTTGCCCGCCTCCCTGCCGAGCAGGTCAGCGCCGGCGATCTCGTACGGGTACGCACCGGGGACATGGTGCCGGTGGACGGAGTGGTTATCTCCGGTCAGGCCATCGTGAACCAGAGCGCGCTGACCGGCGAAAGCATTCCGGTGGAGGTCGAAGCGGGAAGCGACGTCCTCTCAGCGAGTCAGGTAGAAAGCGGCGGCATTACGGTGCGAACCGTGTCGGCAGGTGCCGACAGCATATTCGGCCACATACTGGACGTCGTCAGACAGGCCGAGGCCTCCCGCGGACCGACCGCCCGGATAGCCGACCGCTTTTCCGCGGGGTATCTACCGGTCCTTCTGGCTATCGCCGCGGCAACCTGGATCATCGGTGGTGAGCTCATGCCTGCTATCGCGGTCCTCGCGGTCGCGTGCAGCTGCAGTTTCGCGCTCGCAACCCCTATTGCCATGCTCGCCTCCATCGCCCGGTCCGCAAAGGAAGGGCTCCTGATTCGCGGCGGCGACGTGATTGAGCGGGCGTATCGCGTCGACACCGTGCTCTTCGACAAGACGGGAACCCTGACCACCGGCAGCATCGCGCTCTCGGAGGTTGAGCTGATCGCGAGCGCCGGACCCGTACAGACCGCAGACGATGCCCTTGCGCTTGCTGCCTCCGCGGAGTACTACAGCGAACACCCCGTTGCATCGGCACTCGTGGCCGCTGCGGAGAAGAAGTCGCTGACGCTGCTGCCACCCGATGCTCCCGAGTCGGTTCCCGGTGGTGTAACTGCGCGCATACGCGGGAGCCTCGTTCGCGTCGGAAGTGCACGCTATCTGGGAATGGATACCGCCGCTGCCGGAGGTGAGCTGTCTCATGCCGGCGAGGTGGTAAACGACCCGGCTGCTACGCCCGCTCCGGCTACCGCGGGCCTCAGCGCGTATCTCGAGGTCGACTCGATCGTCACCGCACGCTTTGAGTTTACAGACCCGGTCCGACCCGAAAGTGAGGAACTCATCAACCTGCTTAAAAACCTGGGCATGGCTCATATTGAGATGCTGACCGGTGACGCCAGTCGGGCTGCAGACGAGGTGGCCGGTACGCTCGGCATACAGCTCCGGAAGGGGCTGCTGCCGGCGGACAAACTCGCGCGAACCGAAGAGCTCATGCAGCAGGGACACCGGGTCGCCTTTGTCGGCGACGGTATTAACGATGCTCCGTCCCTCGCACGGGCCGACGTCGGTATTGCCACCGGATCACTCGAGGCGGCCCTGCACGCGGCAGATGTTGTTCTCCTGAGAAACGACATAGGCCTGGTGGGCACCTTTCTGCACACAGGGCGGCGCACCATGCACACGGTGTTCGGAAACATCGGTTTCACGACGGTGTACAACGTGCTCGGAGTCAGCCTTGCCGCCGTCGGCATCCTTCCTCCGGTTTTCGCTGCGGCGCTTCAGGTCATCCCTGATCTCGGAGTACTGGCAAACTCGTCCCAACTGGCGCGTCCTGCGAGGATATCATCGAGAGGACGGTCATGAAGGAAGGCCATTCCCACTGCCGAGCGCAGTTCGTCGTGTTCGTGATTGCGCAGAAACCCCGCCCCGAGCGCCTCTGAGACCACCCCGTACTGTTCGAGGACGGTCTGCTCGATCATGCGTACATAGTCTTCGGGCAGGCCGGCAACTTCAACGATGCTCGCTCGGATTGCGGCGAGATCGGCGATCGAGACGGGTATGAACACATCCGCCTCGATGGGTGTTCCCGTTGTCCCCGGCATCCGGTAGCCGACGATGCGAAGACCCGGCCAGGTCGGTTCGGTACTACGCCGTGACGCCTGGTAGTCTGCGAGTACCGGAAACACCTCGGTGAGTGTTTCAAACAGCGGAGCAGGGCCGGAACCGTCGACGTCCAGGGGAAGCGTGACGATATCAGGTCTCAAGCTGCGCAGCGTTTCACCGAGCTGTCCGGCAACCGCCGTCCCTCCGAAGTACTGCACGTCCCTGCCGCGACACCCGAAAGAGGTCCACAGACAGTCGCTGCTCCATTCCTGCTGAAGCGAGCGCAGGTGCCTGATATCGGCTGCTTCCACGTGCAGGTGGTCGACGTCCTCAAAGTGCCGGATAAGCGCCTCGACCCGTACCTGCACATCGCCGACGGAATCTGCTCCGTACACTTCGTGCAGGTTCCGCAGGAGGCGTCTGAGTCTGCCGACATCCTTGAAGGCCTCAGACTTTCGGGCCAGGCCGTCGAGAAAAGTCCAGGCGTCTCTCGACCGGTAATCGGGTCGCCCCTCGTCGAAATACCCGAGACGCTGCATGGACTTGAGCCCGAGGCGATCATCGTGAAGCCCTCCGAGCATTCGTATCGTAAGATCGAGCATCTGCTCTTCGGGTACATCGTACGGCGCCGATCGGAGAACCGCGACGGCCTGTTGTATGCTCGATGAGCCTTGCAGGCGTGTAATCCAGGGAGCAAGGGCCATGATGGCACTGTGGGGCAGTGGCTCAAGGTGCAGAATTACCGCATCGTTGATCCTTCGCAGCCCGCCGGACAGTCTCGAATGCAGGCCTTCGAGTGTCATGGTATTCAGAGGATGCATCCCGAAATCTGAACGCTGCAGAAGCCGTACGCCTAAAGGATTTGCTTCGTAGTCACGCTCCGCGAGCTCGCTGACGGGTCGGCCGGTCGCGAGCGAGATGTCGATGACACACTGCTGCATACGCTGCTCGCCGAGTGGTTCCTCGACTTCAACGGTCTCAAGATAGCGGGTGCGCAGCAGCGGGGCCGCGGAGCTCAGCGTGTATACCCGTCCCGACCCTTTCGGCGCAAAACTGCGGGCCGGATACTCGGAGTCCGTGGGAGCGTAGAGACAGTCTTCGAGATGCTCAAGCCCCGACGCGTCGGTCGCCGCCACTATGGACACCGCGCCTGCTTCAGTGCTGAGCACCTGCGGACCGAGCGTAACCGTCGGCACCCGCCTCCGGCCGTCGACGTGGTGAACAAGCCGGTATCGGCCCAGAAAGCGATCTGCTGCGTCCCGAGGCACCGACGTGACCCGGGCGTCGTTCATGCGGACGCCCACCTCGTTCCCGAGGATCATGCCATTCGGCCCGATCTCGCTGACACAGAATCCGATGCCACCCGCGTCGGCAATGAGCTGCGCATGGCGCCGTGCCACTCCCTCGAGACGCTCAAGCGCCTCGGCCCGTCGCCGGTGAGATCGCGTCCCGTCTTCGCGACGGATCCGGCGCCGTTCGGGTTCGAGATCCAGCAGATCCACCGCGGAGGTATCAAGCAGTACCGCGTGATCGGGATCGAAGGTTTCCCCGTTGAGGAAGAGCTCGACCAGTCTTGACCTGACCGGTTGATATCCCTGCCGCGTCACAAACTCAAGCCCCTGTACGAGCCGGATATGCTTCAGACTGCGCTTCTCAAGGCCGGATCTTTCCTGCATGAACGCAGCCACGTGCTGCAGGATGCGACCCGTGTCGAGCAGCACCAGTCCGGTCGGGTTATCGGAGGCCCACTCGAAGAGTCTCCCGGTAATGAGTCGGGCTAGCTCGTACATGTCGCGCGCGAAAAGAAGCGGTACGGATTCACTGCTGTGGTAGCACAGCACCCGTCTGCTCCCGTCCAGATAGCGCTGTTCGATCTGCGATGCGTCGCAGCGGTGGTCAGCCATGATGGCAAATGGTATGCCCGGGAACGGCTCTCCGTCCAGCAGACGAAACCGCCTCAGCGGCGGGTGGTGCTACCGGACGCCAAGCGGCACATAGTGCCAGTCGGCCTGCTCGATGTGCTCTCTTGCGACCGCGCCGAGCGGCCAGGCGGTGGTCAGTTCCGACATGTAGTAGCTTCGATCATCAACCTGGAACTGCACCTCTGACTCGGTGCGACCCGATGTCCTCACGCCTTCGGGCGACCCGGTGGCACTACCCGGGCCGGGGATCGAACGCCGTGCATCCACACCCGCAAGAGCGTGCCCGTGTTCAATGGACACAAAGAGACCTGCGTCATATCCAAGATGATGAAGAAGCGCGACGTAGGTCATGCCGAGGCTGTCACAGTCGCCACTCGCGGTGAGAAGGCAGACAACCGGCGGCTGAAAGAGCCCCGCGTTCACCGCCTGGCGAAACTCGAAGGCCTGTAGCCATGACAGTACGATGTCGGGCAGCTCGTCGCCGGGTACGCGGTAGGCTTGCGCGTACTCCTGAATCTGTTCGGCGAGATCCGAAAGCCGGGGATAGGTGTCACGATAGATCAGCCGGAAGTAGCGGCGCCACGCCGAGAGCCACGCAGGAGCATGACGCGCTGCTTCGTTTATGTCGGCCGTCGCACCTGTGGGAGCATCCGGAACCCTGGAGGTACCGGGGCCGGCGAACTGGTAGCCTGCAAGGAGGCGTGCCTCCCGGCTCACAAGAAGATCTCCGGTCTCGGGAGACCCCGGTGTGGCACGAAAAACCACCCGCTCTTCGGGATAGCGGAAGCGCACCGATGGACCGGGAAAGCGGAGCGTCACCTCCGGCCACTCCTGCTGCTGCAGGTCGTTCTCAAAAAACATCGCGACAGGACCGGGCATGGGTTCTTCCGGACCGAGCGCATCGAGAACCGAAAGCAGCAGATCCTGTGCCGAGCGCGCGTGTTGCGCCGGTGCCGACACGACCGCGACCGCCATGACCGCAGGCAGGTCAAGCGCGAGGATGTACCCGGAGCGGCCTGAGCGCTCGAGGTCTACCTCGGCAAACAGGGCTTCGTTTCCGTGAAACTCGAATACGGCTGCTTCGCCTGCGGCATCTGTCACATCGGCTGCTTCCTCGACGAGCAGATCGATGTCGGGAATATCGGCGTCTGAACCCCAGCGCTCCGCCCTGACGTCGGCAGCTGCGCGCTTCGGAAGCAGCAGCAGAACAGCTTCTCCGTCCGCTGCGGACGCCCCCGGCGACAGCGGACCTCGGAAGCTCCGCCACTGAAAATGCCCCGACGGCAGGGTAGACCCGACCGAGCCGAGCTGATTCGGTGAAACTTCGTCCCAGCCGACCGGAAGGTCGAAAACGTATCGGAGATCGGGATCGTGAACGTACAGTGCGTTGGCTGCGGGTACGAACCACAACGCGAAAGCCACGACGAGCAGCGCGAACGGGATCTTTCTGCAAAATAGCTTCATACTCTTCATGATCGGCCGCTTATCCTCTTCCCCAAAACCACCCCACCTGTATAGTATCACCTCCCACCATGGAATCCACGTCTACCCACCCGGGCAATCGCCGCGCGCTGCTCGTTGAGAGTTCGGCGAGTACCATACCTATCCTTCTTTCCCAGGGTGCGATCTTTACCGCTATAGCAGTGTTTTTCTCGGTGGACGTGGTCGGCATAGCTTACGCGGCGGCGGTTCCCATGGTCATGCAGGTTGCCCAACTCGCCGGGCCGTCCATGATACGCGCGTTTCGTGGCCCGGTTCGGCTGTTCCGTTTCGCGACGATACTGCGCTGGCTGTGGGCCGTGTTGATTGTGGCTGCGATCGCAGGGATACGCACACCTGGGGTCTTCTTCCTGGTCTTTATCCTGACACAGGCTGCCGCCGCGGTTGCCGGTAACGCGTGGATGTCCATACTGCAGGCAGATCTTTCCGAGCATGAACGCGGAACCTTCTTCGGAACACGAAACGTACTTGTGTCGGCAACGGCAGTGATTGCGGTACCGTTCATGTCCGTGCTCCTTGATGTGTTTCCGGAGCCGATCAACATTGTCGCGGTAATCGCAACCGGTATTGTCGCGAATTTTATCGCCTGGAAGGCAGTTGGACGCATACACGAGGAGCCCCAGGAAGCCCTCGACGCACGCATACCGGTGCGGGAGATATGGGAGGACCGACCAGCAAAGCGCATGATCGTGGCATTCTTTGTCTGGAACACCATTCTCCTGTTTTCGGCACCCTACTTCGCCTATCACCAGGTGGTGAATCTGCAGATACCCATGAGCATCCTCGGACTCGCGACGGTCGGCATAAGCCTCCTGACCATGGCTTCGAGCAAAGCCTGGGGGGTATGGGCAGACAGGATCGGAACCAAGAGTATCACGGTCATTGGCGTTATCGTAATCGCGGTGACTCCCATCGTATGGCTGCTCATGAATCCCCGGACCTGGCCCGTGGGTCTCGTTGCCGACATGATCCTGACCTCTACGGGATGGGGAGCCCTGAACGTCGGCATGGCCACCTTGCCCATGGAAGTCGCTCCTCGCGAAAAGGCGAGTGGTTTCTATGCCATGTACTTTGCGATTGGAGCACTCGGCGGGCTGCTCGGAGCGGCGATCGGGGGAACCTTCGCAGGGCTGGTCGAACCCCTGCGCTTCAGCTTTTTTGGAACAGAGTTCTTCGGACTTCAGATTCTCATGCTCGTCGCCGCAGCGCTGCGCCTGCTGATAATCCCGTTCATCCACCGCATTCCGACACGCCGCTACGTAAGCCCGCGCCACCTCGTGATCAACGCACTGTCGGTGATCGCACGGCGAAGCCCCGTACGCCCCGTGGAGTTTGGTCGGATTACGCGCTTCGGGTTAGGGTTTCCGAAGATAAAGAAACTCAGGCGGTAGCGGACGGCCTCCCGCGTCGCCGGGCGGACACCAGACACACGACCATCATGGAGCGCCATACGGAGTCTGATGGAGCGGCCTCGAAATTATCTCCACCGGCACACCTGTGTACGTTCAGACGGAAGGGCGTACGCGGTATGAACGACGTTGCAATCAACAAGGCACAGAGCATTCAACGCTGAAGCTTCAAGCCAGAAAACCCTAACTGAACTCGCCCGACAGATACTCCTTCGTGCGCGCCTCTTTTGGATTGCTGAAGACCTGCTCCGTCGGTGACAACTCGATCAGTTCGCCCACGTAGAAAAACGCCGTGTAGTCGCTGACCCGACTTGCCTGCTGCATGTTGTGGGTCACGATTATGATCGTTACCTTGTCCTTGAGTTTCTGTATGAGCTCTTCGATGCGGCGAGTTGCCATCGGATCGAGGGAACTCGTCGGTTCGTCCATGAGCAGCACTTCGGGGTCAACGGCGAGCGCACGCGCAATGCACAGACGCTGCTGCTGCCCTCCGGATAGGCTGCCGCCCGGGCTGCGCAGACGGTCCTTGACCTCGTCCCAGAGCGCGGCGTCGGTAAGTGACCGTTCCACGACTTCGTCGAGGACCGACTTCTTGCGTGTCCCGACAAGACGAAGGCCTGCTGCGACGTTTTCGTAGATCGACTTCGTAGGAAACGGCGTGGGTTTCTGGAACACCATGCCGACGCGGCGTCTGACGACGACCGGATCCATGGACGACGCGTACAGGTTCTCTCCGTCGAGAAAGACCTGCCCGCTTACGTCTATGTCGGCCCCGAGATCGTGCATGCGGTTCAGCGCCCTCAGAAAGGTTGACTTCCCGCATCCGGAGGGCCCGATAAGCGCGGTCACGTGCTTGTCGTATACCTGCGCACTGACGTTCTGCACACCGGTCGTGACGCCGTAACGAACCGTGAGGTCCTTCGTTTCTAGCCGTATTGATTCTTGTGTTGAAGTTTCCATTTCGTTTCCCTTATCCGCGGAACTGTTTTTCCATGCGATTGATAACAACCCGACCGACGTAAAACGTGATCATAACGAAGAGCAGGAGAATGATAGCCGCGCCCCATCCCATCGAATGCCATTGGCGGTACGGGCTGATCGCGAGGCTGTATATGCGCTGCGGGAGCGTATCCATAGGACGAGTCATGTCAAAGCTCAAAAAATTATTCCCGAGTGAAGTCAGCAGGAGTGGTGCGGCCTCACCTGCAGCCCGCGCAAATGCAATGAGGATTCCAGTCACCACACCAGCTCTGGCAGCAGGAATCACGAGCGCTGTCGTAACGCGCCACCTCGGGAGTCCCAGAGCGAGTCCTGCCTCCCGAAGGCTCCATGGTGTGACTCGAAGCACACTCTCGGTCGTCCGGGCAATAATCGGAATCATGACGAAGGCGAGCGCGACCGAGCCCGCAAGCGCGGAAAATCCTCCCGTGTTCTTGACGACCAGCGCGTATGCGAGCAGACCCATAAGAACCGCCGGCATGCCGTTCAACGTGCTTGTCATAAGTCGCGCAACCGGAGCCAGAGGATGTTCCTGAAACTCCGACATCATTATTCCGGTTGAGATGCCGAACGGTACCGCCATGCCCAGGGCAACAAGGTCGATGATAACGGTCCCGACGATAGAGTGAACGAGTCCCGCAGGACGCCCCTGCATGGCCCTGGAAGGACTTCCGAGCTCCTCGGTAAAGAACTCATAGTTCAGCGCTGAAAAGCCGTTGACGACAACGTGAAAGATAATGAAAAAAAGCGGAACGATTACGACGAGGGTCGCGAGTACGAACATTGCCTCGGCGAAGCGATCTCTGGCGTATCGGGCTCTCAAGGTCATACGACCCCCTTTCCCATGCTCAGCTTGCGCTGTATGTAGCTTGCAAACATATTAATGACGATCGTTACGAAGAAGAGATACAGACCGACTGCCATAATGCTTGAGTAATGCAGCGTTTCAACCGCCTCGCGAAACTCGTTGACGATAAGCGACGGCATGGTCGCAGCGGGTCCAAACAGCGTAAACGGTACCCGGTTTGAGTTTCCAATGAGCATGGCAACCGCCATGGTCTCCCCGAGTGCGCGTGCGAGCGACAGCAGCAGACCGGCGACTATGCCGGTTCGCGCATAGGGAAGCACCGCCGTCCGCATAACCTCCCAGCGAGTCGCTCCGAGCGCCCATGCAGCCTCACGCTGTTCGCGGGGAACCTGGCCAATCGCATCTCGTGCCAGGGCGACCGTATATGGGACGATCATAAGCGCGAGGATAAGCGTGGCGGTCATGAGGTTGAAAGTGGTCGGAGCGCCGATAATAGGAATGAGCCACTCGGCTTCCTCGATCGCCCAAACGTAGATCGGGACGTAGATGGCGTCACGGATCTGCGGAGCAAAGTTGAAGATTCCCCAGATCCCGATTACGACACTCGGAATTGCAGCGAGCAAATCGATAGTGTAGTTGATGATATTCGCAAGCCACTTTGGGGCGTACTCAGCGACGAATATGGCCACCCCTAACGCAGGCAGCGCCGCGATCGTCAGTGCTGCAAAGCTCGTTATGAGCGTTCCGATTATGAACGGGAGTGCACCGTGGATACGCGCAACAGGATCCCAGGTCGTCTAGGTCAGGAATGAACCGATGCCGAATGCCTGGAAAGTCGGCCTTGCTTCGAGGTAAATTACTATTGCCATCGCCGCCGCCAGCAGGATAATTCCGCTTGCGAGCCCCGTCACGACCACGCGAAACACACTATCGCCGGGGCCACGATACCGCGCCGGTATCTGCGCCGCGACAGCTCTTCCGGGACTTTCAGACACATCGCTCATTGATTCCTCCAGTGCTTCAAGGCCTATATAAACGAACCACGGTCATATACGTGTTAGGATTGGGTTAGATTTCTGTTAGGACAGAACGACCGAAAAAAGGACCGCGCTATAAGCGCGGCCCTGTTCCCGAATCCGGCACACGTGGTGCCTGAACAGTATTGACTTAGAAACCGTTGGCGCGTACGTCGGCGATTACCGATTCGCCGATGTTCTCGCCTTCCCAGTTGAGAAGACTGATCATCTCTTCGGCGACTGCCTGAGCGTCGTCCGGGAGACGGGCAAAACTCAGACTTTCGTTTATGTCCTGGCCGTCGGTCACGATCCAGTAGAGAAAGCGCGTCAGCTCGACTGCCTGATTCCGGCTCTCGATGGCCTGGTTCCGGTCAAGGTTTTCGTACACGAGCGCCCAGGCAATGCCTGCGATTGGATAGCCTTGGGCCGCGTCGGTGTCGGTCAGAAGGACACGTCCATCCAACGGGATTTCGACGGCTGCGGCGAGGCTTGTAGCCTGCAGCGAGGGCTCAATGGTGTTTCCCGAGTTATTGATGACGCTACCGAACGAAATATCGTTCAGGACCGCGTAGACCAGACTGTTATATCCGAGCGCTCCGGGAGTCGACTGGACAATCCCTGCCACACCTTCGTTTCCGTTACCGCCACTCCCGGTCGGCCAGTTCACCGAACTTCCGAATCCTATGCGATCTGCCCAATCGGGACTAACCTTTGTAAGATAGTTTGTGAAAATGTTCGTCGTACCCGATCCGTCAGACCGATGCGCAATCTGTATCGGAAGATTCGGGAGGTTCACATCCGGGTTTAAGGCCTGTATCGCGGGATCGTTCCAGCGGGTGATCTCTCCAAGAAACGCCCCGGCAATCGTATCCGGATTAAAGACAAGCCCACTGTCGACACCGGGAATGTTGTACGTCAAAACGACGTCGCCGAGCGTCAACGGCATGTTGAAGGCGAGTCCTCCGGTGTTGTCCCGTGCAAGCGCCATGTTGTCGTCACTCAAGTACGCTTCGGTCGCGCCGAACATGACGGTCTGTTCCATGAACTGGCGCACACCGCCACCCGAGCCGATAGACTGATAGTTAATGGTAACGGCTCCGCCGGTAACATCCCGGTACTCGTCCGCCCAGGCAGTAATTAGTGGTGCGGGAAAAGATGCTCCTGCGCCAAGAAGCTCAGCTCGTGCCCGGCCGCTCGCGGGCGCTCCCGGAGTACCGCTTTCCTGTCCGCCGCCGGCGAACATAAATGCCGCAGTGAATACCATGACTGCGAGAACCGCAATCATCCCATTGTCCGATTCATACTCGAACCTCCTGTTATATCGTTCACGCACGCAAAAGTTCGCGCGTGATGGCGGGACTGTACCAGTTGTATTGTTAGAAACCCGTGAGTGAGACGTGAGACTTCCGTTTAAGCGATACGCGGACTCCGTCTACATGCTACACTCGCGCTCGTGATGAAGGCCCGTTTCAATCTGGACGGTATCCATGAGTCCCTGACACAGTTCTGCACTGAGTTTGAGGCTATCAACGACAGGCTCGCGATGCGACGTGAGACGTTCACGGGGCAGATGGCTGAACAGATCGTCGAAGCCTACGGCTATCTGAACGGTCTGCTTGACCAGAACATGGACCTCTTTACCCCGGCCGGACTGCACGGGCTCCTGGAACTGAACCACATTGTGCTGTGCGGAACCGACGCCGACAATAGAACTCACTACTACACGCATCTGGAAGAGACCCGAAAGAGCTTCATTTCGCGCATTAAGCCGATCAAGGACTGGGTGCTGAAGAAGCGAAACGAGAGCAATCCCTATCAGCTTGCTACCGGGTTTTACTCGCGGCAGCTCAGTCGACCGCAACTCTTTCTCGAGGGTAACCACCGCACCGGGAACATCGTCCTGAACTACCTGCTCATCAGCAAAGGATCGGCACCCTACGTTGTCTCAGCTGAAGACGCCCATACCTACCTGGATATATCAGGAGATATCAAGTTTACGGATAATGGAAACTATCTCGATACCGCACTACGCATGCCCGGCCATCGAAAACGCTTCAAGGCATTCCTGAAAGAGCGGGTCGACGAACGTTATCTGGAGCACCGGTAGGACCGGTCGAGGTACGCTATGACACAGCTAACAGCCTGGATTGCCCCCTTCGCCGGTGTGGCCCTGTTCATACTCGGACTGAGACAGATTACCGCGGCGAGCATGGGGCGCGTCGCGATCCGCAGTTTTCCGACCCTGCGTGATCGCCAGGGCTCCGGAAACGCGCGCCTGCGCGCGGGAATGCGCATAGCCTCGGGCGGTTCAGCAGGTGCAGCCGCTTCTGCTGTGATATCGTTTGTCGACGCCGGCGAACTCCCTGGTCCGCGCAGCACACAGGCGCTCGCCGGTGTGCATCTCGGTTCATTGCTCGCAGCAGTCCTCGCCGCCTCGATCGGCCCCGCTGTTTCGACCCTGCTGCCTGCATTCCTCATGCTGCTCGTCGCCCTTCCTGCCCGGCAGTACGGAGCAGCCGGGCAGAGTTCCCGCAACGATATTATTACCGGAACTGCTTTCCTGCTCCTGGGCATGGACATCGCATTTCATTCAGGACCGGAACTCACACAGGCACTTCCGGTAAACGCTCTGCCCGCGTTCGCGATCTCGCCGGTCGCGGCCATCGCCGCCGGCATCGCCATCGCGGCTTTGTTTCGGTCCGCAACCGGAACTACCGTCCTCGCGACTGCGCTTCTTGCGACCGGCATGGTACCTTCGACTGCGGCTGTACTTCTGGCGCTGGCAGGTATCCCGGGAGCAGGCATCGCGTTCCACCTTTCCACAACCCGACTCAGCCGCAGGGCCCGCGTTGCGTCGATGACCTTTTTTCTGCTCGGAGTATTAAGCGGACTCTTCGGTCTCATTGCCTGGGGCGCGTTGAACCTTGTTTCCGCCATACCGCCGGTTCCCGGCCTGGTAGCCGTCATGCTGCCGGTGGCGGCAGTCTTCACCGGGCATGTGTTCTCCGCGGTTGTCGCACTCTCTGCGCCGGCACTCCTGCACCGCCTCGCGGACCGGCTCGTATCGGAAGATCCCGAGGCGAGCGACACTCAAAGCGATGCCGACAGCCTGCATCTGCTTAAAGCACCGCTCCCCGAGACGCTCGACGCGAATCTTGCGATTACGCGCGCAGCCCTCGGTAACATGGCGCAGACCGCCTACGAGATGCTCATGATCGTCATCAACATCTCGCAGCTTTCCGACGAGGCCGACAACGCGATCGAACGAATCATTGCGCTCAGGCAGGCGAATCACACACGCGGGGAGCAGATCTCATCATCCCTTACCAGAAGCGCCCAGCTTCGCTGCACAAACGCGCAGGCAGATGAGATCCGACGCCAGCAGCAGATTGCCGGGGAGTTAAGCCTGATCGGCGACGACTGCTACAAGGCCTCGCGCATGATGGTGCGCAGCTATCGAAAAAACTACACGGTGCACAAGCAGAGCGCGGACGAACTCTTTGCCTACACGTCCCACATCCTTGATTTCCTGCGCTACATCAGCGACACCCTGGGCGGTCGGATTACGCCCGATGACCCGACGATTGCAGCCGAGATGGAGCAGAACATCGACCGTCAACGCGACAAGCTCAAGAAGCGTGCGCGAAAAGCGCTTCAGAAGAATCCGGATGCCGACGTAAAAGGAGAACTCGCGTTCATAGACGTCGTCTCGTATCTCGAACACGTGGCAGATCGCTGTAATGCAATCGCCGAACTAGTGCGATAGCAGCACGCTTCTGCTACACTCTGCGGCCATGACGACACACGTTTCACCGGCTACGATCGCCGGCCGCACACAGGCACCAGCCAGCAAATCACACACGATACGCGCGCTCCTGATCGCGAGCCTTGCGTCCGGCGTCAGTCGCGTCGACAAGCCGCTTGAGAGCGACGACGCGACAAGCTGCGTGGACACCTGCAGAGCGCTCGGCGCTACCCTTACCTGGAACGAAGAAAGCGAGTACTACATTGTCGACGGTGTGGCAGGCCGCCCGACCGCACCGGCAGACATCATCGATGTCGGAAACTCCGGCACAACCCTCTACCTCGCCATGAGCGCTGCCGGGCTTGCCGAAGGCACCACGACCTTTACCGGAGACGAACAGATACGGCGCCGTTCGGCCGCGCCGTTGCTGCAGTCACTGGACGACCTTGGAGCAACCACCGTCTCGCAGGCCGGAAACGGCTGCGCACCGATTACGGTAACCGGGAGGCTGCGCGGTGGAACGACCAGCATCGAGTGCCCGACAAGCCAGTACCTTTCGAGCCTGCTTCTTGCCTGCCCGCTCGCAGACGGAGATACGGAAATCACGGTGCCGCTGCTTTGGGAACGTCCCTACGTCGACATGACCCTCTGGTGGCTCGACAGGCAGGGCATACGCTACGAGCGCGATGGATACGAACGCTTCACAATCCCCGGAGGTCAGCGCTACAGCGCGTTCCGCACCGATGTACCCGGAGACTACTCGAGCGCTACCTTCCTCTTTGTTGCTGCCGCTATTACCGGCGGTACGGTGACGGTCACCGAGCTGCACCCGGACGACCCCCAGGGAGACCGGGCGGTGCTGGATATGCTCGAACAGCTCGGCTGCGAGGTCAGCTGGCCGAGGCGCACACAGGTTACCGTGAAGGGGCCGGGGTACGGCGAGCTGGCCGGAGGCGAGCTCGACCTGAACGCGACCCCGGATGCGCTTCCGGCGCTGGCGGTACTCGGTGCCGCCTGCCGGAGTCCGCTGTCGCTGCGCAACGTCCCGCAGGCGCGGCAGAAGGAGACTGATCGGGTGGCCGTCATGGCTGCGGAACTCGGCCGCCTCGGGATCGCCATCGACGAACACGAGGACGGCCTTGTCGTGCACCCCGGACGCCTGCGCGGCGGGGAGGTTCACGGGCACGGCGACCATCGTGTGGTCATGGCGCTTGCAGTCGCGGGGCTCGCCTCCGAAACGGGCGTCAGCGTGGATACCGCCGAACGCGCGGCGGTGACCTATCCAGGATTTTTTGAGGCGATCGAACAGCTCGCGAAACGCTAATCCACGGTGCTCGCTCGCGCGGAGCATGCCGCCTCACGAAAACGCGAGAAAGCCCAATGTGACGAACACCGGTATCGCAACTGCCGAGGCAAGATAGGACACGATAACCCCTCGCCCAAAGACCTCCACCTGCTCGTGCGTGCCGTAGGCTTCTGCCACCAGCATGAGATTCGTCGCCGGAGGGGATGAGGCCTGCAGGACGATGCCGACCGGCAGGGCGACTGCGACTGCTGCGGGTATGCCCCCGAGCGGGATGGCCCACAAAAAGAGCAGCACCGCGGCGGGATAGGCGAAGGAGCGGTAGAACACGTAGCGGCTCCAGTTCGTGCGATCGACTCCGGCCTGCGTACTGATCCTCGCGAGCACGCCCCCGAGACCGATCAGGACCAGATCAAGGCTGATGGAGCCGGCGAAGACCATGCCCTGTCGCAGCAGCCCGGGAATGAGGTCGTACCATCCGGTCGCCGCGAGCAGGATTCCGGTAATCAGGCCGGCCGTCGGGGCGTTAAGCCGAATCACGAATCGCTTCGGCCCTCCCCGCACGAGCGCTACGGCGACGGTCCAGAATATCAGGTTGAATCCGAGCGTGTAGAAGAAGAGATAGATCATGACCGGTCCGCCAAAGAGCGCCTGCATGATGGGGATGGGGATGTAACCCGCGTTGTGTATGGCCCCGAGCGTGGCGACCTCTCCTGGGTGGTCGGTCGGTATGCCGAACCTGCGCCCTGCAAGACGGCGCATGTAGATGCCCTGTACAGCCATCATCACCCCACACAATAGGGCAGCTCCAATGAGCCAGGCCGGGCCGACCGCTGCAGCGCTGTCCCAGTTCTCGCCGAAATTGGTCACGAAGAACAAGGGAAACAGCACGTTGATCGTCGTAAAGACCAGCGGTGTCAGTACGTGCTTTCGCATAAAGACGGGACGAAAGAGGAGAAAGCCGAAGGCGGCAAGAAGAACGAGGCGGAGGACTGCGTTGAGTACGGGAAGCACGGCAACACATCTATCCGAGCTTCAGGCGAAAGTCAATCGGGTGTAGACTGAATGAACCGGTGTACGGGAGGTATGCCATGATACGCTGCTGCATTATCGCCGATGACCTGACCGGGGCCAACGCCACCGGGGTACTCCTGGGTAAACTAGGGCTCCACAGTTGTACCGTGCTCAAGCCGGAGCGGTTGAGCGATGAGCACCGGTCACACTACGACGTGGTCACGATTCCGACCGACAGCCGGGGGCTGCCCGCACCGGAGGCGTACCGGCGGGTACACGACGCGGTTTCGTGTCTCTCCTGCGATGAGATACAAATCTACAATAAGCGAATCGACAGTACGCTGCGGGGTAACGTCGGCTCAGAAATCGACGCAATGCTCGACGCACTCCCGGACACGCGTATTGCTGTTGTCGTCCCGGTATTTCCTCAGGCCGGACGGATCGCGGTCGGCGGCTATCTCCTCGTAAACGGCGTGCTGCTTGAACGAACGGATGCGGCGAAAGATCCGAAGATGCCCGTGCGGACATCGCGAGTGAGGAGCATCATCGAGGCCCAGACGAAATACCCGGTGCACACCATAGATCTTGAAACCGTCTACCAGGGCGAAACGGCTGTAACCGGGGCGCTTGAGCGTATCGGTGGCGATACCAACGCAATCGTCGTCTTCGACGCGATAACCGACGCGGACCTGGACGTGATCGCCAGGGCAGTCCTCAAGAGCGGTATTCCCTTCATCAGCGCTGATCCGGGACCGTTTACCGCGGCCGTGGCGCGACAGCTTCTGTTCGATCAGACGAATACTACGGTACGCCCTCAGGTTCTCATGTGCGTCGGCAGCGTCACGTCGCTCACCGTAGAACAACTCAGGCATAGCTTCGAGCACATGGACGTATCCGCTGCCTTTCTGCACGCGGAGGAAGTGATAGATGATGAAGCCAGGCGCAACAGAGAGATCGACCGCGTAACAGCCATACTCAGGGATCAAGCCTCACGGGTGCTGTGTATCAGTTCCAATCATCTGGACATCTCGAGAACGCTCGACCTGGAGCAACAGGCGAAGGAACGGAATACGACCGCCGAGGCGCTTTCCACGCTGATCAATCGAAGTCTGGCCGGCGTAGCAGAGCGGCTCCTTGACTCGGTTCCGAGTCTCGGCGGCGTCTACGCGAGCGGCGGCGACATCACGGTCGCCCTCTGCGAGGCTTCGGGAGCCGAAGGCGTGGCGGTCATGCGCGAAATTATTCCGCTCGCAGCCGAAGGGACGCTGATCGGAGGGACGCATGACGGGTTACGAATCGTAAGCAAAGGCGGTATGGTAGGAGGTACGGATGCGGCGACGGTATGTATCCGCAGCATCCTGGAACGTCTCGACGCGCTTCCTTAAGGGCGCGCAACAGGAGAATATATGAAACCAATTATCGGTATCACTATCGGAGACCCGGCAGGTATAGGGCCGGAGATCACCGCGCACGCGTTGCAGTCACCAGAGGTATACGACGCATGCATACCACTGGTAATCGGCGACGCGGACGTCATGCGTCAGGCGTGTTCGTTCGTGAAGGTCACACCCGAGATACGGACCGTCTCGTCGCCGGAAGAAGCGACGGGTAAGGCAGGAGTCATCGAAGTTCTCGATCTGGACAACATAGAGATCGGAAACTTGAAGATGGGTACCGTGCAGGCACCGTGTGGCGCCGCCGCGTATGAGTACATAGAAAAAGCCGTGCATCTCGCGAACGAAGGCCGCATACACGCCATGGCGACCGGTCCGATCAACAAGGAATCGCTTCGTGCCGCGAAGGTTGAGTACATCGGTCACACCGAGATCCTCGGCGCCCTGACGGGTACCAGCGACCCCCTGACGCTGTTTCAGGTCGACAAAATGCGGATATTCTTCCTGACGCGTCACGTTTCGCTCCGGAAGGCAATAGATCTGATCCGAAAAGAACGGATCCTCGACTACCTGAGCCGCTGTACCGAAGCGCTCAATCAACTCGGGGTCGAACGGAAAGACATAGCGGTGGCCGGGCTGAATCCACATTGTGGTGAACACGGCCTGTTCGGTGACGAAGACGATACGGAAATCCGACCCGCGGTCGAAGCCGCACAGGCAGCCGGCCTCGATGTCACCGGTCCTATCGGCGCCGACTCGATTTTCCATATGGCAGTCGAGGGCCGTTTTGCTGCCGTCCTCTCGCTCTACCACGACCAGGGACACATCGCTGCGAAGACCTACGACTTCTACCGCACGGTTTCGGTTACGCTCGGCATGCCCATCCTGCGTACATCGGTCGACCACGGGACCGCTTTTGACGTCGCGGGAACCGGAAAAGCCGACTCCGCGGGTATGAAAGAGGCAATTCTCGCCGCGGCTCAGTACGCCCCTTCATTTGCGAAACGGGCCGGTTAGGCGCCGGATAGACCTGCCGCCCGGGCCCCGGCCCGGGCAACCTCTTCGTCCTGCTCCGGCGTCCCGCCGCTGACACCGACCGCCCCGACGAGTTCGCCGTCGCGGTACAGGGGTACGGCTCCCTGGCCCATAATGAAGTTCCCCCCCTGTATCATCGTGAAGGGGAGAAAGATCGCGTCTCCCGCCCGATGGCTGAGCTCGCCGCTCGGCCGCCCCATGCAGGCCGAGGCGACGGCCTTGCCCCGGGAGATATCGGGGGTGCGCCAGGATGCGCCATCGGTTCTGCACATGGCGATCAGATCACCTCGTGGATCGGTTACGGAAATACTCATGGCGAGACCGAGTTCGACAACCGCATCCCGGCACGCGCTCAGAATCACATCAGCCTCTGACAGCCTGACTGTTTCGATCATGACTCCCTCCATAGCGTTCGTCTCAGCTTAACGGGGAATCTCTCGGTACCGTCAATGCGAAAACGGTCCCCGCGCGACCGATTTTCGCGTGTAGCGCGTTCACCCGGCCCGTGATACCATCGTGCAGGGTACACGCTCATGATCCCGACCAGAATCGCGCAGAAATTCGTCGACCGGTTCTGCGCGACAATACGCTACAACGTAAATGTCATGGACACTGACGGGATCATCATTGCTGCCCGCGACAGCCATCGCATAGGCATGTACCACGAGGTCGCACATACCCTTGTGATCGAAAACCGCGAGGTTGCGGTGGTATCGTCCGAGGACCGCCCACCACCGGGGGTAGCACCCGGTGTCAATCTACCGGTGCGCCACCGGGGAGAGGTCATAGGCGTCGTCGGTCTCACCGGCCCGTTCCAGGACGTCGGTGAAGTAGCCCACACCGTCCGCACCGCCATCGAAGCGATGCTCGAGTATGAGTGGGAGCGCGAACAGCTTGAGCATCGGCAGGATCGCAAGAAGATCCTCGTAGACGCGCTGCTGTATCAGGATGGTGTTGACGTCGAACAGCTTCGTGACCTCATGCATCGCTGCGGGTACGATGCGGACACACCGCGTATGCCGCTCGTCTTTGAGCTCCCTGACGGGTGCACCCCCGTAGAGTACCTGAAACTGGTCAAGTCGAGCCGATGCCATACCAGGAATGACCTTTCGTTCATCGGGTCATCCGGTCACGTAACCGTCTTCAAGGCCGTGCAGACGTCGCAATCGGCCATACTCGGCAGTATTCGCTGCTGTTTCCGTGATTACTGCGATGCTGTGGACGAACGCGTCGACGAAGCCGGGATGCCCCCGTTTCTCCGTTGTGCGTCGGGCCCCGTTCAGGAGCTGCCGATCCGGTACCGGATTTCGCTCCGCACTGCGCTCTGGACGCTGCACAGCAGTACTGAACGGCGCGCGCTGTTTACCGACCACACACACGAACTGTTCCTGCACTCGATCGCACCGGAGCTCTGGCACAGCGTCTTCGATGCAATGCTCGCGCGCATGCAGGCCTCTCCACTTGTTGATGAGACGACGCTCGAGCAGCTCGGCCGGACCTTCATGGTCCTGCGCGAAGAAAACATGAGCCCGACCCGCGCTGCGGAACGGCTGGGCATACACAAAAACACGGTCGTTTTCAGGATGAACCGCCTCTGCGAACTCTCCGGCCTCGATCCGGTCGCGAACTGGCGTGAACGGGAGATGCTCTACCTGCTGTTTGGACACATGATTCGTCAGAACACACCGCTGGAGAAGCAGCCATCCTTCGCCGCCCCTGCAATTGGTCGATCAGCACAAAACTATCGCGTGTAATTGGTATGCAGGCACATTGGTCTCCTGAAACTCCTGCCCTACACTGAGCGGGATGGGTATCCATCAGAAATCTATTATGGAGGGTCAATATGGTATCAGGTCCAATTGCTCTCGTGTTGCTGGTCGTGGCAGTCGTGCTGATCATATTCGGCACTGCAAAACTGCAGATGAACGCCTTCGTCGTCCTTATCGGCGTTGCGTTTCTGTATGGCCTCGCGGTAATGATGCCGCTGACGGAAATTGTCGATCGAATTACCGGAGGATTCGGCGGTACACTCGGTGCGATCGGTATTGTGATCATATGTGGAACGATCATAGGCACAATACTCGAGAAAACCGGAGCGGCTATTTCCATAACGCAGGCAATTCTTAATGTCGTCGGGCAAAAACGCGCTCCGCTGGCAATGAGCTTCGCCGGTTTTGTCGTCTCGGTTCCGGTCTTTTGTGACTCCGGATACGTCATTCTCACCCCGCTGAACAAGGCGCTTTCGGTGCAGGCAAAGAAGTCAATGGCCATGATGGCCGTTGCGCTCGGTACAGGCCTACACGCGACCCACGCACTGGTACCGCCGACTCCGGGCCCGATTGCAGCGGCTCAGGAACTGAATGCGGATCTTGGCATGGTCATCATGCTGGGCCTTCTGGCCGCTCTGGTCAGCATGTTCGCAGGATATCTGTACGCCACGAAGGTCGCGGGAAAGTACGATCTCGGCACCGAGCTTGAGGAATCGTACGATGACTTGAAGGCGAAGTACGGTAAGCTGCCCGGCACAATGCACTCGATGCTTCCTCTGCTCCTGCCGCTTCTGCTGATCGTGATCAGCTCGATTGCCGCGCTTCCCGGACGCCCCTTCGGCGAAGGTGGTTTCTACAACCTCACACGTTTCCTCGGAGCACCTGCGACCGCACTTATCATTGGTGTGTTCATTGCTCTGACGCTTGTACCGAAAAAGTCACAGGCTGAAGCCCGCAGTGAATGGATAGGACAAGGTGTGAAAAACGCGGCTCTGATCCTTGCGATCACCGGTGCCGGTGGTGCATTCGGACGCATCCTTCAGGGTTCACCTATGGTGGCCTTCATTTCGAGTTCCATGGAAGGTCTGCAGATCGGTCTGTTCCTGCCCTTCCTGATTGCCGTTGCGCTTAAAATCGCACAGGGAAGCGGTACCGTATCAATCATTACCACCGCCGCGATCATGGCGCCCCTTGTGCCTATCTTCGGGCTCAATCCGGTTCTGACCGTCCTTGCAATCGGATCGGGTGCTGTTGTCGTATCGCACGCAAACGACTCCTACTTCTGGGTCGTCACACAGTTTGCGGGGATGCCGGCTTCCATGGGGTATAAACTCTGGACCGTAGCGACGGGTATACAGGGCGTTGCCTCGTTCCTGTTCGTTCTGATTCTGTCGATTTTCATGTAGAATCAGTCCTTGTTTCGAGCGGGGCTCCGTAAAGGGGGTCCCGCTCTTCTTTTTCTTCATCCTGGGTGCCACCGGAGATGTATCGTTGTTCAGGAGGTTCTATCATGCGAATCGGTTTTATCGGACTGGGTATTATGGGAAAGCCCATGGCAAAAAACCTCATAAGAGCCGGATATGACCTGCTGGTCTGCGACATCGGTCAGGATGCCGTAGCAGAGCTCGTAAAAGAGGGTGCCACGGCGGCGGACTCACCTCGAGACGTCGCAGCGGAAACCGAATTTATTATTACCATGCTGCCGAACTCTCCTGAGGTCAGGGATGTCGTGCTGGGAACGAAGGGAATACTGGAAACGGTGCAACCCGGTTCTATCGTTGTAGACATGAGCTCCATTGCGCCTCTGGTTTCGCAGGAAATCGCAGCCGTTCTCCGCGAGGAGCAGGTTGAGATGCTTGATGCCCCGGTGAGCGGAGGGCAGCCCAAAGCAATCGACGGTACGCTTGCAATCATGGTCGGGGGTTCCGAGCATGCCTTCGAACGCGCCCGTCCGGTCCTTGAGAAACTGGGGGCGTCGGTCGTTCGATGTGGTGACATCGGCGCAGGAAACGTCACCAAACTTGCGAACCAGATCATCGTTGCGCTGAACATCGCAGCTCTATCAGAGGCAATGGTTCTTGCCACAAAGTCGAATGTCGATCCCGAGACGGTGTTCCATGCAATCAAAGGCGGCCTTGCCGGTAGTACCGTCATGAACGCGAAGATGCCGCTGATACTCCAGCGACAGTTCGAACCGGGGTTCCGTATTGAGCTTCACATAAAGGACCTGCAGAATGCTCTGGACACTGCCCACGAAGTCGGTGTCCCCGTCCCCTTGACCAGTCAGGTCATGGAGTTCATGCAGGCACTTAAAGTCGACGGAAAGGCAAAGGACGACCATGGTGGTCTCATACAGTTTTACGAGAAACTCGCGGGCCAGGAGGTACGCCCCAAGGTATGATCAGACGCATCCGGGAAAGAATGAGACAACGGCGTGCACTTACGGCGTACGCGGCCGGTGACTTCGAGCGCGCGGGAGCGCTGTTCAGAGCTATGCTCAAAGCGCATCCGGAGACACGCGGTATCCGCCATAATCTGGCGCTGACCTGCATCGCTCTGGAGCAGTACGAAGAAGCTGAGGAGATGCTGCTGACCGAGCTCGACTGGTACGGCGAGTATTATCCACGCCTGAGGGTGCTCGCAGACCTGTACTACGTTACCGGACGCCGGGAAGCCGCACACGAGTTCTACCGCAGGACACTCGCGAGCGAGGTACCCGATCATGACCGGCTGGTCATCGAAAAACGGGTGGAACTGACCGCGTCGGAGCAATCCTTCGCACTCGTCGCCGAAGCACACGCAGCGTTTTCCCGGGGCAACAGTCTCATGGCGAATGAAGACTGGGCAGCTGCGGTCCGGGAGTTCGAACATGCAGCCTCGCTGGACGTCACGAATATACACGCTCTGAACAATGCGGGAACGGTCTATCTGAACAACCTCGACCAGCCGGACAGAGCGGTCGAGCTGTTTCGACAGGCGCTTCGATGGTCGAAGCTTCCCTGGATAGGAAGAAACCTGAAACAGGCTGTGGCTGCATGCAGCCAGACCTAGTCTGAAATACGCAGGAGATACCTTCATGAACACACAGGCAATAAGCAGTATAGCCGAAGCTGCGCTCGAACGCGTTAACCCGCGGCGGATGATGACCGACTGTCTGACGCTCACCGATGATATTTTGCACATCCGAACCGAAACGGATGAACGTTCGCTTGACCTGTCCCAGTTCAACAGTATCCTCGTTCTCGGTGCGGGCAAGGCAACGGCACGCATGGCCGCAGGTCTTGAGGATGTGCTCGGTGAACGAATCACGGATGGGCTTATTTCGGTCAAATACGGTCACGTCGAAAACCTCCTGCGAGTACAGATCCGAGAGGCAGGCCATCCCGTTCCCGACGAGTCGGGTGTTAACGCAGCACAGGACATGGTTGCCCTGGCAGAAGAGGCAGATGAGAAAACGCTCTGTCTGGTGCTTATCTCAGGCGGCGGGTCGGCACTCCTGCCGCTTCCCCTCCGCGAAGCGGGTATAGAGGTGACGCTCGCTGACATGCAGGCGACGACCCAACTGCTTCTCCGAGCGGGAACCCCGATTCAGGAAATTAACTGCATTCGCAAGCACATATCAGGGATTTCCGGAGGGAGAATCTGCCGCAGTCTGTACCCGGCGACTACTGTCAGTCTGATTCTCTCGGACGTGGTCGGTGATGAACTCGAGAGCATTGCCTCAGGGCTGACGAGTCCCGATACGACGACCTTCGCGGATGCGGTAGATATCGCACGGCGCTACGAAATCTACGACAGACTGCCGGAGTCAGTGCGTGAGGTTCTCGAACAGGGTGTTCGCGGCGATATCGCCGAGACGCCAAAGCCCGGAGACGAGGAGTTTGCACGGATACAGAACATCCTGATCGGAACCAACGCCCTCGCGCTCGAGGCGGCCCGGAGTCGCGCTTTGGAGCTCGGGTACAACACCTTTGTGCTCACCTCGCAGCTGACCGGCGAGGCTCGAGAGATTGCGAAGTTTTTCGCGGGGATGGCTCGTGATCTTGTTCGCTCCGACATGTTCTGCGCAAGACCGGCCTGCATACTCGCCGGTGGCGAAACAACCGTAACGCTCAAGGGCTCGGGTAAGGGTGGACGCAATCAGGAAATGGCCCTGGCGTTCCTTGGCGAAGTAGCCGCCCACCCCGACGCCTTCGACGGTGTGACCTTTCTCTCAACCGCAACGGACGGTAACGATGGTCCGACCGACGCCGCCGGGGCCTTTGCGTCCGCCGAGCTGGCTCGGCGGGCGGCGGAGGCAGGGCTCTCGATAGCCGGGACGATAGAAGCGAGCGACTCGTACCATTTCTACGAAAACATCGACGCTCTGTACAAAACGGGCCCGACCAATACCAACGTATGTGATGTACAGATTCTGATCGTCGAGTAAGGCGTTTGTTCGGCTGAGATCCGGGCGTCTACTGAGGCAGACTGCTTCTGGTATATAAGCGGTGAATCGTCTTGTTTATCCTGGGAACCGATCCTGCGTAGAGCCCTCCGATATAGCCGCCAACTTCCTCGGCTGAGAGCCAGTCGTCCACGATTTCGGTTTTTCGGTCGCGCGTCTTCACGGGGTTATAGACCATCAGCGAATGAATGCGAATGTCGGTTCCGCGTGCTTCCTGTTTCAGTACCCGGGCAGTCATGAGCTGGGCCGCGGCAGAAATGGATACGGCTCCTATCTCGGGCGCAATCAGCTCTGCGGCGCCACCGTTAATCATTACGTAGACTCCCGTATGTCGCTCGTGCATCAGCGAAACAAGGGTGCGAACGCAGATGAAGTGTGTCTTGAGATTATCGTTAATTACCTGATCCCAGTGCTCGACCGGCATGTTGTGCAGGCTGTAGCCGTAGTACCAGCTGCCGAGACAGGCAACGCCCAGATCGACGCGACCAAAGCGATCGAGCAGTTCCTGGCGAAACACGTTCATGGAGTCAATGTTTCCGATTTCAGCGGGCATACACACCAGCTGGCCTTTTCCGTCGGCAGGGTCACCCGCGACGTCCTGAACATACTCTTCCAGACGCTGCCGCTTCGCATCGTTACGATACGGCACCACTACCGTGGCACCGTCACGAACGAGCGAACGCACGACCCCTTCTCCTACACTCCCGGTGCCACCGGCAACTACAGCCACACAATCGTTCAGTCGTTCCACAATATTCTCCCCCTACCAGCGTAACGGACGACTTCCGGATGTGTCTAATAAAAGGTCTGTATATCCCGACTACGAGAATTCTATTCCTTTCGATTTCGCGATGCATAGAAACTCAACCGAATCGTGCTACGGTAAAAAGCATAATGAGATTCCTACTTGCAACGAACAATCGACACAAACACCGCGAGATGACTTCGATCTGCTCACCGCACGAAGTACTGCTTCCGGAGGACTTCGGCATACATTTCGAGTTCGAGGAAACAGGAGATACGTTTTTCGCAAACTCCTTCGGGAAAGCCCGGGCGCTTCTGCATCTCTTTTCGACACGCGTTGACCGCGACACGGCAGACCGCATTGACGCGGTTATAGCCGACGACTCCGGAATCTCCGTCGATGCCCTGAACGGTGCTCCCGGAGTGTACAGTGCGCGTTTCGGGATGTCTGAGGCTGGAGAACTGCTATCGCAGGAAGAACAGAACAACCTGCTTCTCGAGAAACTGAACGGAGTCACAGACAGGGCGGCTCACTATACCTGCAACATGACCGCAGCCCTCCCCTCCGACCGCTTCGTGTCGGTGCAGGAAACGTGGCTCGGCACAATCGCCTCGAAACCGACGCAGGCCGACGGAGGCTTCGGCTACGACCCGATCTTTCTTCTACAGGGCACGTCGACCTATGCCGCGGAGTTAACAGCGCAGGAAAAGCACCGCGTGAGTCACCGGGGAAAAGCCACACGCAGCCTGATCGCCGCGCTCGCAGCAATGAGCCGGGAGTAGCGTCGGATACAGACCGTTTAACGGGTGTTTGCGGAGGTCAAATGAGCGATATCCAGGGTAACAATGCGGGTAAAGGCATCTTCATAGCCTCCACCGGCCAGCATATTGGTAAGACGACAACATCACTGGGGATCTTTTCGGGGCTCATGAAGCGAACCGGAACGATCGGTTTCATCAAACCGGTCGGTCAGGAGTTTGTAGATCTCGGGGCATCAGTTCGGGTCGATAAAGATGTGTTGCTCTTCCAGAAACGCTTCGGCCTGAAAGACCAGCTGGAGCATATGTCCCCTGTGATATTCCCCCGGGGATTTACCCGCGATTATGTGGATGAAAAGGTCGATCTTACCAGCATCGAACATCTGATTACCGACGCGTATACAAAACTGACGGAGAACTCCGGGATCGTTCTGGCCGAAGGCACCGGTCACGTCGGTGTCGGCTCTATTGCCGACATCGACAACGCGAGAGTCGCCCAGCTTCTCGGGCTGCCGATGATACTCATCGCATCGGGTGGCTTGGGGTCGGCGTTCGATTCCCTGGCCTTGAACAAACACGCCTGTGACCGGTGTGGCGTCAGGATTGCCGGGGTCGTCTTGAATCGTGTTCGCGATGATAAGCGCGAAATGATCATAGACTATATGACCAGGGCGCTTTCCCGGTGGGGCGTCCCTCTGTTAGGAGCAATACCCTACAGTAAGACGCTCGCTGCCTTGCGGATAGACGATTACGCCCGATTATTCGATGTGCCGATTCTCGCCGGCCAGTCCCATCGCTACCGTCATTTTGACCTGATCCGTCTGGTTGCCACCAGCAACGAGGTGTACGAGCAGCTCATTGAACCACGCCAGTTAACGATTACACCGGCCAGCCGCGAAGACATTATTAACTCGACCTTACTGAAACTCGATGAGTGGAAGCGATCCGGTGAACATCTGGAGTTGAAGCCGGGTATCATCCTTACCGGTCGCTACGAACCTGATCCCAGTATCGTTAATCGCTTGATAGACGCCGACGTACCGGTGCTGTACACACCGCTCAACTCCTTTGATGTGATGAAGAAGATTACCGAGCACACGGCGAAAATACACATCGAGGACACGAAGAAGGTAAATACGGCGGTCGATCTGGTCGAAAGCCACATTGATATCGACCAGCTGTTGACGATCGTGTCTTCCCAAAAGTGAGGTAGATATGCAGAAGATCGTCTATTATGTTGCGATCGGGATAGGAGCTGCATTCGCGGTAATCGGATTCAGTCTATTTATGATCTTCACCCTCTCGCCACAGGGCCTGTCCCACGCAGGACTTTCCGACATCGCATCTGCCTCTCATTTCGGACAGTTTATCGGCGGATTTCTCGGTCCTCTATTCAGTATCGTTACCTCATTTCTTCTGTTCGCCACGCTCATAAATCAGAGTACGATCAACGGACGAGTCGCATTTGAGAGCAGCTTCTATAAAATGCTGGACTACCATTTTCAGCATATCTCTTCGTTGATGGTGAAACACGTCAAAAACACCGAGTCCCAGTACGAGCCGGTTACCGGAAAGCGCGCGTTCATCGTTTTCAAACTTCACCTGGAGCGCTTACTCGAAATTGTGCGCCAGGCATCCGACGACCTGGAGCTGGCCCTGAGCGACGACGAAATAATCGATATAGCCTGCATAGCATTTTATTATGGGATTCTGGATGAAAATCAGGATTTTCTCCTGGGAAAACTGAGAAGATATGAGAGTCATGAGGCGCTCGTTCAGTATCTGACGGCCTCGAAGAGGAGTCACCTGGAAAACGACAACGAGTACGTGGGCCGCGCGAATCAGACGAATCTCAGCAGCTATTTCCGGAACATGTATCACCTCATTAAGTACGTGGATTCTCAACGAATCCTGTCTGCCAGAGAGAAGATTCGTTACGTCAACATTCTCAGGGCACAGCTTTCGGATTCAGAGCTGTGGCTCCTTTATTTCAATGTAGCGTCCCGCTTCGGAAAGAAGTGGCAGGAGAACGGGTATTTAATGAAGTACCGCCTGATCCGGAACCTGCCGTCGGGATTCTGTTATCCATTTGATCCGTCGGAGAAATTCCCCATGGAATATGTGGATTATGAACTGAGCAGCGCAGGTAAACCGTAGACAGCACTTTTTTTGGAACCGTTTTTATATAGGAGTTTTTATGTCAGGTAAGCACATTTTATTGTTTGGCCCTCCAGGGGCTGGAAAGGGAACGCAGGCTTCCAAACTGGTTACCCTGTTGCAGGTCCCGCACATATCCACAGGAGATATGTTCCGGGAGAACATCAAGAACGAGACTGAACTGGGGGTACTGGCGAAGTCGTATTCCAGTCAGGGCAAACTGGTTCCCGATGAAGTTACGATTGCAATGGTGAAAGATCGGCTTTCGCGCAGCGACGTCAAGACAGGCTTTCTGCTCGACGGATTTCCCCGATCAGTTCCCCAGGCTGAAGCCCTCCACGCCATTCTTGAAGAAATCGGTCTGCCGATTGACCATGTCGTCAACATTTCTGTCAGCGATGATGATATCCGGTCCCGTCTGGCAAAACGGGCAGGAATCGAAGGCCGGGCCGACGATGCTGATCCGAAGGTCATACAGAACAGACTGGACACGTACAAGTCCCAGAGTGAGCCCTGTCTCGATTTCTACCGACCGAAGGGTATTGTCCGCGACGTCGATGGAATCGGATCAATTGACGAAGTATTTGATCGGATAAAACTCGTCCTGAATTATTAAGCGGCCCGGTTTTCCACCACTGCAATAACAGGCAACTCTGTTATACTGTTATGCAATGGACGTCGTAAAGCTCAAGGCATTCTGCACCGTCGCCCGGCTGAAAAGTATCAGCCGGTCTGCGGAAGCACTCTATTACACGCAACCTGCGGTGAGCGCGCAAATTCGTGAGCTCGAGAACACCTATGGTACCCGGCTCTTCCGTAGAGTCGGTCAGAGTATTGAGCTCACCGCTGCAGGCGAGACACTCCTGCCCCACGCCACCGCTCTCCTGAAGCTGTTTGAACAGAGTCGAACCCTGGTATCAGAAGCGGTAGGGATCACCAACCAGTCCCTTACGATCGGCGTAAGCAGCATGCCAAGCATTCATGTTCTGCCGCAGATCCTCGCAGACTTCAGGCAGACTCACAGCGACATCGACGTTTCGATTACGGTCAGAACCGCCTCCGAGATAGAAGACCTGATTTCCACCGGGAGCGTCGATGTCGGCATTGTCGGTCGCACCAGCGGGTCGCGCAACAGGGCGCGACTTCAGAACATTGCCCTGCTTCAGGATCCTCTGGTTATTGTCGCACCACCCGACCATCCCTGGGTTTCTCGTGGCGACGAGCCCCCGTCGGAAGACCTTGCCGGGCAGCGCTTCGTCCTCCCCCCGGAAAACACCCTGACCCGAAGGGCCGTAGAGCGATGGTTCCGCCACCTGGGAGTGCGACCGGCTGTGACCCAGGAGCTGACCAATACCGAAGCGATCAAACGAATGGTAATCCATGGCCAGGGCGTTTCAGTCCTTGGACGGCTGGTAGTGGCAATGGAAGAAAAGGCCGGCTGGTTACACGCCATCCCCTGTCGAAGTCTGGATCTTAAGCGTTCGGTCAATCTGATCTATCTGAACGTCGACAGCGACACGCTCCCGGAAGCCGCACGGACGTTCTGTGCGTGGATCACCGAGCGCTTCCGGGAACAGGAGACCTCTCGCTGAACCCGGATTCGACACACTCGATACTTCCTTGAAGCGCTACGGCCGGCTCCTAACTCTCCTGCAGTTTCTTGTCCTTTATGCGCTTCTTCACGATGGGATACACGACAGCTACTATGGCGATGAACAGCATAATGAGTGTAAGCGGGCGCTGATAGAAACTCTCAACCCCACCAATCATCATAGCCTGCCGGTAACTCATTTCCGCCAGACTCCCCAGCACTATGCCAAGCACAACCGGTGCGCAGGGATACCCGAAGCGTCTGAAAATCCAGCCGATTATGCCGAAGATCACGCATACCACGACCGGATACATGGATGATGTGACGGCGTAACTGCCTACAATAGCGAAGGTGAAAATGAGCGGGTAGAGTATGGTCTTTTTCATGTCCGTTACCCGCACGAACAACTTGGCTCCAGCCAGACCGACCAGCAGGATAAAGGCGTTCGCCATAAACATGGAGGCAAACATGCCGTACACCAGTTCTGGCTCGGTTATGAACAACTCCGGGCCGGGGTTCAGGCCGTGTACCAGAAGCGCTCCGAGCAGGACCGCCGCCGTGGCGCTTCCCGGTATTCCCAGAGCCAGCAGCGGAACCAGGGCGCCACCGGCGGAGGCGCTGTTTGAAGCCTCAGCCGCGGCGACACCTTCCGGCGAACCCTTGCCAAACAGCTCGGGGTGCTTGCTGAAGCGCTTCTCAATATCGTAGGAAATAAACGCGGCTATCGTACCGCCGGCCCCGGGGAAAATTCCGATGAGGGTTCCCGATATACCAGCGCGTATGATGTTCTTCCACACCGTCAGATAGTAGCTCAGCTTGGGCAGCTTGTACGCAAGCTTGTCGAATTTCTCGCCCTTGGTATAGTGCTCGAGGTTGTAGAAGAGCTCTCCCAGAGCGAACAGTCCGATGATGGCGGGTATCAGGGAGATGCCATCTAACAGCCGTATCTGCCCGAACGTAAAGCGCTGTGTGCCGGCGATCGGGTCCATGCCAATGGTGTTCAACAGCAGCCCGAACAGGACCGCCACGAGCGCTTTCTGCCAGTTCTTTCCACCCATCGTAGCCACCGTGGTAAGACCCAGTACGGTCAGGGCGAAGTACTCGGAAGGCCAGAAGGTCAGCGCCACCCGCGCGAGCGGCGTAGCGAACAGGATCAACACCACCGTTCCGATAATACCGCCGATGAAGGAGGCATACAGGGACACGCCCATTGCCTCGCCGACGCGCCCGGATATCGCCATGGGGTAGCCGTCGAAGGCGGTAACCGCCGCGGAAGGAGTTCCCGGTGTATTAATAAGCACCGCCGAGACGGACCCACCGTAATTAGCACCCTTGTAGGCCCCCAGGAGCAGCACCATGCCGAGAATTGGTGGCAACTGGAAGGTCATGGGCAACATCAACGCTACGGCCATGGATGGTGATATGCCGGGGATGGCCCCAAAAATGATACCGGCAAAAACACCGAGCAGACAGAGAACGATGGCCGTAGGAGTAAACATGACACCGAAGCCACCGACCAGGTTTGTTAGTATATCAATCATATAGTGGAATCCCTTTGTTATGCTATCAGAACAGCCCGGCGAAAAGCGCACCGATGGGCAAGCGAACGTTCAACAGTTGAGCAAAAAAGAAATATGAGAATATCACCCAGCCGACCGGCATAGCGGCCATTTCGAGTTTGTTGCGCGAACCGAGCACCCACATGATTGCGACAAGGAACATGGCCGAGCTCAGGTAGTAGCCGATGATCGGAAAAAGTAGGAAGCTTATGATCAGTGCGCCAAAAACGATTGCCACGCGCCATACACTGCCCCACTTCGGGTCGTGCTGTTCTTCGCCCTTCAGCATGGGAATAAACGCAAGCACCGAAACCGGAATGAGCACGACAAACCAGAAACGAGGCATGGTGGCTGCAGTGGTGGCCATACTTCCAAGACGGGCAACCCGGAACGAATAGGTCAGGAAGTAGAAAAGTAAGCCGACCCATAACACGAAGACGAGAACAAGAATCTGTCCCGTATAGGGGTGCAGCCGCTTGAACGGTCTGATTACCAGCCAGGCCAATGCCAGGACGATAAACAGAAAGGCCAATTGCGTAAAAAGCCCGTGACCTGCGAAAAATCTGCCGATCTGTGCCAATTGAAAACCCTCCCTTACAGGACAAGGCACAGGCGGCGAAGTGAGCTCCGCCGTCCGTGCCTGTTTAGTTTAATTACGTAGATGATAAATGTACCCGTGTTGTGTTCCCACAACACGGGTAACAGGAACGCTTAGTCCGCGAGCCCGAGTTCGCGGAGCCAGAACTCGGTGACACGGACCGTGTTGTCAACAATTGCCCGGAAGTCATCTCCGAAGACCGCTCTCGGGACGATTGCGTTGCTTTCGTTGAACTCCAGCCATCTCGGGTGTTCGGAGACCTGAAGTATGAGATCCTCCATCCACTCAATCATGGCAGTCGGGGTGCCCTGTCGAACGGCAAGACCACGCCAGATGTGCTCGTTGTTCAGCTCGGGGTACCCGAGTTCCTCAAACGTGGGGGAATCCTCAAAGCCAGCCAGGCGTTCGGGAGAAGCAACCGCCACCACCTGCAAGTCGCGACCGACCGAGTTGAAAGGGTTACCCATCTGAACCTGCGCCGAACCGCTCAACACTGCAGCTGCCGCGAGAGGACCGGACTCATAAGGTACTGCGGTGCCTTCCACACCGGTAGCATCCCAGATCTGCAGCGCTTCAAAGTGTTTGTTGGCGTTAAGCACCGGTACTGCCCACACCTGCCGACCGTTCATTTCCCGCGCCTGCTGTATAACACCTTCGAAGTCCATGCCCGCTTCGTAGTCACTCCGTCTGACAATGACCGCCGCGGGGTCTCTCTGTATCTTCGCGAGCCAGTGATATCCGTCGATGAACACGCTCCGGTCAAATTCGTTGGCGACCACGTTGTTAACGTTGGACATGGCCATGGCGAAGATGGTGTAGCCGTCGGCGGGTCGTCCCATAACTGCCTGCGAGGCGTTCATGGTAGCACCACCGGTTACGTTCTCTACGACGAAGGTTGCGTCGGTATAGTTGCGCGCAAGATCAACGAAGAGTCGGACGGCTACGTCCGTACCACCACCCGCACCTACGTGGGTAATAATCGTTATCGGTCGTGTTGGCTCCCATGGACCATCATCCGCTGCGGCCTCACCCTGCTGACCTGCGGCGAACGCACCGAACGCCATTGAAACTAAAAACAGTAAAACGAATAATCGTCTCATACTCTCTCTCCTTTTGAAGAACCTGTGTTTTGTGAGCATTTCTCTCACCTTTATAAGCGCTATTTTGTTGATGGTAGCACGTGAATTTCGGTGCCAGCCAATCAAAATAATTTTATCGAATGAAAAATACCTTTATGACCCTTTCGTAAACAGATCGCTCAGCAGAGGCTGAAGCTTTTTCCGGGAATACCCCAGGTTTCCCTGTGCGTAGAGCGCAAGAGCCGGGCTGGACGAACCGGAAATCTCAGAAAGCTGCAGATCGCTGTTCGCAAGAAAAGAGAGCAACTGCTCCCGCAGGTCCTGCTTCGGACAGTACACGACCAGTTCCCGCGTGAACGACGGGCTGGTATATGCATTCATCGCAATCAGCACGTCCAGATTACGTGAACTGGCAAAGGCATCCATGGCTCCGGCAAGGTCTGACTCTTTCTTCAGCCAGTCGGCGATGGGCAGCAGCACCGAACCGATACCAACCTGAACCTCTCCGAGCTTCCACTCCTTGTAGTCCTTGCGAAGCAGATCTTCAGTACCCAGCGACGAGACGTTGAACTTCTCTCGCTGCAGATCGTCGAAGAGCTGCTGCCGGTCGGCACCGGTGCGGGCGAGCAGGGTATCCACCATCTGCTGGTCCTTCGGAGTAGCACGTTCCGCCGCCGGGTCAAGATTTACCGTGTCGAGCAGGATGGTGCCGAGGAGAAGTTTCGAGACTCCTGCATCGAGAAGCGATTCATCTTTCGCAAGCATGAGCTCCGCGACCAGTGTCGCGACCGATCCGACCGGTTCTATAATTCTCGGTGATACTTCAGGGAAAAGACCCTCGTCCTTGTGATGATCAACGACGCCGGTAACCACGGGCGCAAACTTCTCCTGTGCGGCAGCGAGTTTGTTGTGGTCCACCAGAACGACAGACAGCCTGCCTGCCGCGAGTAGGCCATCGAGGTCTATCTCGTCGGCAAAAATCAACGAGTCGACGTCAATTCCGGCTTCGGTGATCAGGTACACCGCTTCGGTCCGCAGTTTGAAGTCACCCCGGGGGATGTTAATCACGGGAACCGATCCACGCAGATATGCCAGGAGCACCGCTGCCTGCATCGAGTCCAGATCTGCCGCCTCATTTCCTATCACGCACTCGATCTTCGTTCCAGAACTGATCATCTCTCGGCTCGCTGCGAGAAACTGGTTAACGCGGTCCGTTGCCGCTGTTTCGGCCATATCATGCCTCCTGCAAGGTCTCGATGTTTGGTTTGATTCTTGGGTATGGTCGAGCACATACGAGCAGTTGTCAATCGGCGTCGACGGTGGAGCAGCGATTAAGACGCAATATGCGCCAGAACATTCTTATAGTCAATAAAAGGATTTTTGATTGGCGGTGAAGCAGCTCACCGTGGTAGCCTGACTTCAAACACACATAGGTATGAGGGGCACATGTACCCCGGAGGTAAACGATGGCTGATGTATTTGGAAAGAATAAAGCAACGAGTGCTGAAGAAGCGGCAAAGATTGTACCGCGCGCGGAGTTCCGCGTATTCGAGAATGGTGTAATCGACGAGGTTAAAGAGCGCCTGTGGAACGGCAAAACCGTACTGTTCAAAGCACGACGCATGCCGGTAGAGACCTACTTCCTCTCCGTTCACACAAACGAGTCGAACGTGAAAGTTCGCGAAGGGCTTCTCGACATTAAGACCAAGGTAGATGAAACGCCGAACGGATACGAGGTTTTTCAACCGCGCGGAAAGTTTCAGTTTCCCGTGAAAAAGGACGATCTCGCGACCATTATTTCGCATCTCAAGATTGATATGGATCTCAATCAGGACGAGTACGAAATCGATACGTTCATTACCATGGCTCGCCGACACAATGAGATGGCCGTTGTCAACGTGGAGAAGATGCGCTACGGCTTTACCATCGACGGGATAATCTGCGAATACGCGTATGTATGGTTTAACGGCGCGCTTGTCGAGACCGCATCCGTCGAAAGCGAAGATTACGACGGTATGAAGCAGGTTATTGAAGGACTTGGACTCGCCGAGAAGCCTAACACGAACTACCTGAAAGGCGCGAAGCGCGTTGTAGGTATGGAACTGGGCTAAAGCGTCGAAGATCTATCGACGCTAAGGTCTCGGTCTTAGGTGCGCAGGGCTACCATGTAGTAGTCGTGCGCATTTTTTTGTTTCTGTGAGTAAACAGAATTCGCAAATATCAGAGGAGTGAGAGGAGAGTTATGGCAGAAAAACAGGATAAGGATACGGGCAAGCGAGGGTTCATCGGAGGAATATTCGGCTCGAGAACGCGGGCTCTTGAACTGGAAATTGATCAGTACCTCGGCTACATCGACCAGGCGTCACTTCATCTCGGAGAAGCGTTGAAGAAGTACTTCGACGGAGACATCGAGAGCTTCGAGCAGAAGTCCGGGGAAATCGACATCGCCGAACGCAATGCCGACGAACTGCGCCGAAACATATCTCATCGACTGTACGCAGAAATGCTGATTCCGGACGCACGCGGTGACGTACTCGGCCTCATTGCAACGACCGATGACGTGGCAGACGTTGCCAAACTGGTTGCCAGCCACTTCAGCATAGAGAAACCGTCGGTTTTCCCCTTTCTTAAAGCCGATTTCATAGAGCTCACCGAACTGGCCGTAAAGGCCGCACAGGAGCTCACGCTTTCGATGCGCGCGTACTTTCGCGAGCCCTACCGGGTAAACGAACACATCGAAAAAGTGCATTTCTGGGAGCACCAGGCCGACGTGGTCGAAGAACGGCTGAAACGGAAGGCATTCGAGACACCCGATATCAAGGAATTCAGCAAGCGTGTTCACATGCGGTACTTCGCGGAACGTATCTCGCTTCTCGCCGATACGGCAGAAGGCGTGGCCGACCGACTGTCCATTTCCGTAATCAAGCGGAGCATTTGACATGGGGGCTATATGGAACTAGGCGGACTAATCTTTCTCAGTAGTGGCCTCTATATGGGCTGGTCTCTCGGCGCGAACGATGCAGCGAATATATTCGGAACTGCCGTCGGAACGCGCATGGTGCAGTTCAAGACGGCCGCGGTTATCTCGGTCATATTTATCACGATCGGCGCGGTTATCAGCGGTGGTGGTACGGCTCACGGACTCGGAGCCCTCGGTGCAGTGAACGCACTTCCGGGTTCGTTCACCGTTTCCTTCGCCGCCGCTGCGACAGTAATGTCGATGACCCGTATGGGGCTGCCGGTATCGACCACTCAGGCGATCGTCGGAGCCATCGTCGGATGGAATCTGTTTTCGGGTCATCCGACCAACATGGAACAACTGACGACTATCATGACGACCTGGGTCACCGGGCCTATTCTCGGAGCCATGTTTGGCTTCGGACTGTTCTTTCTGGTGCGTTTTCTCCTGAGCAGGGTCAGCCTGCACATGATCCGGCTCGATCGCTACACGCGTAACGCGCTGCTCCTGGCCGGTGCATTCGGTGCGTACAGCCTCGGAGCGAACAATATGGCGAACGTGGTCGGTGTGTTTCTTGACTCCTCTCCCTTCGTCGATATCTCCGTGTGGGGATTTACCTTCACCGGAGCTCAGCAGCTGTTCATGCTCGGAGGTCTCGCTGCAGGCCTTGGCGTTGCGACCTACTCGAAACGGGTCATGATGACCGTCGGATCAAACCTCTTTAAACTGTCTCCAGTGACGGCGTTCATCGTTATTCTTTCCACGGCGCTGGTCCTGTTTCTCTTTGCCTCACGGGGTCTGGCGGACGCTATGACTTCGGTCGGGCTGCCGGCATTTCCGCTCGTACCGGTATCGCAGTCCCAGGCTGCAGTAGGCTCCATAATCGGCGTTGGCCTGGCGAAAGGGGGACGCAACCTGAACTACAAGCTCCTGGTAAATATCGGACTGGGGTGGATTGCAACCCCGACGTCCGCTGCACTCGTTGCGTATGTGGGACTCTTCATTATGCAGAACGTGTTCATGCAGCAGGTGTTCATTTAAGCGATACGATATAGCGTCACCGGCAGGAATGCCGGTGACGCCCCGTTCGAAACGTCGATATAATCGCGGACACGAATGCAACAACCGGAACCATTTCTCCTACGACAACTAATTCTCCCGTTCTACATTCCGAGTTTCCTCTGGGCCGCTGGAGCCGGGGCCATACTTCCCATTCTGCCGCTGTATATTCGTTCTCTTGGTGCGAATCTGTCGCTGACTGGTGTGGCAATGGCGATGTTTGCAAGCGGAACGCTGATCGGCAACATTCCCAGTGGAATCGCTATTTCCCGGTTTGGACAGAGGCGCACAATGATCGCGGCGATACTCGCCGAGATCGCCTTCGCGGCAGCCGCTTCGGTGGTTCGCACACCGTACCAGCTTATGCCTCTTCTGTTCGGGCTCGGCGTCACACACACGCTTTTTTTCATCGCGCGCCTTTCGTCATTGCGGGAACTCGTACCTCGGCAGCGGCGTGGTCGGGCGCTGTCGATACTCGGCGGCGAAACGCGACTGGGATCCTCGATAGGGCCCGTTCTCGGCGGATTTGCCGCCGATATCTTCGGGCTGCGTGCACCCGTCGTGATGCTCTGTGTTTTCAGTCTGCTTGCGTCCTTCTTCGTTGTCGCGTTCGTCCCGACAACACCAGCCGTACCTCGCGATGTCCCGGGCAGAGCCGGAACACTCGGCCGCATGTTCACGGTCCTGCATGAACAGCGACGTGTGTTTGCGACAGCCGGCTTTGCGGTTCTGACCCTGAAACTCGTCCGGGAAGGACGAAAGGTGTTTTTCCCGCTGTGGGGCGACTTCATCGGCATGTCGAGCTCGGCCATCGGCCTGCTCTTCGGCATTGCTCACATAGCCGAGCTCGCCCTGTTCTACCCGGCCGGTACGATCATGGACCGGTGGGGCCGCAAGAAAACGGCGATCCCCTGCCTGCTGCTCTTCGCGCTTGGATTCCTGTTGCTCCCGCTCGCAAGGACACCGCTGCTGTTCGGCCTGATTGCCCTCGTCGTGTCCGTGGGCAACGGCATTGGAGCCGGAATAAACATGACCCTCAGTACCGATATGGCACCGGAGGGTCGCGCCGTTGAGTTTCTCGCGGTATGGAGCACTATCACGGATATGGGTGGCGCAGCGAGTCCGCTTGTAATCGGCTTTGTCAGCGCCGCACTCAGCCTCACGGCCGCAGCGCCGGTCGTGGGCCTCGTCGGACTGTCAGGTGTGGCCATCATGGCCTTCACCGTGAAGGAGACGCTCCACGGAAGCCCTGCGACCGGAGAGACATAGCCCGTCTTAAGAAAACCGGTGGCGCGCGCTCCGGGGTTCGCTTTACAGAAACTCCGCCAGAAAAGGCCAGACCTCGTCCTTGTAGTATCGGTGCCCGCCCCTGCCTGCGTACAACCGGCACCGGTCCGGGACGTCGGCGTCCTCGTAGATACGCTGGACCTCGGAAAATGCCTCTTTTGTCGCGCCAAAAGGGAAAATGTGGTCCTCGATGCCGTTTACGAAGAGAAGCGGTCGCGGCGCTACGAGCCCCGCTATGTCGCTCATTTCGACGAGGCGGACGATGCCGGGCACAACATTGCACATACAGTGGTGCACCGAGAGTATCGATGCCTCAAAACTGCAGAAGTAGCTTCCGGGAACCGCAACAGAAACGCGCTCGTCAAGAGCAGCGGTGAAGAGCGACACGGTGCCGCCCCCGGAGTTGCCGGTGATCGCAATGCGGGTGCTGTCGATCTCCGGGCGTGTGGCCGCGTAATCCATGAGTCTGCCCATGTCAAACACACGCTCCCCTATGAGGCTGCGGCCGAGCATGAGTGAACGTCGCTGCAGTTCATCGCAGGAGCTGCCCTTACCGGCATCCATCTCTTCCTGTCGTGCCATTTCCCAGAATCCCCGGACGTCGGGAGCGATCACTGCATAGCCTGCTTCCACCGCCTGAAGCGCAATATCCCGGTCGCCCGACTCGCTGTGCCCGCGTTCCTCTTCGTTCTCGTAGTTTCCGACATAGATCTCTTTGCCTCGCCGCCCGTGGCCGTGCGGGGTCAGAACCAGGGGAACCGGACTGGCGCTCGATGCAGCCTCCGGCAACAGCAGGTAGAACGGTATCTCCATGCCTGGTTCGGCGCGCAGATAGTATTTCTCGAGACTATAGCCGTCCCGGACTTCGCGCGACGCGACCCGGCAGTCAAGGGGTTCATCACCCCGTGCAGCCTGAATATCGTCGAGTCCACTGATCTGCCGGATCTGCTCCCGCACGCGTGTCTGCCACTCAGCAAGAGGAACCTTCTTCCCGGCACGCTGATAGGAAAGCACCGGTGGCGTCTGAGACAGCACCGCCTGCACATACTGTTTTTCGTTCACATACTGCATGCGTGACAGTATGGCACGGAAGACCACCGGCATCGAGTAAGGAAATCAGCTGCCGGCCTGCCTTGCCGCGCGCATCGCGACCGGATACGCTGAGGCTATGGACAAGAAGCCTTTTCACCTCAAACCCCTCGACTACGCGACCGCCCTGAGCTTTGCCGTGTACGCGGCGAGCGTCACGGTCACTCCCATATCGCTTGTCGCACTCTCACGGGAACTCGGTATTTCACTCGTCGGTGGCGGAACCATAGAAGCGGTGCGGGCGTCACTTCTGATACCGGCGCTCCTCATCAGCGGCTGGGCCGCCGCACACTTCGGCAAGGCGCTTGCACTTGGCGTGAGCACGGGTCTGCTCGGGGCGGGATTGCTCGCCTACGCGTTCGCTCCGGGATACGCGGCGATTCTCATTGCAGTCGGAATGGTCGGCTTCGGCGGGGGCGTAATCGAGGCGCTTCTGAACCCGCTCATACAGGATCTGCACCCCGGTGACTCGGGCCGCTACCTGAATTTCCTGAACGCATTCTTTTCGGTCGGTGTATTTATCACGGTGATTTCCGGGGGCGAATGGATCACGCAAGGGGGTTCGTGGCGTTACATCATGGCGGCTCTCGGTGTCCTGTGCCTGGTCGCAGCGATCATTTTCGTTTCGCTGAAGCACGAAGCTCCCCGGGAAGCCGAGCGCGGTGTACGGGTGGTCATTACCCGCAAGCTTTCGGTACTCCGAAATCCGCGCTTCTGGCTCTTCTTTCTCATGATGTTTCTCGGTGGAGGTGCCGAAGGCGGCCTGACGTTCTGGAGTGCAAGCTACATACAGCTCGAGTTCGGGAGTGTCGCGCGCATCGGTGGCATAGGAACGGCGGCCTTTGCGGCAGGTATGATCGTCGGACGGGTCGCGAGCGGGCACTTCGTGCGGCAGCAGCACCTGCAGCGTCTCATAGGCGGGTCGGCAGTCGGCGGATTCATTGTCGGAATGATTCTTCCACGCTTCAGCGGCATACCGCTTCTTCTCGCGGGGCTCTTTGCCGCCGGGCTGTCCATAGCCTGCTTCTGGCCGAGCATTCAGTCCTACGCGGCTGACCGTATTGAAGCCGACAACACCGCACTGTTCATCCTGCTTTCCTGCGGTGGCATTCCCGGATTCGGCTTCGCTGCGTGGATCATGGGAGTGATCGGCGAAAGCGCCGGGTTGAATGCATCACTCTACGTCATACCCGCTTTTCTCGCGCTGCTCGCGGTACTTCTGTTCATCGAGAGGATGTGGAAGCCGGTAACATGAGCGGCACCTTCCGAGCCTCGATTTCCGACGTAGAAGCGCTTGTACAGGCGCACGGGTACACCGCGGGCGCGGTAAAACCCGTACCCGGTGGACACTTCAACGAAAGCTACTACATACGTACCGTACAGGGTCCCGATCTTGTCGTGCGTATCGCACCTCCTCCCGACGCCGGTCTGCTGTTCTACGAACGCGGCATGATGGCCCAGGAACCCGAGATCCACGACATCGTGCGGCGGCGTACCGATCTGCCAGTCCCGGAGATCATTGCCTTCGACAACACCCACCGCCACATCAACCGTGACGCCATCATTATGGAGCGTCTGCCCGGTCGGCCGCTCGCCCACACACGGCTGTCGCGCGAGGCAATGGACGCGCTTATGCGCGACATCGGAAGCGCGCTCGCACGGCTGCATCGTACCTGTCACGCGCGTCAGTACGGATATCTCGGTGCGCATGCGCCCATGAACCCGGCGGACCGCTGGAGCGACGCCTTCCTGGACATGTGGGACAGGCTCATGGGCGACCTCGAGGGCTGTGGGGTGTTTCTGCCCGAGCATGCTGATGATGCACGTCGCGCTATCGAACATAATCTTGAAGCCTTTGACTACGCGGGCCCTGCGCGGCTCCTGCACATGGATATCTGGACGCAGAACATCCTCGTCGACCATGAAGGAACCCTCTGCGGCATTATCGACTGGGACCGCGCCCTGTGGGGCGACCCGGGTATCGAGTTCGCCGTCCTCGCCTACTGCGGATTCGACAACGAGGCCTTCCGCGAGGGCTATGGGGAATGGCCGGGCGACGGCGCGTCGAACGAGACCAGCGCGGACGTGCGCATGCGTTTCTATCATCTCTATGAAGTGCTGAAGTATCCGGTAATCTGGACGCTCAGGGGCGGTCGCGGAGAGAGGATTGCCTCGTACCGCGATTACGGATTATCAATGATCAGGGAGCTATTATGAAACAGACAGTGAAAACGGTATTGTTGGTTGGTGTTTTTACGATTCTCGCAGTCACGGGCCTCGCTGCCCAGTCAGCCGGCGGGGGCTTGAGCGTCTTTGTCCCCGAGTCGCTGTACATAGCGGGCGAGGGCTCATTGAGCATAGAAACGGGGTTTCAGACCGCGATTGGAATCGGTGGTGGATTAAGTGTGCCGATCGGCATTGCATATAATCAGATCTACGGGCTCATGCCGTCGCGCGAAACAGACGACTACACGGCGAACAGACCCTGGTTCTATTCCGACAGTCTCGTGACCTTTGTTCTGGTACAGGCATCTGTCGGATCGGGACCGGTGTACGTAAACCTCTTCGGCGGTGGCGCGGGCAACTGGAATATCGCGATACGACCGCTGACGGTAAATATCGAGGCCGATCTAAGCGCCAAAAGAGACGACAGCAGAATCAGTTTCAGTGATACGCCCGAGATTACCTCGAACTTCGGCCTGGGCTACATAGCAGGCGCGGCGCTCGGAATGCGGCTCGACTTCGGCGCGCTTGAACTGCGCGGATCCTTCCGTAATATCGGTCACCGTGGAACAATTTCCGGTACTGCCGACGAAATTTCCGGAGCTGTGGCGACGGAACGGGAAGTCGATCTCGACGACATCCGGTTCCGCCTCCGCGGCTTCAACCTCGGGGTGAATGTCTCGGTAAATCTTTAATGTAACCGGCGACGCGACTCAGTTGGTGAGAAACTCCTCAAGACGGGCAAGCTGGCCCTCGTTACCAAGAGCAATGAGCCGATCGCCGTTCTCGAGATGTATACCGGACACACCGGCCTCACTCCCCGGACTCATTCGTGTGCCACCGTTCTCGTCAAGAATAGTCAGCACAATTGCCCCGGTTGATTTACCGATGTTCAGCTCCTGGAGCGTCTTTCCGACCGCCGAGCTTCGTGTCTCGTCCAGTCTAAACTCTTCCAGTCGCATCGCCATATCTCCGCGGTCGGCGACAATATCGAGAAAGTTGACAACCGAGGGCCTGAGCATCGTGGCAACCATGCGGCGTCCGGCAATCTGCGCGGGGCTGATGACCCGGTCCGCCCCGGCCTTCTCGAGCTTTCGCACCGTTTTCCCCTCCGCTGCCTTGGCAACTATGGTCAGACTCGGATTCATTTGCCGTGCGGTCAGAACCACAAACACATTATCCTGTTCATTCGGCAACACAGCCATGAGTCCCCGCGCGTACTCAATACCTGCTTCCTCAAGCACCGCTTCGTCGGACGCGTCTCCAATAACCCGTGGATACTCAACCTCTTTCCCGTGGGCAAAACGTTCTGATTCACGATCGATAACGACGAACTTGTCCCCGCTTCGAAGGAACTCTTCGATTATGACGTGCCCGACATCGCCGAAGCCGCACACAATGTAGTGGTTCTTCATTTTTTTCAGCTCCTTGCGAATGCGACGCAGCTTGATCGCTTCGGACACCTGCCCTTCGAAGATGTAACCGAAGACCGCGCTTATGCTGTACCCGATCGTTGCAATGCCAAAAACCAGGAAAGCCACCGTGAACATACGGCCGGTTTCGCTCAGTTCTCGTACTTCCCCGAACCCGACCGTGGTGAGCGTGATTGCGGTCATGTACACGCTTTCGGTAAGCGACCAGCCTTCGATTATCATATACCCGGCCACACCACCCGCGACGAGAATCATACTCAGAACGACAGCCGCGGCGGTGCGCCGGTGTATGTTCATGAATCAGCCACCGAGCCTTCGGTTCATCCGCTTTACGAAATCGGCCGGATCCTTGAGTTCTCCGCCTTCGACGAGTATGGCCTGTCCCAGCAGGATCGCGCTCAGGTCCTCGAGGGTATCATCATCTGCATCAATCAGTCGCTTCACCAGCTCGTGATCAGGATTGACTTCAAGGATGGGGACCACTTCGGGTGCATCCTGCTGGCCCATGGCCTTGAGGAGCTGCTGCATCTTCATGCTCGGGTCGGAGTCGTCCACCACGATGCAGCTCGGCGAGTCGGCGAGTCGCACGCTGCTGCGCACGTCCTTGACCTGCTCGCCTAAGGCCTTCCTGACGCGCTCGAGTGCCGGCTTGAGCTCCGCTTCTTTCTGCTCGTCTTTTTCGTTTTTGATGTCTTCTCCGGCGTCGCTGCGGTTGACCGGCTTGAGCTCCACACCGTCGTACTCGCCGAGCGTCGGCACCACGATCTCGTCCAGGTCGTCGTCCATGATCAGAACCTCGATGTTCTTCCTGCGGTAGGCTTCGAGCAGGGGCGAATTCCTGAGATTGTGCTCCTTGTCGCCAGTGATGTAGTAGATGGCTTTCTGATCTTCGAGCATGCGGCTCTTGTAGTCGGCAAGGCTTGTCATGCCGTCGACCGAGGTGCTCTTGTAGCGAACGAGCTTGAGAAGCTGCTCACGATTCGCAAAGTCGGAGTACAGGCCTTCCTTCAGCGGGCGGTTGTACTGTTCGACAAAGAGCTTGTAGGTGTCGGGATCGTTGTTCGAAATGCGCTCGAGTTCTCCGAGCACTTTCTTGACCGACTGCGACTTGATGCTTGCGAGCACGCGGTTTTCCTGAAGAATCTCGCGGCTGACGTTCAGCGGCAGATCCTCGCTGTCGATGACGCCGCGCAGAAAGCGCAGATAGGCCGGCATGAGCTCTTTTTCGTCGTCGGTAATAAAGACACGTTTCACGTACAGCTTCACACCAGGGCGATAGTCGACGTAGTACATGTCCATGGGTGCGTGCCTGGGAACGAAAAACAGAGTCGTGTACTCGAGGGTGCCTTCCGCCTGTGTGTGCAGCCAGAACAGCGGGTCCTCGTCGCCGTGCGCGATTGTCTTATAGAACTCCTTGTACTCGTCGTCCGAGATTTCGGATTTCGAGCGTTTCCAGAGCGCACTCGCGGAGTTGACCTGGTCGCTGACCGGAGTGGAGCCGGTGACCGTCCCCTTGTCGTCGTACTCCTTCTTCTCGTAGTGCAGATAGATCGGGAAGGCGATGTGGTTGGAGTACTTCTTGACGACTTCCTCTATGCGCCAGCGCGAGGCAAAGCTCTTACCTTCGTCGTTCAGGTGCAGGATGACGTCGGTTCCGTGACTGTCTTTCACCGTGGGCTCGACACTGAACTCGCCCTTGCCGTCGCTTTCCCAGCGCCAGGCGTTCTCTTCTCCCGCCTTGCGGCTAATGACCTGCACCCGGTCTGCGACCATGAAACATGCATAGAACCCGACACCAAACTGACCTATCAGGTTTGAGTCGCGCTTTGCATCGCCGGTCAGGTTGCCAATGAAGTTCTTGGTCCCGCTCGAGGCGATGGTCCCGAGGTTCGAGATCAGGTCTTCCTCGTTCATGCCTATGCCGGTATCGCGAATCGTGATCGTGTTGTGGTTCTCTTCGTCGAACTCGATATCAACCCGGGGATCGAAGGGGAGCGATTTCATGGCCTCGTCGGTGAGGGTGAGATACTTGAGCTTGTCCAGAGCGTCGCTCGAGTTTGAGACAAGCTCACGTATGAAGATCTCCTTGTTCGAGTAGAGACTGTGAATTATGAGCTGAAGTAACTGTGAGACTTCCGTCTCGAATTTATGTGTAACGACTGGCATGGCCAATCCTCCTTATAGGTGTTCGTATGTTTCGCGATGCGCATTCACCGCGTGCAAATGCGATTCAGTTGCAGATATGCGTCTAAAATGTAGCAAAGCCTGGGGCGTTGGGCAATTGTCACGCTATTCTTCTTGGCAGTTATCCCGGTGCGTGAGATTATGGTGAGCATATCATATGACCGAAACGATTGTGCAGCTGTTCCGTTCTCTCTGGCCTCTTTTCACTGCCGCGATAGGACTTGGCCTGTCGGTTACGGCGTCCGTACACGCGGTCCTGTACAAACGCGACAGCCGTGCGGCTGTTGCCTGGGTCGGTCTGTGCTGGCTCGCTCCCTTTATCGGCCCTGTCCTGTACGTGCTTCTGGGCATAAACCGCATCCGCCGCCGGGTTGCGGGAATGCGGGGCAATGAGCTCAACCATCTCCCGACAATCAACGAGCTTGCGTGTTCACTGGAAGAACTGAGCGAGTTCATTCCCTCCGAACGGTCAAATCTTGTGGAAATGGCACGCCTCACGGGCATGCTGACACAGCTGCATCTGCTGAAAGGCAACACCGTAGAGCCGCTGAAGGATGGAGACGAAGCTTATCCGGCGATGCTCGAGGCGATCGATTCGGCCCGGAAATCGATCACGCTTACAGTATACATTTTTTCGAACGATGAGCTGGGCCACCGCTTCGAGGACGCCCTCGCTGCTGCCGTTGAGCGTGGCGTCGCGGTTCGCGTCATGATCGACGCTGCCGGTGCACGTTACTCGCTTCCTCCCATTACCTACCGGCTTCGCAAGCGGGGCGTACGAACCGCAACGTTCATGTCCGGGCTGCTTCCGTCAAGCTCGCCGTATCTGAATCTCAGAAACCACCGTAAGATCATGGTAGTGGACGGTCGCCTGGGCTTCACCGGCGGCATGAACATACGCGAAAACCACATTATTGAGGGCAACGCCATTCATCCGACCCACGACATGCATTTTCGGGTTCTGGGGCCTATCGTAACAGAGCTGCAGGCGACCTTTGTTGAGGACTGGATTTTCACGACCGGCGAACATCTTTCCGGCGAGCCCTGGTTCTACCCGCCCGACCACACCGACGGCACCTTGTGTTGCAGAGTCATCCCCGATGGACCCGACCAGGACCTCGACAAGATGAGCATGGCGTTTCAGGGTGCACTCAGCGTCGCCGAGACTTCGGTACGAATCATGACCCCCTATTTCCTCCCGGACCGGTCGCTCATAACCGCCCTGAATACCTGCTCTCTTCGAGGCGTACACGTGGACATCGTTCTGCCCCGCGAAAACAATCTCAAACTCGTCGCGTGGGCGGCTGCGGCACAGCTGTGGCAGGTTCTCGAGTGGGGCTGCAATGTGTGGATGAGTCCACCGCCCTTCGATCACACGAAGCTTCTTATCGTGGACGGTACATATGCGCTGATCGGCAGCTCCAACTGGGATCCGCGCAGTCTCAGACTCAACTTTGAGCTTGGTATGGAGTGTTACGGTACCGAGCTTGCCGAAAAGCTCGACGGCCATATACGATCGGTTATTGACCGCTCCGAACCGGTCACCATGGAGGACGTAGACGGCAGACCGGTCGCGGTCAAGCTGAGAGACGGTGTTGCCCGACTGCTCTCGCCGTATCTGTAGATTAACGGTATCTGTACATCGGGGCTTGTCAGACGGATTCAAATATATTATATTTC
>RECN01000179.1 GCA_007694005.1 Spirochaetaceae bacterium
GCGAGAAGCTTCTTCGCAAGCGGATTCTGCAGATACGAGGTAATAGCCCGCTTCAGCGGACGCGCCCCATAGGCCGGATCGTATCCGACTCTGGCGAGAAAATCCTTCGCCTCCTCACTCAGCAGAATGCTCATATCGCGCTCTGCGAGGCGCACAGCGACTCTCGCCACTTCCAGGTCTACGATCTTTGCGATCTGATCCTGCGACAGCCGGTGGAACATGATCGTTTCATCAAGCCTGTTGAGAAACTCGGGCTTGAACATGTCACGAAGCCGCTCCTGCACCTGCGGCATCATCGATGCGGGATCCTCGGCGCCGAGTATCAGGTCGCTTCCGATATTGCTCGTCATTATGATGATCGTGTTACGAAAATCCACCTGCCGCCCCTGTCCGTCGGTCAGGCGCCCCTCGTCGAGCAGCTGCAGAAACACGTTAAACACATCCGGATGCGCTTTCTCGATCTCGTCAAAGAGCAGGACCGAGTACGGCCGCCTTCTGACCACCTCGGTCAGCTGCCCGCCCTGCTCGTAGCCGACGTAGCCCGGAGGTGCACCGATGAGTCTGCTGACCGAATACTTCTCCATGTACTCGCTCATGTCGATGCGCGTCAGCGCCTTGTCATCGTTAAAGAGGTACTCGGCGAGCGTTTTCGCGAGTTCCGTTTTACCGACACCGGTCGGGCCTATGAACAGGAACACCCCGCTCGGCCGGTTCAGATCGCTGAGACCACTTTTGTTCCGACGTATCGCGTCGCTGACCGCTTCTATCGCTTCCGCCTGACCGATCACGCGACGACCGAGGATGCTTTCGAGTTCGAGCAGCTTCTCCATCTCGCTCTTGAGCATCTTGGAGACCGGTATGCCCGTCCACGAAGAGACAACCTTCGCGATGTCTTCGTCGCCGACTTCCTCGCGCAGCAGACGCGTTTCTCCGCTGAGCTCGTCCATTTCGCGCGTCTTCGCGTCAAGTTCCATCTCTGCTTTCGGTACGAGCCCGTGTTTGATCTCGGCAGCCTTGTTCAGGTCACCTTCACGCTCGTAGCGCGCCTCGTCGAGCTTGAGATTCTCGATGCGCTGCTTCAGCTCGCGTATCTGTTCGATAATATCTTTCTCGTTCTGCCACTGCAGCTGCATGGTGTCGCGTTGCGACTTCAGTTCGCCGAGCTCGGAATCGAGTCTGCTCCGCCGCTCGACGCTCGCGGTATCGGTCTCCTTGGACAGGGCCTGCCGTTCGATGTCGAGCTGCAGAATGCGCCGCTGCAGCTGGTCGAGCTCCACCGGCTGGCTCTCTATTTCAATCTTGAGCCTGCTCGCCGCCTCGTCTACGAGGTCTATCGCCTTGTCGGGAAGAAAGCGGCTTGTGATATAGCGGTTACTCAAGGTTGCTGCGGCAATGATCGCGTCGTCTGTTATGCGCACGCCGTGGTGAACCTCGTATCGTTCCTTGAGTCCCCGGAGGATCGCGACGGTGTCTTCGACCGACGGCTCGCCGGCAAAGATCGTCTGAAAACGACGCTCAAGCGCCGCGTCTTTTTCTATATGCTGCCGGTACTCGTCAAGCGTCGTCGCCCCGATGCAGCGCAGTTCCCCACGCGCGAGCGCAGGCTTGAGAAGGTTCGACGCGTCAACCGCGCCTTCCGCCGCTCCGGCCCCGACGAGAGTGTGCATCTCGTCTATGAACAGGACAATACGCCCATCACTCTCACCGATCTCTTTAATGACGCCCTTCAGACGTTCCTCAAACTCTCCGCGGAACTTCGTACCCGCAACAAGACTGCCAATATCGAGCGCGAGCAGCTGCTTGTCCTTCAGACTGTCGGGGACATCTCCGGAGACAATGCGGCGAGCGAGGCCCTCGGCGATAGCGGTCTTACCGACCCCCGGCTCCCCGATCAGCACCGGGTTGTTCTTGGTGCGACGACTTAAGACCTGCATGACGCGGCGTATCTCCTCGTCGCGCCCGATCACCGGATCGAGTTTTTCCCGCCGTGCGAGTGCCGTCAGGTCGCGCGTGTATTTCTCCAGCACCTGATACTTGCTCTCAGGGTCCTGGTCGGTGACCCGCTGATTTCCACGAACCGACCGAAGCGCGTTCATGGTCGCGTCACGCGTGACCCCGTGGCGTGCGAGCAGATTTGCAACCGCGTGCCCCGACTCGAGGATCGCGAGAAAGAGATGCTCGGTGGAGATGTACTCGTCCTTGAGGTCTGAGGCTTCCTTCTCTGCCCGGTTCAGCACACCGGTCATGGTCGAGGCAAGCTGCATCTGTGTCGTGTCGCCGTAGACCTTTGATTTCTGTGTAAGCAGGGTCTCGATGTCGCGGTCGGCGGCCTTGAGATCCACCCCGATTCGCTGCAGAAGCGGTGGAACGACTCCACCTTCCTGCCGCACCATCGCCAGGGTCACGTGATCCGCATCGAGCGTCGCGTGATTGTGCTCGCGCACCAGCGCGCTTGCGTCCTGCAATAACTGCTGCGCTTTTACGGTCATTCTATCATAATTCATACATACCTCTTGTCAGGACGGGGCTCCCCTGCCTACCATTACTGCATGGCAGAACAGAAGCATCCGTCCCTGGAAAACAAAGTCATTATCATGAATGGCTTCACCTATGAAGAAATTACTAAAATTATGCGCTCAGTAAAGGGTCTTTTTGAGAATCCGAAAGATCTGATCTTCGCCAAAACAACGGATCAGAGCCTTGAAATGAAACTCTCGGACCTGATTATTGATATGAGCGAGGATCACGAGTACCTCAAGGCGAACCCGCCGCAGAGAAACACATGAAACTTCGCAACGCCATTTCCGATATTACCCCATATATACCCGGCACGACACGCGGAAACGCGGTAAAGCTTTCGAGCAACGAAAACCCCTTCGGTGCATCCCCCCGGGTCGCCGAAGCGCTTGCGGGCCTGAGCACCTCCCTGCACGTCTATCCAGATCCGGGCGCAGGGAAGCTGCGCGACCTACTCGCCTCACGCCATGATATCAGTCCCGCACAGTGCATAGTCGGAAACGGCTCCGACGAAATCATGCAGATTATAGCCGGCACGTTTCTGAACCCCGGTGAGACAACGCTCTCCAGCGCGCACACCTTCAGCCAGTACAAGTCTGTTACCCAGATTTTCGACGGTGTGTACCACGAAGTGCCCATGGTCGACGGACGCTTCAACGCACCGGCCCTCGCCGAGGCCGCCCGAAGCCTGTCGCCACGGATTGTCTGGCTGTGCAACCCCAACAACCCCACCGGTACGATCATGACCCACGCCGAGGTCCGGACGGTGATACAGGCCTGCCCGGCGGAAACCCTCGTCGTCCTCGATGAGGCCTACGCCGATTACGCGGATGACCCCGATTTCCCCGACAGTCGAGCCCTGATCGATGAGTATCCGAACCTTGTGGTCCTGCGCACGTTTTCAAAGCTCTTCGGTCTCGCTGCCCTGCGCATAGGCTACGGCTTCGGGAATGAAGACCTGATCCGGCAGCTGTATACCATCAAGCAGCCCTTCAACGTGAACGCGGCCGCCCAGACGGCAGCCTGTACGGCGCTCGGCGATCTCGACCACGCACGCAGTTCGATAGAACACAATCGCATCGGTCGTGACCGCATGTACACGATCTTCGAGACCCTCGGACTGAGCTATTATCGCTCACAGGGCAACTTCGTCGCCGTGAAGGTACCCGCAGCTGCCGCAGACATCGCAGCCCGCATGATGGATAAAGGGGTCGCCGTACGTCCTCTTGGGTCCTTCGGTCTGCCACAGTGGATACGCATTACCGTCGGCACCGATCACCACATCGACCTCGTGGAGCACGCCCTCACCGCCGCGCTGAAACTCGAGACACACACGGTACATAGGTGACCACGCTTGCAGAGATTCTGATCGTCAGCATCCCTCCTGCCATAGTCTACGTCACCTACAGCCTGTTCGGACGCCTCCCACGACAGCCCGCGGGCTCGGTATGCCGGGCCTTCGGCGCCGGTCTGCTCGCAATCATACCGGTTATCCTCATCAGTTTGCTGATCCCTGGACCCATAGTCGGCCACATGCCCGAGAACCTGGCCGAAGTCGGGAGAATGTTCGTCCTGACCGGTCTGACCGAAGAAACGGCGAAGCTCACCGCGCTGGCCATCTTCGCCTGGCCTCCTGCCTGGTCTCAGTCTCCCCGCCACGCCGTAACGACAGGATCAGCCGTCGGATTCGGCTTCGGATTCGCCGAGACCATCCTGGCCGGTGCCGTCGGGAGCGGAAGCGTCGTCCTTCGTTCACTTCTGATCTCTCCCTTTCACGCGCTGACCACCGCGACCCTCGCCCTGCTGTTCAGCCTGCGCCTGCGCTTCGGCGCCGCGGTACTCGTCGGAGGACTGCTCGTTCTCGCGGTCGTACATACCGGCTTCAACCTCGTGCTCCTGTGGGGATCGGCCGGAATAGCCCTTGCGGCCGTCGCACTCCCTGCATGGACCGCGTTTCTGCTTCGTTCCTGTGTTACAGTTAAGGCATAATGCGTTCCAGATTGATGATGATGATGAAACGCCGCGCGCTTCCGGCTGGGGTTCTGGCACTCCTGCTCCTGCTCGCAGGCCCCGTCGCGGTCACCGCCCAGATCGTTTTTGAGGGGACCGTGACCCGGATCACCGACGGCGACAGCGTGACCCTGCAGACCGGCACCGTATCCTACCGCGCCCGCCTCCACGGTATAGACGCCCCCGAGAGCAACCAGCCCTGGGGTACCGAGGCCACCGCGGCGCTGCGCCGCATAATGCCAGTGGGAAGCCGCGTACGCGTCGTCGTCCCCGACATCGACCGCTACGGCCGCCTCATTGTCCGACTGTACGTCGACGCGGGGGAAGTAAATGTGCTCATGCTCGAAGCCGGCGCCGCCTGGCACTACACGCAGTTCGATCAGAGCGATACATACGCGGAAGCCGAAGCCCGCGCACGGCAAAACCGCCGCGGCCTCTGGGCCCACGATACCCCCATTCCCCCCTGGGACTGGCGCCGCGGCGAACGGTAGCAGCCCCCTTTCGCCACAAAGTTCGCAAAACACCCCGCGAGCCGCTTGACGAGCCCCCTCCGGATTTACTATCTTACCCATCCACGACGCAGGGTAGAGCAGTTGGTAGCTCGTCGGGCTCATAACCCGGAGGTCGCAGGTTCGAGTCCTGCCCCTGCTAT
>RECN01000051.1 GCA_007694005.1 Spirochaetaceae bacterium
TCGTCAACGACTCGTTTCTGGTAATCCATATCGCCAATCAATACAATACCATTTCGCCACTGTTTAGACTACCATTTCGCCGCCTACTCAAGGACCCTCGCAAGGATAAAACCGTCGTACCCCTTCGCTCCGACGGTCTGTATCGCGGTTGCCTCTACCCGGGTCTCGCGGGACAGGAGCTCCACGCAGGCCCGCACCCCCTGTACCCGGGGGTCGGTGGTCTCGGGGTTAGCGACTTCGCCCTTGCGGACGACGTTGTCGAGAACAATGAGGCCTCCAGGACGCGTCAGCTTCAGGGCAAGCTCAAAGTAGGTGAGGTATGATTCCTTGTCCGCGTCGATAAAGACGAAGTCGAAGGCTGGCTCGTTCCCGGAAACGAGCGCCGACAGGGTCTCTGCCGCCGGCCCGACATGTATGGTGACCAGGTCGGCGCACCCCGCATCCGTCAGATTCTGCCGGGCGACCTCCGCGTGCTTCGGATCAAGCTCGCAGGTCACAAGCTGCCCGCCTGCCGGGAGCGCACGCGCGAGCCAGATGGTGCTGTAGCCACCAAGTGTTCCGACCTCCAGAATGCGTGCGGCACCGGCGGATTTCGCCATGAGAGACAGAAGCCTGCCCTGGTTCGGGGTCACGGCGATCTCCGGCAGACCCGCCTCGGCGCTCCGTGCAAGCGCGCCCCGCAGAGCGGAGTCGCTGATGCTGAGTGCATCATCATAATAATCGTCCACTGCTTCCCAGCGGGATGTGTCGTCGGTCATTGGTACTCCTTCTGTACGACCCGATGAATGAGGTCGCGCTCTATCGATTTCCAGCCGACGACACGCGTTGCGTTTCGGTCGTAGGTCTCGTTCCCTGCGTATATCAGGCAGGTGGCGGGACTGTCGGCGGCAGCAAGCGACTTCCAGTACTCAAGTCCCTTAAACGAGTCGCCTCGAATGGTCTTGCCTGATTTGATCTCGATTCCGATCTGCTTCAACCCGCACTCGAGAACAACATCAATCTCTTTCTGATGATTGTCGCGCCAGAAGTATAGCTGAAAGGGTTCACCACGGTTAAAACCCGCTTTCACGAGTTCCGAAACCATGAGCGTCTCAAACAGTGCTCCCTTAAGAAAATGATAGTCAATCTGTTCCCGATCCCTGATTCCAAGAAGGCTGCAAACGATACCGGTGTCGGTGAAATATACCTTCGGGTTCTTCACAATCCGTTTGTTGTAGTTCTTGTGATACGGAGGCAACCGGAATATCAGATAACTTGCTTCCAGTATCGATATCCACTCACGGATGGTACCATGCGCGACACCACACTGATCTGAGATTGATGAAAGATTCAGCTCCTGCCCGGTGCGCCCGGCAAGGACACGCAGGAAGGACATGAACTCGTTCATCTTTGTTATCTTCGTGATCTGGCGCACATCCTTCTCTACGTAGGTAGCGATGTAGTTCTTGTAAAAGGCTTCGGGGCGAATATCCTGGTCGTAAATACGCGGATACGTTCCCGAAAAAAGCACGTCGGTAAGACCCTGATCGAAGGTCTGCAACTCATACATCGAAAACGGAAGCAGTGTCGTAATTCCTACGCGCCCCGACAGCGATTGAGTAATCTGCTCCATAAGCAGAAAGTTATGCGATCCGGTAATGACGATTTCACCGGTACCAGACAGACCGTCGACGTGTGTCTGTAAATAGGAAACGATCTGTGGAACGCGTTGAATCTCATCGATAATGACGCCGCTTCGGTATCGGTCAAGGAAACCACGCGGATCTGACTCTGCAAACTCGCGATGATCGATGTCCTCCAGGCTGACGTAGGAATAGTCGGCAAACAGAGCTCGTGCAAGGGTCGTTTTCCCTGACTGGCGGGGTCCTAGAATGGCTATTATGGGGAACTCTTTTCGAAGCGCCTGAATCTCCGACTCGAGCTGCCGCTTAATCATCCTGGTATCGTATCAGATCTGTACAATTTGTCAATTACATTCCCGATGTGTACAATATTCTCAAAGTTTTCGGTCCAACGATTCACGCCTACTTGATCTTTTATATCTTAAGTTTTATATATAGTGTTAATAACACACGGAGATCAGATCATGAAAGACCTGCTTATTATAGGTGGAGTAGCCGCGGGGGCAACAGCGGCTGCGCGAGCGCGCCGCCTCAACGGCGACATTACCATTACAATTCTCGAACAGGGGGCAGACGTCTCCTTCGCGAACTGCGGGCTTCCCTACTACATCGGGGGAGACATTGAACACCGCTCATCGCTCATACTGGCAAGCCCCGAGACCTTCTGGGACCAGTATCGTGTTCGTGTCCACACGAACACGGAAGCGCTTCGCATAGACCGCGAGAACCAGACGGTGCACGCACGAAACAGCGAGACCGGCGACGAGCAGGCCTACCCCTACGACGCGCTGATCCTTGCGCAGGGTGGCAAACCCATTGTCCCACCGCTTCCGGGGGTCGAGAAGGATCACGTGTTTCAGCTCTGGACGCTGGATGATATGGACCGCATAGACCGCTACATCGAGAATGCGTCGCCGAAGCGCGCTGCGGTTGTCGGGGGTGGATTCATCGGGCTTGAGATGGCGGAAGCACTCGCGAAGCGCGGCATGGACGTGAGTCTCGTGGAAATGGCACCACAGATCATGCCAAACCTCGAACCCGAGATCGCGGGTTTCCTGACGAAGGAACTGCGGGACTATGGCGTCTCGCTGCATCTCGGGACCTCGCTTTCGAAGATCGGTGACACGACGCTCACCCTGTCCGACGGCGCATCGGTCGATGCCGACATGGTGCTTCTATCCGTCGGCGTTCGTCCGACGCTGCGGCTCGCTACCGACGCAGGGCTCGAACTCGGGCCTGCCGGAGGGCTCAAGGTTACCTCCGAGTTTCAGACAAGCGATCCGCACATTTTCGCTTCTGGTGACATGGTAGAAATCGAACACACCGTGCTCGGTCGCACCGTCCGGTTGCCGCTCGCGGGTCCTGCAAACCGCCAGGGTCGCCTGGCCGCGGAAAATGCGGTGACCGTGGTCGCCGGCGCCGCGGCAGCTGGCGCCACGGCCAGCGGAGCCGCCACAGGTGACGACGCGGGGAGCACGTCCGGGATGCGCAGCTATCGCGGAGCCGGTGGCAGCTCAATCGTGAAGGTCTTCGACGCTGCGGCAGGCTCCACGGGCCTGAGCCTCAGCCAGGCCCGCGAGGCGGGCTTTGACGCAGAGGCGGTCGTCACGCACAAGGTCAGCCACACCGCCTACTATCCCGGCGCGGAGAAGGTCAGCCTCATGCTCGTGTACGAGCGGGAAAGCGGACGCGTACTCGGAGCGCAGGCTGCAGGGCGGGTCGGCGTCGACAAGCGCATAGATGTCATTGCAACGGCTATACTCGGAGGCCTCACGGTCAGCGATCTCGCCGAGCTTGATCTCGCCTACGCGCCTCCGTTCAACAGTCCGAACGGACCGATCAACATGACCGCATTCACCGCAGAGAACCAGCGCAACGGCTTCAGTCCGTCGGTGCTCGCGCGCGATCTTGAAAGCTTTGTGCAGGAACACGAGCCCATCGCGATCGACCTGCGCGACCCCATCGCCTTCAGAAACGCGAATCTCGCGGGCAGCAGTAACCTGAGCCAGAACAGGCTTCGGGAGAACCTTGATCGGGTTCCGTCCGGGCATACTATTCTCCTGATCAGTGATGATGGACAGAAAGGCCACGTGGCCGCCCGCATGCTTCGTGAGGCCGGGTTCGAGTCTGTGTTCAACGTAAGCGGTGGCTACACATCTATCGAACGGCACGCGCGCGCAGCCGGGTATTCACTCCTGAATGTGGGCCTGCTGCCGGTCGAGGCAAAATCGGTGCAGGACCACGTACGCGAGGCGTCTCAGGAAGCAGACAGCGAGACAGCTGGTACGACTGACCCGGTGCTGGCGACCGAAACGGGTCCACTGGTCATTGATGTCCGCACCCCCATGGAGTTCTCTATGGGTGCATACCCGGGCGCAATCAACATCACGCTTGACGCGCTCGCGTCCCGGGCCGACGAGATCGGGGCGAAAGACCGGCACGTGATTCTGTACTGCGCATCCGGTGCACGCTCCGCCTACGGCGCACGCATTCTGTCGCAGATGGGATACACGAAGGTGGAAAACGGAGGTGGCGTACACGATATGATGGAGCGGGTGTAACGCGCATTTCTTGGAATCTTCGATTGTGAGACACACAGGGTCGGGATATTCTGAGGCATGCGCACCAACCCGGTCGACTTTGAACCCCTCAACATCCTCCTCGTGGAAGACGAAGCGCTCATTGCCCTTGCGGAGAAACGAACGCTTGAGCGCGAAGGGTATGTCGTTCACACAGCCCCTACGGGTGAGCACGCCATTGAAACGGTAATCGATAATACTGCGATCGATCTGGTCCTCATGGACATTGACCTCGGGTCAGGCATCGACGGGACCGTCGCGGCCGAGCGGATTCTTGACATTCGAGAGCTTCCGATCGTGTTTCTCTCATCACACACAGAAGCAGAAATAGTCCAGAAAACCGAAGGAATTACTTCGTACGGGTACATCGTCAAAAATTCCGGTGACACGGTTCTGCTGGCGTCAATTCGAATGGCGTTTCGGCTCCACGAAAGCCATCGTCTCATTGAGGACACGTTCAGACATTCCATTACCGGTACGTGTGTACACCGGTTCCTGTACGCTGCCGACGGCACCCCACACGACTGCGAGTATCTACAGGTAAATCAGGCCTTCGAGCAGCAGACCGGCCTGTCGGAGCCGGAGGTAATTGGCCGCACGATACGTGACATATACCCCGGTCCGGAAGCCGATCCGGTCATTCAGCTCTACGCTGACGTACTCGCGGGACGCGCGGATGCGAGGCAAACCCTGTACTTTGAACCGTCCCAGTCGTGGTTTGAGTTGAGCGTATTCGCGACCAGGCAGGACGAATTTACCGTCATTGTGCACAACGTGACCGAACGGACGGCGGCAACACAGGCTTTGCAGGAAAGCGAATCACGGTACCGTCAGCTCTTTGAGACCATCCCACAGGGCGTCGTACACCAGGCGGCAGACGGCACCATTATTTCGGCAAACCCGGCCGCCGAACGAAT
>RECN01000120.1 GCA_007694005.1 Spirochaetaceae bacterium
AGCGTTCGACGAAACCGTCGCTTGAGCCATTCTCGCACCGGGTATCGGGTAACGGGCACAAGAAGCAGAAAGCCCGCAACATCGGTAAGAAGCCCCGGGGTCAAAAGCGTAACGCCTGCGAGAAGCAGAAGAAGCCCATCTATAAGATCGTTTCCGGGAAACCGCCCTGCATTGAGTTCCCGTTGTATCCTGCTCCACACAGATACTCCCTGAGCCTTTGCAAGGGCGGCTCCAGCCGCTCCTGTGAGGATAACGAGCAGGACGGTCGGCAGTGCGCCGATAACGCTGCCCAGCTGTATGAGTATGTAGAGCTCAATAATTGGAATTATGGTAAACGCGCCAAGCAGTTTAAAGAACATACCCAAACGATAGCACGGCCACGGGTGCTGTACCAAGGTACGGCACCCGTGAAACCTCAGGAACAGGCCTTTGAAAGCTCCTGAGCCATGTCGGTTGCTTCCCAGGGAAACTCCGACCGTCCGAAATGCCCGTAGGCTGCGGTCTTCAGGTATATCGGTCGTTTCAGATCGAGTGTGCGGACAATGCCGGACGGGGTGAGATCGAAAGTCTTTTCTATCGCGTCGGCGATTCTGTCTTCGGGCACTACACCGGTGCCAAACGTATCGACCATAATGCTGACAGGAAACGGTACACCGATCGCGTACGCAAGCTGGACTTCGCAGCGTCCTGCAAGCTCGGCAGCGACCACATTCTTGGCGACATAGCGGGCCATATACGCGGCACTGCGGTCCACCTTGCTCGGGTCCTTCCCACTGAATGCACCGCCACCGTGTCGCCCCATACCACCGTAGGTGTCGACAATGATCTTGCGTCCGGTAAGTCCGGCGTCGCCATGGGGACCGCCAATCACGAAACGACCGGTGGGATTCACGTAGTATGTCGTCTTTTCGTCGACAAGGCCCGTCGGTTCGAGAACGGGGCGTATGATCTGGTCTATGACTTCACGTTTCAACTGCGTGTGGGGAACCTCATCATCGTGCTGATGGCTTACTACAACCGCAGCGACACGCCGTGGCGTGTTGCCTTCATACTCCACCGTGACCTGACTCTTACTGTCCGGGCGAAGCCAGCTGATTTCACCGTCTTTGCGGAGTCGGGCCGCGCGCATCAGAATCTGATGCGCATACATGATCGGTGCCGGCATGAGCTCGGGCGTCTCGGTACACGCGTAGCCGAACATCATACCCTGATCGCCGGCTCCCTGCTGGCCCTGATACAGCCCGGTGCCGCTTACGCCCTGACTGATGTCGGGGCTCTGCGAGTGAATCGCATTGAGGACGTTCATGCTTTCATAGTCAAGCCCATACTCCGGACGATCGTATCCGATACGCTTCGCTACACCGCGCGCGACTTCCTGTATATCGACATAGGTCTCGGTCGTAATCTCACCGCCAACCAGAATCAATCCGGTCGTTGTGAAGGTTTCACATGCGACTCTACTTTCCGGATCATCCCTGAGACAGGCATCGAGCACTGCGTCGGAGACCTGGTCGGCAAGCTTGTCGGGGTGTCCTTCACTCACGGACTCCGAAGTAAACAAAAAGGTTCGTTCTGCCATACGTATATATTCCTGTATCTGCTTTCTAGTAGCGGTAGGTTTCCGGCTTGAACGGACCCTGCGGCTTCACCCCGATATAGTCAGCCTGTTCCTTCCGGAGCGTAGTCAGTTTTGCACCGACTTTTTCGAGATGCAAACGGGCCACCTCTTCATCCAGCTCCTTGGAAAGCAGATAGACATTGGGTTCATACTCGTCACGCTTCTTCCAGAGATCAATCTGTGCGAGCACCTGATTCGTGAAACTGTTGCTCATGACGAAGCTCGGATGTCCGGTTGCACAGCCGAGGTTCACCAGACGCCCTTCAGCCAGAAGAAGGATGCTGTGTCCGTCCGGGAAGGTGTACTGATCAACCTGGGGTTTTACGTTTTCCTTCTTGACACCTTTCATTGACTCGAGCTTTCCGACCTGTATCTCGTTGTCAAAATGTCCGATGTTACAGACGATGGCCTGGTCCTTCATGTGCAGCATGTGCTCGGCGGTAATAATGTCCCTGTTGCCGGTTGCCGTAACATAGATGTCGGCTTCACCAAGCGTATCTTCGACGGTTCGTACCTCATAGCCGGCCATTGCCGCCTGCAAGGCACAGATCGGATCGACTTCAGTCACGATTACCCGTGCCTGAAGCGCGCGGAGGCTTGCTGCGCTCCCCTTACCGACATCCCCGTAGCCGCAGACAACAGCGACTTTACCTGCGATCATCACATCGGTTGCCCGCTTGATTGCGTCAACCAGACTCTCGCGACAGCCGTAAAGATTGTCAAACTTGCTCTTGGTGACTGCGTCATTGACGTTGATCGCGGGCACGAGCAGCTTAGCCTCATTTGCCATCTTATAGAGTCTATGCACGCCCGTTGTCGTTTCCTCGCTTACCCCGGCCCACTCGGCGACCAGGGTACTGAATCGACCCGGCTCGGTATCAAGAATGCGGCGTATCAGCTTCTTAAGCTCGACCTCGTCTTCACCGTCCGACGGTGTATCGAGCACTGCAGGATCCTGCTCCGCCTGATAGCCCAGATGCAGCATGATCGTAGCATCGCCTCCATCATCGACAATGAGCTGGGGTCCAAGCACTCCCCCGTCGGCAGCGGGAAAACACAAGGCCTTGTAGAGCTGTTCCCAGTATTCGGCCAGCGTCTCACCTTTCCAGGCGAACACCGGAACCCCGGCGGGCGCACTCTCGGTTCCGTTTCTTCCAACAACGATGGCGGACGCCGCATGATCCTGGGTCGAAAAGATATTGCAGCTGCTCCAGCGAACGTCGGCTCCAAGATCTACGAGCGTCTCGATCAGAACGGCCGTCTGTATGGTCATGTGAAGACTGCCGGTGATACGAACCCCTTCAAGCGGCCTTTCGGGTCCGTACTTCTCGCGGGTCGCGACGAGTCCCGGCATCTCCTTCTCTGCTATCCGTATCTCTTTGCGTCCCCAGTCGGCCAGGGTTATGTCTTTTATGGTATAATCTGTTACGAGCAGGGCTGAGGCCCCGCTTTTCGTGTGTATGGCTGACGACATGTATTTACGTTCTCCTTAATAAGTAACCCTCTCAAGGTACTATTTTGGAGAAACCGCAGTCAACGCGACTACTCGTCCAGACCGTCCGAGTATGTCTTGTAATCGTCAACGTTCATGAGAGCGTCGAACTGGGACAGGTCCGATGCTTTCAGTTTGATGAGCCAGCCGTCGCCGAATGCGTCTTCGTTTACGGCCGCCGGATTATCGTTGAGCGCGTCGTTCACTGCAACCACTTCTCCGTCAAGCGGCGCGTAGATGTCACTCGCCGCTTTCACGCTTTCAACAACACCAAACGCGGTACCCCGCGTGAATGTTGCTCCGATTTCGGGCAACTCCACGAACACAACGTCTCCGAGACTATCCTGAGCGTAGTCGGAGATGCCGACGGTGATCTCATCCCCGTCCTTACGCGCCCATTCATGACTCTTCACGTATCGAACCGTATCGTCAAACTTCATATCGTATTTCACTCCTGTTGTGAGGATTCAGACCCTGTACCGCGTTGTGTACAGAGGTCGTTTTACAACGCGGGCGACTTTTTGCCGGCCGCGAACGTCAATAATAATCTCGGTTCCTGAATCGGGCCGGTGTGATACTGCAAGGGCATATCCCATCCGGCAAAAGAGGTTATTTTCGCACCGTGACTGCGATGCCACGTAAACAGGGGCGTTTGCTTGTTCATAACCAGTGATCCGAGTATACATGCAGATCAGATGTACGGCTACCGAACATCGAAGGATATGGAGGTCCTTGAACTCCTATTATGCACGTAAGAACCCGAACTATGCACAAGTTATCCACATGGAGATGGATCGATGAGGAAATCAGTCGGTCGGTCGAACGACGAATTCCGGGACAAATAAGTGATAATCAGCGTCAATTCGACGGAATTACGCGATAAAAAAAGGACTTTATCGGGTGAAAACCGGGTAAAGTCCTATATCAGAACGAATAAGCGTAATTAAGCAGAATCTTGAATATATTAAAGACGAGTTTGTCCACAGATTATCCACAAGGATGCCTTTGTGGAACATGTCAAGCGGTTTTCAGGAATTACCCGCGATAAAAAATTCGAACCTGCTTGTACTGTCCGTCACCTTCACTTTTTGTACCGATATCGTTGATATCGTTCAGGGCAGTATGCACCAGCCGCCGTTCAAAGGGATTCATCGGCTCAAGCAGCTTGCTGGAACGGCTTTCCTTTACCTCATCCGCGACCTGTTGCGCCATGCGAACAAGGCTTTCCTCGCGACGACTGCGATAGTTCTCGCTGTCAACCACGATCTTTATGCCCTCCCCCCCAACTCTGCCACCGACGATATTGACCAGTGTCTGCAGGGCGTCGAGCGTCTGTCCTTTTCGCCCAATGATAATTCCGTTATCCGAGCCGTCGAGGCGCAACCCGATTTTGGATGACTCGCGGTACATGACCTGTACCTCACACGGTGCTCCCATCATATCGGTGACCGTCGTCAGGTAATCGACAACGGCATGCTCAAAATCGTTCTCGGGTGTGTTACTGTAACTACCCTGCGTTGTCGTTCGAGCGAACCCTGAACCGGAGTCCTCGGTGCGAGCAGTCGATGGCGCCTGAGCTCCCTCGCCTCGCAGGTGAACACGAACGCGGACTTTGCGGTTCATCCCAAGAAAACCTGTCTGCTGATCAAGAACCTCCACATCGAACTTGTTCTGCTCGATACCGAGTTGCTCAACAGCCTGTTCTATCGCATCTTTCTCTGTCTTACCTTCAAAATCGTATACCATGTACGTTCTGTCTCCTCAAATTAACCGGCTGTCGGTGTCGGGGCCTTTTTCGCCCCGCGCTGTGACCAGTACTGCTGCAGGCCGGTCGTGACGTTTGTAAGGATCATATAAACCAGAAGACCCGCGGGCATATTGTACAAGACAAAGAAGATGAACGCCGGAAGCAGATACTTGAACATCTTCTGCTGTGCACCGGATTGCGCGCCACCGGCCGGCTGCATGAACTTGCTGGTAAACAGCTGACTGGCCAGAAAGATCAGGGGTAGAAGTCGTATGTCATTGCCAACGACCGGGAGCGCAAAGCCCGACCAGCTTAAAATGCTTTCTGATACGCTCAAGTCATCTATCCATCCAGGAATAAACGTCGCCCCACGCAGGTCGAAACTGTTGTTAAATACGCCGAACATGGCGATAAAAAACGGTATCTGAAGGACCATCGGGAGGCAGCCACCGAGAGGGTTAACCTTCTCTTTCTTATACAGCTCGGCAAGCGCCTGCTGCTGTTTCTGCTGATCGTTCTTGTACTTCTCTTTCAGCTCATTCATCTTGGGATTGAGCTCCTGCATGCGTTTCATTGATGTGAAACTCTTGCGGGTAAGAGGATAGAGCAGGGCTTTCACCAGGATAGTCAGAAGAATAATCGCCACACCATAATTCGGTATGATTCGATAGAACATATTAAGACCGAGTCTGAGGACGTTCTCGAGCCAGCCCAGGAGCGGTCGTGAATCGAGTATCTGGTCCAGGTTCAGGTTACTGATCCGGAAGGCATTACTGTCAGCACTGTCGTACCGGGTAAGCGCCTCAGGTGTTTTAGGTCCGGCATACACTCGAAATGTGTCAGTATTGAATGACTGTCGTATAGCCGGTCGGGCAAAACTCATCTGGTGCCCACGAACAAGACCGGATACCGGTTCGCTGTCGAACACGATAGAGTATCTCGTCTGATCAGGGATCCCGATCAGTGCGAAGTATTTCCCTGCGAGTCCGGCCCATTCTACCCGCTGATCCAGAATCTCACGTTCACCTTCAGACAACTCGGTGCTGTCTCGTTCAAGCCTCCGGCTTCCCTGCGTCAGGGTAACGAAACGGCGAAACTCATTTCGGCCGTCTAGTTCGGTGAACTGTGGTCCTATCTGCGGACCGAAGCCGAGAGTGTACGCGAAACCGTCGATGTTCAGGGGGATGGCGGCATTCACGGTGTTTCGCAACTCGACTTCTACGTTAAACAGGTATTCACCCGGCTCAAAGCGGTACCGCTTTGTCAACGCGAAGGGTTCTTCTTCGTTTCCGGCAATGTAGAAATCACGAGTGAACTCAAACTCGTTATTCGAGATCTGGTTGAATCGGAACGCTTCGGTTACGGGTCTTCCGTCGGGGCCACCGAAACGCGTAAGCATGGCGGGGTCGCCATCATCTCCCCGAAGAACCAGATTCACCGGTTCACCACCGTCCCGGTGGTTTAACAGTTCGAGGGAGGTAATCACCGCTCCTTCGGAATTCATGGCCACCCGCATGTTCGAGGACTCGAAAACGATCTCCCGGGCGGTTGCCCGCTCATCGGGTACTGCACGGATTTCCATTGAGTCAGGTTGCGCCGTAACTGCTCCCGGATCGGCCGGAGCCCGGCTGTCAGGTTCTGTGGAGGCGGTTGGAACCGGTCGTTCTGCGATGAAATCGTCCGGAGGAAAGAGTGCATTCTGTATGCTGAACCCTATGGTGATCACAAGCACCGAGAGTACAACTGCTAAGAGAGTTCGTTTTTCCATATAGGTACCTTACACGAAAGAGGGACGCACCCTAAATAGTATTTCGATATAATTCAGCTTTCTGCAGAACATATCTGATCTGACCGAACCGGATGCTGTATGCCTGGTCAAATCCCGGATACACGATAAAAACCAGGTCGTACCCCACGCACACATGTTCTTTTATTTCTCGGTAGACTTCACGAACCAGTCTTTTTGCCCGGTTTCTGGCTACTGCGCTTCCGTACTTTCGTACCGGTACTATAAGAATGCGATTGTAATCGCGACCATTCGGCTTCCAGAGGACTTTCAAACCCCTGCCTGAAGCAGCATTCGGACTCCGGAATGCTGCCCGAATAGCGCGATGCCCGCGGAGAATCTCTGCCTTAGTAAGGCTTTTTTTCATCCGCAACCGACAGCTTATACCGGCCCTTGGCCCGTCGTCGCCGTAATACTTCGCGACCACCGCGAGTTTTCATTCGAGCCCGGAAACCGAACTTTCGGTTTCGCTTTACCTTGCTCGGATTATATGTTCGTTTCATGTCTGTCTCCTCAAAATCACTGAACAGGCGATTGATACATAAGCGGCCAAAAATCGCCAAAGCCTATTTGGGTAATCGATAAGGCGGACCGCATTATACGAAATGCGTTTCAGTGGTGTCAACAAATCAACGGCCCGATGACTCCATTGCTTTTTTGAGCGATTCAAGGCGTTTTTTCAGGTCATCATCCCGTACCTGTCGTATGGCCAGATCCGGATTCTCGGGCGGCGGCGGTTTCTGCAACTCCGCATCCATCGCGACCTGAGGCTCACTCGTTTGTTCGGACGTGATTTGTGTGTGCAACGCTTCGCCAACACGTTCATCGATCAGGTGAATATGCATGGTGTGTATTTCCAGGTCCGGAAACTCCTGCTGAATCTGTCCGAGTATCCGTTCCTGTTGCATACGCAGAAGCTGCATCCATCCAGGATGGTCCACGACAACGACTGCTGCGTTATGACGAACATCCACGAGTTTACTGTGATCGGCGAGATCATTACCGGCTATTTTTCTCCAGGAGGAAAAGAAGCGAACGAACCCCCGTTCATCCTGTATGCTCAGTCGTTCAAACAGAGCGTGTAGAAGCGCTCCCGCTTTCTCCATATGCATGGCCTGCCTTGACGCGATACAGAAGCGTATCATCTCCGGCGAGCGAAGAAAACTGCTCATCCGGAAGAAATGTGAAAACTGCCTGATCGTAGTCGGGCAGGGCATCAAAAAACCGTTTTCGTCGCGTGGGATCGAGTTCCAGCATAACGTCATCGAGAAGCAGAACTGGTTTGCGCCCCGATCGGCCGGAGAAAAACCTCGCTTGTGCGACCCGCAGTATGAGTGAGATCAACCTGAGTTGCCCGGTGCTCGCGGTCTCGGTGAACTCCTTCCCGTTCATCTCAAAACGGAATCGGTCCCGGTGAGGTCCGCTGGTGGTCGTGCCCATCGTAAAGTCGGTTGATCGTCGGGTGCGGAGTTCCTTCACCACCGATTCAACACTGTCGAGATTGCGCCAGGATGGGCGATAGCGGACCCGCAGTGGTTCATCAAATCCGGAGATGTGATGATAAAGCTGTTCGAACGTAGCACTGAAGCGTTCTACCGCATGTTCGCGCTGGACCTGTAGCTCACGCCCGGTATGCGCAAGCTGTTCATCCAGTACATCGATCATGTCCCCGTTTTCTTCCCGGACAGCGACGTTTCTGTTCTTCAGAATCCGTGTATAGCGTCGCAGAACATCAATGAACAACTCATCGTACAGACTCAAGGTCTGATTAAAAAACCAGCGTCTCCGTTCGGGCGGGCCGCTTACAAAGTCAATGTCGTCGTGACAGAAAACGATACACGGCAGGTTGTGGATGAGATCCTTTCTGTCCTGCACGGGGCTGCCATTCACGTGTATGGACTTCAGAGAGTTCTGCAGGGCGAATCGTATCGCAAGTTCGCCACTATCATCGGTTACAGCCGTTCCGGTAAGGCCACAGTCCGACATCCCCGATCGGATCAGAAGCGAGTCCCTATTCGTTCTGAAGGTGGATCCGTAACAGAGAATGTAAAACGACTCGAGCAGGTTCGTCTTTCCCTGACCGTTATCTCCGACAAAAAAGATCTGCTTCGCGTCGAAGGCCAGGACACCATCGGCGATGTTTCTGAACTGATAGTATCGTATCTGCGAAAACCCCATGAACGATGAGCACGATCAGATATCAGTCAAGCTGCATCGGCATGACGATGTGAAAGTACGAGGTTTTCGGGACGGAGTAGAGCGTCATTGCCTTTGTGGGTTCGGTAAACTGGAGTTCGATCTGATCGCCCTGCATAACCTTCAGGGGTTCGGTGAGATATACGAAGTTAAGGGCCATAAGCGTTTCGGGTCCCTCATAACTGCATTCAAGTTCCTCACGAGCTACACCGACTTCACTCTGCTCACTCGAAATTACGATGCTTCCTTCAGACAGCTTCAGATAGATCCGTCTGCTTTTTTCCACGAGCAGACTGACACGTCGAAGCGCTTCCGATAGTTCGCTACGATCAACATGAAAACTGTATTTCTGTTCATCGGGAATAACACGCTGATAGTTCGGAAACTGTCCTTCAATAAGACTTGAGCTGAGTTTCTGATTGTCAAAGTGAAAGAATACCGTCTTCTCCGATACCGCTATTCGAATATTACCCTCACCACTGGCGAGCTTTCGTATCATGGAAAGAATCTTCGGCGGTACGATTATCCCCGGGAAGTCGGGAAGCTCGCCGTCTGAATCGCTGCGGATGTAACTGAGTCTACGCCCATCGGTAGCCACCATGACCATGTCGCCATCGATGTTCTCGAAATAGACCCCGTTCATGAAATACCGTGTCTCATCGTCGCTGACGGCAAAAACCGTCTGACTGATCATCTCTATCAGCTGAGACTGCGAAAACTCGAAGAACTGATCATCCCCAGCGTGTTGAATCTCAGGAAACTTATCGCTGGAAATGCTTTTGAGCTGAAAATCGATCTTTCGGAACAGAGGACGTATAACAAAGGTTTCTGACTGTGATGTCTCGAACTCGATGTCTCCGGAGGGAAGACTTCTGAGTATCCCAAGCAGCTTGTCGCAGAACACCGTTGTACTGCCAGCCTCCTGTACCTCAACCGGTATCTGTGTTTCAAACGATACCTTCAGATCAGTTGCACGAATGGTGAGCGTATTATCGTCTACCAGGAGAAGTACATTACTGAGAATGCTAAGGACATTTCGTGAAGAGATAATTTCCTGGGCAACTGAGATTTCTCTGACTATTACATCTCGCTCGCATGTGAACTTCATGATCAGCGTCCTTCCTTGTCTGTGATGCACACCGTACCGGTTTGGACCGGTTTTGCGCAAGTTCTCTTATTACGTAAGGCTATTATAAAGATAGTAGTTATAGTAATAGGCACACCGCATATGTGGAAAACTATCTTAAACCCTTCCATGACTGGTGCTTAGTGTTGTGCGTAAACCACGCGTGTTACACACAGGCTGTACACACTGTGCACCGTTTAAGGGGCAGTATCGCAGTTGTTAAGAAAGTATTAACGGGTTGACTGTTCTTTGATGCTTCGGATCAGGTGTTGAATGGTCGGCTCAAGAGTTGCGTCGGTTCGCATGCGATTCTCGATTCTCTGACACGCGTGCATGACGGTAGTGTGGTCACGTCCACCGAACTCGAGCCCAACCTCGGTCGTCGAGAACTCGGTGATCTCTCTGGCAATGAACATCGCAAGATGACGGGGCAGACTGATAACTTTCGTTCGACGTCGGCCTTTCAGGTCATTCGCCGAGAGGTTGAAGTAGTCGGCAACCTGTCTCTGTATAAGATCTATGGTGATGTTGTTCTGCTTCGGGCTGGCGAAAACGTCTTTCAGCTGCTGTTTGGTAATCTCAACGGTTATGTTCTTGTTGACCAGTTCAGCGTAGGCGATAAGCTTCGTGAGTGCTGCTTCGAGATCCCTGACGTTGGTTGTGACGTTACTGCAGATCAGACTGACGGCTTCCTCGGGCATGACGATTCCAACGGCGTCGATTTTCTTCTTCAAGATCGCGTACCGTGTCTCGTAGCTCGGTGGCTGAAGGTCGACGTTCAGTCCCCGTTCAAAGCGACTGCGGAGGCGGTCGGTTAGTTCCCGCAGCTCGCTGACCGGACGGTCGCAGGTAAAAACCATCTGCTTGTTTGCGTCGTATAAGGCGTTGAAGGTGTGAAACAGTTCTTCCTGGGTCTCGGCTTTTTTCTGCAGAAAGTGTATGTCGTCGATCAGAAGAACATCTGCATAGCGATACTTGTTCTTGAACTGATGAGTCCGTTTCTCGCGTATGCTCTGTATGAACTCGTTCGTGAAACTCTCTGCTGTCACGTATACGATCTTGAGATCTTCAAACTCTGTGTGGACACTGTTTCCGATACTCTGTATCAGATGGGTCTTTCCCAGACCGACACCGCCGTAAATCAGGCAGGGGTTATACCCGGTTCCCGGATTTCGGGATATCGCCATGGCCGCATTTGCGGCGAACGAGTTGTTTTCACCGATGACGAAGTTGTCGAAGGTATATTCCTGGCGAAGTTCGCGATGCGGCGTCTTGGCTCTGACACGACGTTCTACCGTCTCTTCACGTTCAACCGTGCGTTTCTTCGGTGTGGACTCGGTCTTTCGTACCACGAAACTCAGAGAGAAACTGCTGCCGGCAAGCTCGTGCAGCTTCCCTTCGATAAGGGGAAGATATCGCTGCTTGACCTGGTCGCGATAAAAGGAACTCGGGACGCTGACGACTATTACGCGCTCCTCAGCGGAGTCGTATTTCATCCCGCTGAACCACATCGAGAACTCCTGATCAGAGATTTCTTTGCGCAGCTGTTCGAGTGCTTCGTTCCAGAACAGCGAATAATCCCATGAATCCGTCGACATGCTCGTGTCCTCCAGGCGGATTTCGGATTGTATTGCAAGGACGATTCATAGGCAAGCCGGGATTCTTTACGAAGGCAGCCAAAGAGAATATACTTCCTAAGCCATCTTTACACATCGAGACAAAAATGCAAAATAATTATTCTGCCCAAAACATCCAGATACTCAAAGGTCTGGAGGCGGTCCGTAAGCGACCAGGTATGTATATCGGATCAACCGGTATCGACGGTCTTCATCACCTCGTATACGAAGTCGTAGACAACTCCATAGACGAAGCCCTCGCTGGTCACTGCGACCAGATCACCGTGGAGATTGAGCGCGGCAACATGATCCGGGTCACCGACAACGGTCGCGGCATTCCCGTAGACATGCACACCGGCGAAGGAATCAGTGCTCTTGAGCTGGTCATGACACGGCTTCACGCGGGTGGCAAGTTTGACAAGGACACGTACAAAGTGTCCGGTGGTCTTCACGGCGTCGGTGTGTCGGTTGTAAATGCATTGAGTGACATGTGTCGGGTTTTCGTTCATCGCAATGGACGCGTCCATACACAGGAATACCACCACGGAATCTCGAAAGAAGCGATCAAGGAAATCGGACCGACCGACCGATCCGGTACGGTCACCGAGTTCATTCCCGACAGCACCATTTTTGAGGATGTTAATTTCAGTTTTGATGTGCTCTCGAAGCGTCTTCGTGAGCTTGCGTTCCTGAACAAGGGCATACGCATCATCATTGTCGACCGGCGCTTTCCGACCGAGAAGTCACATGATTTTCGCTTCGAGGGCGGTGTGCAGGAGTTCGTCGCGTATCTGAACAAGAACAAGACCGTCATCCACAAGCCGCCGGTATATCTTGAAGGCAAGCGCGACGACGTGGAGATCGAGATTGCCGTCGAGTATAACGATCGATACGACGAAACACTCTTCACCTTCGTGAACAATATCAATACGCGCGAAGGTGGAACCCACCTTGTCGGATTTCGAAGCGCCCTGACCCGTACCATGAACGAGTTCCTCAAGCGCAGCAAGCTCAGCAAGAAGCTCGATGAGAATCTGACCGGTGACGATGTTCGAGAGGGGCTGACAGCTGTCGTCTCGGTCAAAGTTCCCGATCCCCAGTTCGAAGGACAGACCAAGGGCAAACTTGGAAACAGCGAGGTGAAGGGAATCGTTGAGAGCTTCGTGAACGAACATCTCACGTTTTTCTTCGATCAGAACCCCGATGTCGTACAGAGCATTCTTGACAAGACCGTCGTCGCAGCAAAGGCGAGAGAAGCGGCGAGACGCGCGCGTGATCTGACGCGAAGAAAGAATGTTCTGGATTCAGGTGGTCTTCCCGGAAAACTGGCTGACTGTTCTGAACGGGATCCACATAAGACCGAGCTCTACATTGTCGAGGGCGATTCGGCCGGAGGCAGTGCCAAGGCGGGTCGTGATCGTCAGTTCCAGGCGATTCTCCCGCTCTGGGGCAAAATGCTCAACGTCGAGAAGACGCGTATCGACAAGGTCATTACCAACGATAAGCTGCAGCCTATCATTCAGGCGCTCGGAGCCAACGTTGGCCAGGAGTTTGATGTTGCCAAACTCCGCTATCACAAGGTCATCATCATGGCTGACGCCGATGTAGACGGATCGCATATCAGAACGCTGTTGCTGACCTTTTTCTATCGCTACATGCGCGACATGATCGAGCATGGGCACTGCTTTATTGCCATGCCGCCGCTGTATAAGCTGACCCTTGGATCGCGTATAGAGTACGCCTACAACGATCACGAGCGGGACCGCTTTCTCGGCGAAATGCGCGCGAGTGCCGGAGAGAAGAAGATCGGGCAGCAGCGGTACAAGGGTCTCGGCGAAATGAACGCAGAACAACTCTGGGACACAACTATGAACCCTGAGACGCGCAACATCATGCGAGTAGATATGGATGACGCGGTGGAGGCAGAGACGATCTTCACAACGCTCATGGGTGAGCACGTTGCACCGCGCCGCGAGTTTATCGAGGCGAACGCGTTGCACGTGGCCAATCTCGATGTTTAGCCAACAGATTTACAAGGAGTAATACCTCATGTCGGATAATCGAGGCCGGGTAATACCTGTCAATATAGAGGATGAGGTCAAGGTCAGCTTTCTCAATTACGCGATGAGCGTCATTGTATCGCGAGCCTTGCCGGACGTTCGCGACGGCCTGAAACCCGTTCATCGCAGGGTTCTCTACGCGATGGATGAGATGGGACTCCGTGTGGACCGTCCCTCGAAGAAATGCGCGCGCATCGTCGGGGATGTACTCGGTAAGTACCATCCTCATGGCGATGCCTCGGTATACGATGCCCTGGTTCGTATGGGCCAGTCGTTCAGCATGCGCTATCCCATCATTCGCCCTCAGGGTAACTTCGGTTCCGTGGACGGTGATCCACCCGCTGCCATGCGGTATACCGAAGCCAAGCTGGATCGTATCGCCGAAGAAATGACGGCCGATATCAAGAAAGAGACGGTCGATTTCGTTCCCAACTACGACGACAGCATGCAGGAGCCGACCGTTCTGCCGGCAGCCTTTCCGTATCTGCTCGCCAACGGCGCGTATGGCATTGCGGTCGGCATGGCCACCAACATGCCTCCGCATAATATCCGGGAGATCTGTGACGCGATCTGCGAAGTTATCGATACCCCGGATGTGAGTATTGACGAACTCATGCGCTACGTCACGGCTCCGGATTTCCCGACCGGCGGCATAATTTACGGCCGCAGGGGTATCAGAGAGGCGTATCGAACGGGTAAAGGGCGCATTCCGGTTCGAGCGCGATTCAGCATCGAAAGCACGAAAAGCGGAAAGGATGTAATCATAGTGCACGAGATTCCGTATCTCGTGAACAAGGCGAACCTTGTCATGAAGATCGCGGATCTTGTGAACGACCGCAAAATCGAAGGCATCGCAGATCTCAGGGATGAAAGCGACCGCAACGGTATGCGCATTGTCATTGAGTTGAAGCGGGGGGTGAGCCCGAAGATCATCCTGAACCACCTCTTTCAGAATACGCAGCTGCAGGTGAACTTCGCGGTCAACAATGTCGCTCTTGTGGATGGCAGGCCCAGGGTACTGAACCTCAAAGAGCTCGTCGAGTGCTTTATAAAGCACCGGAAAGAAGTCGTTACCCGAAGAACCCGCTACGATCTCAAGAAGGCCCAGGAGCGCGAACACATTCTCATCGGTCTGAAGATCGCTTTGGACAATATCGATGAGGTGATCCGCATCATCCGGCAGAGTGCCGATACCGAGACTGCACGTAACGGGCTTATTGAGGCCTTCGAGCTCTCGGAAATACAGGCACAGGCTATTCTGGACATGCGCCTGCAGAAGCTGACGAGTCTCGAGACAAAGAAGATCGTCGAAGAACTCGAAGAAATACGCCGTCTGATCTCCTATTACAAGGAGCTTCTGGCGAGCGAGACGAAGCTGCTCGGTGTTGTTCGCGACGAGACTGTTGCAATCTCCGAGAAGTACGGAGACGATCGCCGCACCGAGGTTGTCCCGGATGAGATCGAGGCGATCGATATCGAAGACCTCATACAGAAGGAACCCATGGTGGTACTCATGAGCCATCATGGTTATATCAAGCGCGTTCCCCTCAGCGCCTACCGGCTTCAGGGTCGCGGAGGCAAGGGGTCCATGTCGACCCGCCTGCGGGAAGAGGACTTCATACAGCACCTCTTCATTGCAAGCACGCATGACTACATTCTCTTCGTTTCCAGTGCCGGAAAAGCGTACTGGATGAAGGTTCACGAGATCCCCGAGGCGGGTCGCACCGCCAGGGGCTATCACATCAAGGGCCTTCTAAACATCACCGCGAACGAGGAGATCGCCGCAGTCGTCAGTCTCGATGACTTCACCGATGATACTCACGTCTTCATGGCAACCTCGCGGGGCGTCGTCAAGAAGGTGCGAACGAGCGACTTCTCGAATGCGCGAACGCGAGGTATCGTGGCTGTCCGTCTCGACGACGGCGACAAGCTTGTGCACGCGATGCTCACCACTGGTACCAGCGACATCCTCCTGGCCACAAAGAGCGGTCTTGCACTCCGCTTCGATGAGGCCCAGGTAAGAGCAATGGGGCGCGCGACCCGTGGCGTGCAGGGCATCAAGTTGCAGGAAAGCGATGAGCTTGCCGGCGCCGTGTGTGTCAGCGATGAGCACGATCTGGTGATTCTCAGCGAGTTCGGACACGGAAAGCGGGTCAAGTTTGATGAGTTTACCCCGCACGGACGTGGAACACGCGGGCAGAAGGTGTTCACCCCGGCTGAGAGAACCGGCGAAATCGTCGGCGTTCTTTCCGGTACCGAGGAAGACGACATCATGGTCATTACGAGTCAGGGGAACACCGTAAAACTCAACCTGGGTACCGTACCGGTCTACGGACGGGCTGCCACAGGTGTGCGCATCGTTCAGATCGAGCGACCTGACTTTGTAGTCGGTGTGGACCGCGCTGCGAAAGAGGACGACGAACCGGAAGAATCAGGTGAATCGGATGAAACAGGGGAAACCGTGGAACAGCCCGGAGAAGTTCCCGTCGATGATCCTCCGGAGTCCGGAGAATCTGAGGAATAAAAAAAAGGCCCCGATTACCGGGGCCTTTTTTGTTTCACGTGAAACACTGGAACAGAAGGTCTATAGACTTTGCGCCGAGCGGAACTGCCGTACCGCAGCGTCATAGCTCGCTCGCAGAGCTTCTTTCTCGTTGTGGGGTAGAAAAGTCGCGTCGATTGCGATGTGGTTGAGTTTGACCAGGTCGTCTACCGTAAGATCGAAGTACCGCACCGCCTTCACATAGTCGTCGGTCAGGTCGGAGTCCTGTATGGTCGGGTCGTCCGAATTAATGGTAACCGGTACTCCTGCCTTATACAGCCTGCCAAGTGGATGGTTTTCTTCGTCGGTCCATGATCCGGTCTGGCGGTTCGAGGTTATGCACTGTTCAAGCGTGATGCCGTTGTCCGTGAGATATCGCTGCAGGTTTTTGTCTTCGATTGATGAGGTGCCGTGTCCGATGCGATCGGCGTTCAGCACGTTCAATGCATCCCAGACCTGCTTCGGAGGTGTTACTTCACCGGCATGTATCGTCGTTCCGCAGGCGCCGTCCGATCGTACCGCCTTAAAGAAATCCACGAAAAGCTCCGGCGGATAGTTTAGCTCGTCACCGGCAAGGTCTATCCCGACGATTTCGGCAAGGTTCAGAGACATGACCTTCCGGTACAGCTCGAGCATTTCTTCCTGTGTCTGACGGCTGCGGTTGAAGGTGAGCAGGTATCGGATCTGTGTATCGGTTTCCTCGGCAGCCTTGTTTCCTGCTTCAACGATCATTTTCGTGACCTCGAGTCTGTCGAAATCGTTGTGAAGCGCGAAATGCTCGGGTGAGAACCGAACTTCGATGTAGTGAAGACCATCATCAGCAAAAGCACGCATAGACTCATACGCGATGTTCCAGACGTCTTCATGCGATCGATACCAGTTGTTACGGAACTTACTGAGAAACTTCAGGAAATCGGGTTCAGAATCCTTTGGAAACTGTACTTCTTTCTTGAAGGACGGAAAATCTGTCGGCAGGTCTATTCCGTTGCGAACAGACATGGTAAACAGAGTTTGCAGCTCGAACGTGCCTTCAAGATGACGATGAAGTTCAACTTTAGGGAACTGCAAGAGCGTAGTGTGATCGAGATCCGGGCTTACGAACTCTGTCGATTGTATATTGCCATCCATGGCACACGACTCCTGAAACAGACTTTTTGACGCATTTGTGCATATATAGTGTAGTGTTCGCATCCTGCTTTCGCAAGTCTATCAACAAAAAGGAATTCTATGGTCGTTGTGTACGTGCAGCTGCTGTTTGCCATGCTGTTTTTCGGGTTGAGTTTTGTGTTTACGTCTATGGCACTTCAGGAACTGTCGCCCGTGGCAATCATAGTGTTTCGCCTTGTTGTGTCAATCGCCTGTTTGAGTGCTGTCGGCGCCATACCCGGTCTGCGCCGCACCATAGGTCGGCTTGAGCGCCCCGCGCGTGGTGATGCCCGGTTCTTTGTGCTTATCGCTCTGTTCCAGCCCTTTCTTTATTTTCTCAGTGAGAATACCGGGCTCCTGTATACCACTCCTGCAGTGGCGTCCATTGTAATTGCGACCATACCGGTCGTGACCCCTGTGGGCGTCTATGTAATCCTGCGAGAACGGGTTTCCTGGTACACGATCACTGGCGCATTCGTGAGTCTGGCTGGAGTCGGGGTTCTCGTTCTCGGTGACCTCGGAAGCGATGGGAACGATATTCGCGGGATACTTCTGGTCTTCGTGTCTGTGCTCGCAGCAGTCGGTTACTCGATCTCACTTCGGCGGCTTCCCGATCGATACAGTTCAGTGACAGTAGTTGTCTGGCAGAATATTCTCGGGCTTCTGTATTTCATGCCCCTGTTTCTGTTCCGGGACCTTGGGCCGCTCCTGAGTCAGACCGGCGTCTCTGTGCAGACATGGACTGCGATTCTGTTCCTTGGTGTTTTCCCGTCTACCGTCAGCTTCGTATTCTTAAGTCGTGGTATCCGTACGCTCGGTGCGGCGAAGGCGAACATCACTACCAACACCGTCCCGGTGTTCGCGGCGCTCTTCAGTATCCTCGTACTCGGGCAGCCGATACTGATTTCGACTGTAGCAGGAATGATGGTCGTCCTCTCGGGTGTCCTCATCAGCCAGATATCGAATCTCCTCGGTCTATCTTCGAGGTCCCGTGTGCCTCAGGTCCGTTGGCCCGTTGACACCTGATGCCGTATACTGGGGGCTTATTATGTCGCGTGTGATCGTATTTGCAAATCAGAAAGGCGGTGTCGGAAAGACAACGACCGCCGCCAACCTCGGAGCATACCTTGCCGATGCCGGGAAGCGTGTTCTGCTCATCGACTTTGATCCGCAAGGAAACCTTTCCAGCAGCGTTGGTGCCCGCACCGACGGGAAGGGAGTGTATGAGCTCATTACCGGACAGGCATCGTTTCAGGACGTGGTGCAGGATACCGTCGTCGCCAACCTGCGGATTATACCGAGTACACCGGATCTGACCGGCGCTTCTGTCGAGCTGGTGGACGAACCTCGTAGAGAGTTCTTTCTTAAGGATGCGATACATCCTGTTGTGCAGACGCTGGATTATGTCCTTATTGACAGTCCTCCTTCTCTGGGAATACTAACCCTTAACGGACTCGTAGCAGCTGACGAGGTTTATATCCCGCTGCAGTGTGAGTACTTTGCTCTTGAAGGTCTGACTCAGCTGCTGAAAAGTGTTCGTACCGTGCAGGCATCGCTGAATCGGAAACTTGAAGTCGGCGGGATTATTTTTACGATGTTCGATTCAAGAACCAAACTTGCGAACGAAGTAGTCGAAGAGGTTGTCTCACATTTCGGTCGCACCGTGTTTCGCACTATTATTCCTCGTAACGTCCGCCTCGGCGAAGCACCAAGTTACAGTGTCCCGATCAGTCGGTATGATCCCCACTGTACGGGGGCAAAAAGTTACGCCGAACTCGCGCAGGAGGTACTGAACCGTGGCTAAACGAGGCCTTGGACGAGGCATAGACGCACTCCTTACACCTCAGACTCAAAATGCCGAAGTAGACATCGCGTCGGCGGTAAAGGAAGCCGGAGGCGTGGTTCAGGTGCCGATTGACGCCCTGAGTCCGAATCCGCATCAGCCGCGCAAGCATTTCCCTGAAGCTTCTCTCGCCGAACTGACTGATTCCATACGCGATCGCGGAATCATTCAACCGCTCATAGCCGAGCGGGACGAGTCGGGCGGCTACACGATAATTGCAGGTGAGCGCAGATTCCGCGCCGCCCAGGCCGCCGGGCTCACGGAGATTCCGGTGGTTGTCCGCAGTTTTACCGACGACGAAAAACGAGAGATCGCCCTTATCGAGAATATTCAGCGCGAGGATCTTTCGCCCATAGAAGAGGCTGAGGCATACCGGTCGATCATGGAGAGTTCGCGGATTAACCAGGAGGAGCTCGCACATCGTGTCGGAAAGAACCGGTCGACGGTCGCCAACGCGCTTCGTCTTCTGAATCTTTCCCGCGAGGCGAGGCAGGCGGTCGAAGACGGCGAGTTGAGTTCGGGACACGCCCGCGCGCTCCTGAGCCTGCGAAAGCCGGAGCAGCAGAGCATACTCCTGCACGAGATGTTGACTGAGGGCTTGACCGTGCGTCAGGCCGAACAACGCGCCAGGGAGCTCGGGGGAGACTCTCAACCGGCACCGAAGCCCGAGCAGCCGAAGGAGGCGAAGCCTTCGGAGAAGTCCCCGGAACTCATTGAGCTCGAACGTCTGCTTGTCGATCATCTCGGAACGCGAGTTGTTATACACGGCACCGATCACAAAGGACGCATAGAAGTTTTTTATCATTCCCTCGAAGATCTCGAAGATGTCTATACCCGTCTCGCCGGCGAGGCTCCGCCCTCGCGATAACCGGCTCTCCGCCGGGGCGGGGCTTTAGCAATCATCCATTTCTCACGATACTAAGAAGTGTTGAGTACATCTCATATAAGAGGTAACAGTCCGTGAGTCGAGAACCAACATTCCGCTCTCCTGCATCCCGTGCAATTCTGCTGATAATCATCGAGGCGGTAATCCTTACGGTGGTCATTATTGCTGTGTTTCTGCTGCTTCCCGATCGCAGCGGGGATGCCCGGGCAGTGCGTCCCGTAATTACCGAGGTGCGTGAAGCAGAGGCTGAGCCAGCTCCACCGGCCGAAGTTGCCGAAGTTCCGGCTCCTGCTGTACCGGAGCCACCCGAGCCTGTGGTTCCCGAGACGCGCGACTACCCGGCGCGTCCTATGGTGGCTGAACATGTGGTCCGCGCGGGCGATACGCTCTGGGATCTGTCCTCGGAGATCTGGGGAAGCCGGCACCTGTGGCCCGATCTGTATCGTTTCAACCGTGGCGATATTCCCGACCCCGATGATCTCACGATAGGGTTCCGGCTGCAGGTGCCGGAGTCTCTGCTTTCCGACGACGGGACGCTGTCATCGGGCGCCGTGTCTCACCTGCTCGACTCGTACGTGATCGCGTATCGGGCTTACCGTACTGCTGAGGCAGCGTTTGCCGAACGTGCTTCCCGGACCGGCCGCCGTGATCTCGAAATCCGGTCCCGTCTGAAGCGCAGTCGTGCCCAGTGGCTTCTGTACTCCGCACACCGTTTTGACGACACCTTTGTGATTTCCCGCGCTGGCGACATAGACCCTGACGATATCGCCGTCGTCGAATCCTACCTGACCCGCTTCGGCCGACCCGAGTTCAGTCTTGACTGAGACCGCCTGATCCGGTTCTGATCAGGGCATGAGTGATACCACCAGCGTTCTGCCCCGTGTCATTGACGCCGCCGTCCTCAAGCCACATTTAAGTCGTGAAGAAGCCGATGAACAGATTCGGCAGATGATCGAACTCTCGGTGTACTCCGTCTGCGTCAGACCCTGGGATCTGCCGTCGGCCGTCGTACTTTGCCGTGGTTCGCAGACGCTTGCCTCGACGGTGATTGGATTCCCGCACGGCACACAGACCGCCGACACGAAGCTCCTTGAAGCGACGGCAGCGATCGCAGCCGGAGCGCGCGAACTCGACATGGTCGTGAACTACGGAATGCTCCGATCGGGTATGCTGACCGGGATTCAGCAGGAAATTGCCCGGCTGGTCCTCGTATGTCGTCCGGCAAACGTTCCGTTGAAGGTGATATTCGAGACATCCCAGCTCTCCGTCGACGAGATCAGATCAGCAACCGAATGCGCCGTAGCCGCCGGAGCCACCTTTATAAAGAGCTCCACCGGGTTTACCGGAGAAGGCGCCACGCCCGAAGTCATCCACACCATGGTAGAAGCCGCCGACGGGCGAATACAGGTGAAAGCCTCGGGTGGCATACGCGACGCAGAGACCGCGGAGCATTACCTTTCCATGGGGGTGACACGCCTCGGCGTTGGTGCCGGATCAGTGAGAGATATCTGTACTGGGGGCCAGGTGTCCGGTGACGTCTACTGATAACTAGCCCCTTGGTTGCCCGAACGCGGCCACATGCGGTACGTTCTCGTTGCTATGAAAGAGATCGCCCACAGTGTCTGAACATCACCCATTATTCGAAGAGGTCAGGCTCGGCTCGCTGACCGTACGGAATCGCGCCGCCCTCGCGGCCATGACCAACAAGCAGAGCAACGACGACGGAACGCTCAGCGACGAGGAGCTGCACTGGCTGAGGCGTCGGGCAGAAGGTGGATTTGGACTTATCGCCACCTGTGCTGCCAACGTTGTTCCCGAGGCTAAGACCTGGGACGGCGAGCTCGGTATATACGACGACGCTCATATTCCGGGGCTCACGCGGCTGGCCGAAGCGCTTCACGAAGCCGGGTCTGCCGCTGTCGTGCAGATATTCCACGGGGGTTACCGGGTGCCGAGCAGTATCTCGGGCGAGCAGCCGGTCAGCTGTACGGCGTTCACGATCGAGTCCGAAGGTTTCGAGCAGCCGCGTGAGCTCTCCACCGCAGAGGTGGAGGCGACCATACAGGCCTACGTGGACGCGGCGGTGAGAGCACGGACGGCAGGCTTTGACGGGGTCGAGATACACGGAGCACACACCTACCTGATCGCACAATTCCTGAGCCGCGAGTACAACACCCGGAGCGACCGCTACGGTGGCACGCTCGAGAACCGCTA